>NZ_JBKFAL010000013.1:0-158779 GCF_053345625.1 Methylobacterium sp. D53M
CCAAGGGCGACCATTCTCGCATGAGAACAATGGGGCCTGACAGGCCGCTGTCCGGCCGTTGTTGAACGCGACCTATCGGTCGACAGACCCCGGCCGGCGCAGAAGCGTCCCGGCGACGCAAAACGGGGCCAACGGAATAACCAACCTCAATCAATGACTGGGTAGGGCGCATGCCGCCTGGCCCGGCCTCAACGCGGCCGCTGCCACGACGGCCGGACTGCGGAATACAATCCTCGGCTTGTGGTCTCTGATGGCCAAGGCCCCTACGAATGTCTCCAACTTGTACCGGGGATTGGACGAAGCAACCCTCGTGACCCAAGCCGACGCTGCAGCTCGCTCCGACGGTTTCGATCCCATCGTGGACCAAACGCGACCTCGTGCGCTTAAGAACGGCAGGACCTCCGCAATGTCCCAAAGTGCGACCGCGCCCAGCGCGCGATCTCGGCCGCCGACATGCCCGCGTCGAGTTCATATGAAGCACCGGCCCACTTTCGAACCGCGTTCGCCATCGGACGGAGGAGGCGCCCTAATGGACCACGGAGCACCGAAGGAACCAGCGTCCCCTGGATCGGCAACGCCGCGGACAACGCCTGAAACGTCGAACGCCTCCGACCTTGGATGTCGTCGATCAACGAGCGCCACAGCCGCCCAGACCGATGGCAGCGGATTTCTGCGAAGGCAGAAGGAATGCGCCGGCCCCGTGTCCCGCACCCAAGTCGAGATCGAGCTACGAAGGCGCCTAGGCGGACGGGAGATCCAGCGCGACCGAGGTCGGAAAAATCGGAGCGAGCCGTCGCTTGCCCATTCCTTCGGAGGAAACCCTTACGCGAGTTCCGCACCATGGCATACCCGGTGCCGCCTCGGTGCTGCCTGGAAAGCTGCAACGCCGGGGTAAGGCGTTGCAACGATCCAGCAAGTACATGCGATAATGAGATTTTTTGGAGCGGGCGAAGGGATTCGAACCCTCGACCCCAACCTTGGCAAGGTTGTGCTCTACCCCTGAGCTACACCCGCTCACTGTGCCGCGCCGCCCGGACTTTCGTGCCGGCGGCCCCCGGCGCGGCTCTCTAAACACCATTCCGCCGGGCGACGCAAGCGCCCTTTTCGCGAACCGTCACGATTTACCAGTTCGGCTCCGGCGGGAGGCCGTCGCGGATCTCCCGGAGCCGGGCGCGGGTCCCGCGCGTGGTGCCCCCGGGGAGCGCGTCCACCGGGAAGAAGGCGCACTCGGCGACCTCCCGGTCCGGCGCCTTCGGGCGCAGGACCGTGAAGGCCGGCAGGACGAACAGGGCGACGTGGTCGCGGGGCGCGGCGACCACGTTCCGATAGAGGCCGTGCAGGCGCGGCTCTCCCTCGGCGACGATCTCCGCCTCCTCGCGGAACTCCCGCACGATCGCGTCGCGCGCGGTCTCGCCGCGCTCGACGCCGCCGCCGGGGAGGTGCCAGCCACTCACGTAGGTGTGGCGCACCAGGGCGACGCGCCCGGCCCCGTCGAGGGCGACGCCGCGCACGCCGAGGGTCATGCCCCGGGACGCGAGCGCCCCGAGGTGGAACAGGCGCCGCAGCAGCGGCCGATCGAGGAGCATGCGGCTGCGCGGCTCAGACGACGTCGAGGGTGATGGCGCCGAGACCGTCGATCGCCGCGACCATGCGCTGGCCGCGCTGGACCGGGCCGACGCCGGAGGGCGTGCCGGTGAAGATCAGGTCGCCGGGCTGCAGGGCGAAGTAGCCCGACAGGTAGGCGATCTGCTCGGCGACGGACCAGATCATGTCGCCGAGGTCGCCCTTCTGGCGGACCTCGTCGTCGACCGACAGGGTGATGGCGCCCTTGGCCGGGTGGCCGATGGCGGAGACCGGGTGGAGCGCGCCGATCGGCCCCGACCCGTCGGCCGCCTTGGCGGTGTCCCAGGGCCGCGACATCTTCTTGGCCTCGTCCTGGACGTCGCGCCGGGTCATGTCGAGGCCGATGGCGTAGCCGTAGACGTGCTCCAGGGCGGTCGCGGCCGGGATGTCGCTGCCGCCGCTCGCGAGGGCCGCGACCATCTCCACCTCGAAATGGTAGTTGGCGGTCTTCGGCGGGTAGGCGTGGGCCGTCGGCTCCGGCCCGACGATCTGCAGGGCGTCGGCGGGCTTCATGAAGAAGAACGGCGGCTCGCGGTCCGGGTCCGCGCCCATCTCGCGGGCGTGGGCGGCGTAGTTGCGCCCGACGCAGTAGACGCGGCGGACGGGATAGAAGTCGCTGCTGCCGACGATGGGGAGCGCGATGCGGGGCGGGTTCTGGATGACGGAGAGCATCTCTGCCTCTGCGGTGGATCGTCCGGGTGGACCGGCGCGACGACGCCCGGGCCCTACATCATCGTTGTAAGGTCCGCATCGGCGCGCGCCATACCGGCGCTTGCCTCCGGCCTGCTCCGGCCTACAGAATCCGCGCGATGACGCCGACAGCCGCCCTCGACACCCTGCTGACCGCGCTCCGGGACGGGCTCGGCGCGCGGCACGTGCTCACGGATCCCGACGCCCTCGCGCCCTACCTGACGGAGAGCCGCCGCCTGTTCACCGGGTCGGCCCTGGCCGTACTTCGGCCGGGGAGCACCGAGGAGGTCGCCTTCGCGGTCCGCGCCTGCACGCAGGCCGGGATCGCCGTCGTGCCGCTCGGGGGCAATACCGGCCTCACCGGCGCCGGCGTGCCGCAGGGCGGCGTCGTCCTGTCCCTGGAACGCATGAACCGCCTGCGCGCGGTCGACCCGGTGGACGCCACCATCACGGTCGAGGCCGGGATGATCCTGCAGGAGGTGCAGGAGGCGGCCGAGGCCGCCGGCATGCTGTTCCCGCTCTCCTACGCGTCGCGCGGCTCCGCCCGGATCGGCGGCGGCGTCAGCACCAATGCCGGCGGGATCGCGGTCCTCGCCTACGGCAACGCCCGCGACCTCGTCCTCGGGCTCGAGGTCGTGCTCGCCGACGGGCGCGTCTGGAACGGGCTCAGGGCCCTGCGCAAGGACAATGCCGGCTACGACCTGAAGCAGCTCTTCATCGGCTCGGAGGGCACGCTGGGCATCGTCACGGCGGCGGTGCTGAAGCTGTTCCCGCGGCCGCGCTCGACGAGCGTCGCCTTCGTCGGCCTCGACTCGGCGAAGGCGGCTCTGGACCTGTTCGTCTTCCTGCGGACGCGGATGGACCGCGACCTCACGGCGTTCGAGTACCTGCCGCCCTTCGCCCTGGAGATCGTGCTCCGCCACATCCCGGGGACGGTGCGGCCGCTGGACGGCGCGCACGGCGCCTACGCGCTGATCGAGGTCGCGTCCGCGCGCCCGGACGCCGACACGGGGGCCGAACTGGAATCGGCCCTCGGGCAGGCCCTGGAGGACGGGCTGATCGCCGCCGCCACCATCGCGACCAGCGGGGCCCAGAACGCCGCGCTCTGGCGCCTGCGCGAGGGCGTTCCCGAAGCGCAGACCCGCGAGGGCGCCTCGATCAAGCACGACGTGTCGGTGCCGCTCTCCCGCCTGCCCGAGTTCCTGGAGCGGGCGGGGGCGGCCTGCCTCGCCGAGATGCCGGGCCTGAGGCCCTGCGGCTTCGGCCATTTCGGCGACGGCAACATCCATTTCAACCTGTCACAGCCGCCCGGCATGGAGCCCGCGGCGTTCCTGTCCGCCTGGGGCCGGTTCAACCGGATCGTTCACGACCTCGTGCACGCCCTGGGCGGCTCCATCGCGGCCGAGCACGGCGTCGGCCTCATCAAGCGCGAGGAACTCGCGCGCTACGGCGACCCGGTCGGGCTCGACCTCATGCGGCGCCTGAAGGCCGCGCTCGATCCGGACGACCTGCTCAACCCCGGCAAGGTGCTCGTCCCGACCGATCGCGGCCCGCCGCCGGCCTGAGCGAATTTGTGCATCGCGCCATAATTCGGCGCGGAGACGGGTGCAGGACAGCCACGCCGCGCCGCGAACCGCCGGGGCGGCCCGTCGCGTTAAGCCGCTGCTAACGCTTCGGACACACGCTCAATACAGACGGCGGAGACGGATCCGTCGGCGCCAGGCATGGCAATTGCTCTGAGGCCTCCCTATCTCGCACGTGCGAGATCGAACGACGAACCGTCACCGACAGGCTGTTTTCACATCCATCTGGAGACCGACGGAATGCCCACCTCCCAGGCCCGCGTGCAGACCACCGAGGCGAGCCGCTACCTGCAGCAGCTCTGCCGGCACTGGAGCCACAAGTTCAAGGTCGAGGCGACCCCCGTTCACGGCACCGTGCCCTTCGGCGAGGACCGCGTCTGCACCTTCGATGCCGAGCCCGACGCCCTGGTGATGCGCATCGACAGCTCCGACCCGGTCAACCTGACCCGGCTGGAGAACGTCGTGTCCGATCATCTCGCCCGCTTCGCCTTCCGCGAGAGCCTCGGCGACATCCGCTGGTCGCGCGCCGCCTGAGGGCGCGCGCAGCGCGATCACGGGCGACCCGTCCGGCTCCCGGCCCGGGCGGGTTCTGAGATCCCGATCGAAGCGCGGCAGTGGCGCACCACTTGCACGCGAACCCGGCTTGCGGCCAGATCGGACGCCGCCGTGACCGGGATCGATTCATGAAGCGACGCACCCTGCTGACCGGCGCCGGAGCCCTGATGGCCGGGGCTCTTGCCCGGCCGGCCCTGGTCCGAGCGGCCTCCGCGACGACCCTGCGGTTCGTCCCCTACGCGGACCTCGCGCTCCTCGACCCGATCATCACCACCAATTACGTCACGCGCACCCACGCGCTGATGGTGTTCGACACGCTCTACAGCCTCGACACCGCCTACCGCGCTCAGCCGCAGATGGTGGCGGGCCACGAGGTCGCGTCCGATGGCCTCACGTGGCGCCTGACCCTGCGGGACGGCCTGCGCTTCCACGACGGGACGCCCGTCCTCGGCCGCGACGTGGTGGCGAGCCTGAAGCGCTGGGCGCAGCGCGATGCCTACGGCGGGGCCCTGTTCGCGACGGTGGACGAACTCTCGGCGCCCTCCGACACGGTGGTGCAGTTCCGCCTGAAGCGGCCCTTCCCGCTCCTGCCGGACGCCCTGGCCAAGCCGACCTCCTACGTCCCGGTGATCATGCCGGAGCGCCTGAGCGCGACGCCCGCGACGCAGCCGGTGCCGGAGATCGTCGGCAGCGGCCCGTTCCGCTTCGTCCCCGAGGAGCGGGTCCCGGGCTCGCTCAACGTCTACCGCCGGTTCGAGGCCTATCGACCGCGCCCCGACGGCACGCCGAGCTTCACGGCGGGGCCGCGGATCGCGCATTTCGACCGCGTCGAGTGGCGCACGATCCCCGACGGCGCGACCGCGGCCGGCGCCCTGCGCTCGGGCGAGATCGACTGGTGGGAGCAGCCCCTCGTCGATCTCGTGCCGGACCTGAACCGCCAGCCCGCCGTGCGGGTGGATCTGGTGGAGACCGCCGGGCTGATCGGCCAGATCCGCCTCAACCACACCCTGCCGCCCTTCGACAATCCCGCGATCAGCCGGGCGCTGCTCGCGGCCGTCGACCAGACCGAGATGATGGACGCCGTCGCCGGCAGCGACCCGGCGATCCGGCGCGGGCCCGTCGGCATCTTCACGGCTGGCGGGCCGATGGCGTCCTCGGCCGGCATGGAGGCGCTGACTGCCCCCCGCGATCTCGCCGCCGCGAAGCGGGCGCTGGCGGCGGCGGGCTACAAGGGCGAGCGCGTCGTGCTGCTCTCCGGGACCGACGTGCCGCGGATCAACGCGATCTGCGAGGTGATGGCCGATGCCTGCCGCAAGATCGGGATGAACCTCGACGTCGTCGCCACCGACTGGGGGACGGTCAACCAGCGGATCCTGAACGCCAAGCCCCTGGACCAGGGGGGCTGGTCGATGTTCGGCATCTTCTCCGGCGGGCTCGACCACCTCTCGCCGGCCTACCATCTGGCCGCCCGCGGGAACGGCCGGGCCGGCGTGCCGAGCTGGCTGACGGACGCGCCCCTGGAGGAACTGCGCGGCGCGTGGTTCGACGCGCCGGACCTCGACGCCCAGAAGGCCCTGGCGGCGCGGATCCAGGCGCGGGCGCTGGAGGTCGGCGCCTACCTGCCCTGCGGCCAGTATTTCCAGCCGACCGCCTACCGGCGCGACCTCGAAGGCATGCAGACCGGGCTGCCGCTGTTCTGGAACCTGCGCCGGTCGGCCTGACCGGGCAGTTTCGGGCTCACCCGACGCTCATCAGACTGGCATTGCCGCCGGCCGCCGCGGTGTTGATCGTGGTGGTGACCTCCTCCACCAGGCCGGCCGGGTCGTAGAGATCGCCGGCCGCCAGCGCCTCCGGGCAGCGGGCCTGGATCGGCAGGATCGCGCCCTCGCGGGCCGCGACGGCCCTGTTCAGGGCCAGCAGGTCGTCGGCGTCGCCCGCGAACAGGATTCCGGCGATCGCGCCCGCGCGGTCGAGGTCCGGCGCCCCGGCAACCCGCGCCGCGCACGCTTCCGGCAGACTGTCCAGGACCGGATCGCGCCCGTCCGGCCCGATGACGACGGCCGCGTTGCCCGTGCCGAGGATCGCGCCGAGCTGGAGCAGGAGCGCCGTCTCGGTGGCCGCGACGGCCGCGACGCGCCTACGGGGACGCAGCGCGTACAGGTTGCTCTCACCCACGGGACCGGCCAGCGCGATCGCGGCGCGGCCGGGATAGCGGACGGCTTCGAGCCTGTCCGCGAGGTCGTGGCGGTGCCGCGAGCGCAGCCACGCCGTGTAGGGACGGAGTGCCGAATCGTCGGCGGCCAGCCCGTCGCGGGCGGCGGCGGGCGCGCGTCGCAGCAGGCGGCCGAGGGCCAGCGGGCCGCCGGCCTTCGGGCCCGTCCCCGACAGCCCGGAGCCGCCGAAGGGCTGCACGCCGACCACCGCGCCGATGATGTTGCGATTGACGTAGCGGTTGCCGGCCCGCACGCGGTCGAGGACCCGGTCGATGGTCTCGTCGATGCGGCTGTGCAGCCCGAAGGTGAGCCCGTAGCCGGTCGCGTCGATCGCCGCGAGGAGAGCGTCGAGGCCGTCGCGGCGGTAGCGCAGCACGTGCATCACGGGACCGAACACCTCCTGCTCGACATCGGCGACGGCCCCGATCTCGATCAGGGTCGGCGGCACGAAGGTCCCGGCTCCGGCCTCGGGCGGCAGGGGGAACTGCTCCACCGGGAAGCCCCGCGCGCGCATCCGCGCCACGTGTCCGACGATCCGGTCGGCGGCCTCGGCGGTGATGACCGGCCCGACATCGACGGCGAGGCGCCGCGGGTCGCCCACCCGCAGCTCCCGCAGGGCGCCCTTCAGCATGTGCAGCGTCCGGTCGGCGATCTCCTCCTGCAGGCACAGGATGCGGAGCGCCGAGCAGCGCTGCCCGGCGGAATCGAAGGCCGAGGCGATGACATCGGCCACCACCTGCTCGGCGAGCGCGGAGGAATCGACCACGAGGGCGTTCTGGCCGCCGGTCTCGGCCACGAACGGCACCGGCTCGCCGAAACGGTTCAGCCGCTCCGCCAGAGCCCGCTGGATGCCCTTGGCCACCGCCGTCGATCCGGTGAACATCACGCCCTGCACGCGCGGATCTTCGACCAGGGCGGCGCCGACCCGGCCGTCGCCCGGCAGGAGGTGCAGCGCCTCGGCGGGAATCCCCGCCGCGTGCAGCACGCGGACGGCAGCGGCCGCGATCAGTGGGGTCTCCTCGGCAGGTTTCGCCAGGACCGTGTTGCCCGCCGCCAGGGCGGCCGCGACCTGACCGACGAAGATCGCCAGCGGGAAATTCCACGGCGCGATGCAGGCGACCGGACCGAGCGGCGCGTGCGCGTCCCCGAGGGTCCGCTCGGCCTCGGCGGCGGCGTAGCGGAGGAAGTCGACCGCCTCGCGGATCTCCGCGACGGCGCTCGCGCAGGTCTTGCCCGCCTCCCGTACGACGAGGCCGATCAGCGGCGGCATCTGCGCCTCGAGGGCGTCGGCGGCCCGCCGCAGGCAGGCGGCGCGCGCGGTCGCCGGCGTCGCCGCCCAGCCGGCCGCGCCCGCCTGCGCGCGCGCCACGGCGACCGCCACGGCCTCCACCGTCGCCGCCTGGTAGAATCCGACGACGTCCCGGCGGTCGGCGGGATTGTGGACGGGTTCGTCGGCCGCCGCGTCGTCCGCGCCCGAGGGTGCCGCCCGCCACGCGGTGCGGCCGCTCGCCGCCAACCCGTCCGACAGCCGGGCGAGTTCCGCCTCGTCGGCGAGGTCGAGCCCGGCCGCGTTGGCGCGGGCCGGGCCGTAGAGCGCCCGGGGGGGCGCGATCCGCGGGTGCGGCGCGCCGGGATCCGGCGCGGCCTCGACGGCGGCGACCGGGTCGGCGATCAGGTCCGCGACCGGCACGGCCTCGTCGGCGACCCGGTTGACGAAGGACGTGTTGGCCCCGTTCTCCAGGAGGCGCCGCACCAGGTAGGCGAGCAGGGTCTCGTGCGTGCCCACGGGCGCGTAGATGCGGCAGGGCCGCTGCGGGACGGCGTCGGCCATCACGGCCTCGTAGAGCGGCTCGCCCATGCCGTGCAGGCACTGGAACTCGTACTGACCGAGCCGGAAATCCGGTCCCGCCATCGCGACGATGCTCGCCAGCGTCTGGGCGTTGTGGGTGGCGAATTGCGGAAAGACCGCGTCGGGCGCCGCGAGCAGCCGGCGCGCGCAGGCGAGGTACGAGACGTCGGTGTGGACCTTCCGGGTAAAGACGGGGAAGTCAGCGAGGCCGTCGACCTGCGCCCGCTTGATCTCGCTGTCCCAGTAGGCGCCCTTCACGAGGCGCACCATCAGCCGCCGGCGGCACCGCCGCGCGAGGTCGATCAGCACGTCGATGACGAAGGGGCAGCGCTTGCCGTAGGCCTGGACCACGAAGCCGAGCCCGTCCCAGCCGGCGAGGTCGGGTTCGGCGGCGAGCCGCTCCAGGATGTCGAGCGACAGGTCGAGGCGGTCTGCCTCCTCGGCGTCGACGTTGAGGCCGATGCCGTGCTCCCGCGCGAGGCGGGCGAGGTCCCGCACGCGGGGATAGAGTTCGGCCAGGACCCGGTCGCGCTGCGCGCGGGCGTAGCGGGGATGGAGCGCCGACAGCTTGATCGAGATTCCGGGGCCGCGGAACACGCCGCGCCCGGCAGAGGCCGCGCCGATCGCCGCTATCGCGTCCGCGTAGGCGCGCCGGTAGCGCTCGGCGTCCTCGGCGGTCACGGCGGCCTCGCCGAGCATGTCGTACGAGTAGGTGAAGCCCTTCGCCTCGAGCCGCGCCGCGTGCCGCAGGGCCTCGGCGATGGTCCGCCCCGCCACGAACTGCTCGCCCATCATCCGCATGGCGAGATCGACGCCGGTGCGGATCACGGGCTCGCCGCCGCGGGCGATCAGCCGGGTGAGCGCGGCGGACAGGCCGGTTTCGTCCCGGGTCGCCGCCAGCTTGCCGGTCACGAGCAGGCCCCAGGTCGCCGCGTTGACGAAGGGCGACGGGCTGTGCCCGAGATGTGCGGCCCAGTCGCCGCCGGCGATCTTGTCGCGGATCAGCGCGTCCCGCGTCGCCGCGTCGGGGATGCGCAGCAGCGCCTCGGCGAGGCACATCAGCGCCACGCCCTCCTGGCTGGACAGCGCGTACTCGTGGATCAGCCCCTCGACGCCGCCGCGGATGCCCTGGCGCCGCAGGGACTCGACGAGGCGCCGCGCGTCCTCGGCGACGCGCCGAGCCGCCTCGGGCGGCAGGCGCGCTTCTTCGAGGAGCGGGAGCACGCAGTCCCGCTCGGGCCGCCGGCAGGCCGCGACCACCGCCCGCCGCAGGGGCGACAGGTCCGCCAGGCCGGCCGCGAACGCGCCGAAAGGCTCGCTCGCCGCCGCGGCCGCCTCGTCGACAACGCCGGATCCGGACATGGGCCGCCCCTCGGACACGGCGCGCTGGCATCGCGCCGTCGCGGACTCACGCTACACCGTCGGGGGCCCGCGTCGAGGCCGAAGAGGCTGTTGCCGATCGCGTCACTTCGCGGCCAGCGCGTGGGCGGATTCCAGCGCGACGGCCAGGAGCGGCTGCGCGCCCTCCCGGCGCAGCGTCGCCACGGGAATCACCACCGGGTCGGCACAGGCCTGGACGACGTGGGCGAGGTCGAACTGCACCGCGAGGCCACCGGCCTTGGCGTCGAGCCACGCCATCATGGCCGGCGGCTGCCCGTCATAGGTCTCGGCGACGGCCTCGCGGCACTCCTTGTCGGCGTCGTCCGCCTTCGGATCGCCCGTCTTCGGGCGATAGCCCGCGAGGTAGAGGGCGTGCAGCCTCTTCGACGCGAGCGTCACCATCTTGGTCCCGCCCGGGCCTTCCGCCAAGGCGAGCTTGCCGGTCAGGGAGTTGGGCAGCAGGGTCGTCCAATCGACCGGGGCGCCGGTGGTGAGATCGTAGACGATCGACATCGTGCCGCTGTTCGGGTGCGCGCCGCCGCAGAACCCGCTGTCGAAGATGACGAAGCTCAGGAAGCGCGGGCCGCGCATCGGGGCCTGGACGGTGCGCTCCCAGGAGCTGTTCTTCCCGCCCTGATCCTTGCACGCCTGCTCGGCCTTCAGGGCCCGCGCGTCGAGGCGCTTCAGCGCCGCGTTGATCCGACGCTCGGCCTCGTCGGCCGGCGCGGCGATCTGCGGCATGGCGGCGATGCCGGGGCTCGCGTCGGACGGCGCCTTCAGGACCACCGGCCCGTCGGCGGCCCGGGCGGGCGCGGCCAGGCCCAGGAGGACGGCGCCAAGGCAGCCGATCCTGCGGCTGGCGCGGCGCGCGCGCGGCGGGAGGTTACGCTCGTACATCGTGCCTCGGCTCCTGTTCGGGCGGGGACGGAGGGTGTCAGATCCCCGCCGCGGGACGATCGGATCGGCGCAGCCCTAGCATCCGGGGCGGCGACGCGGCGCGCGCTTTGACACCGGCGGAAGCGGTGTCAGAACGCCGGGATGACCGCGATCCTGATCTACGGCGCCACCGGATATACCGGGCAGCTCCTGGCCGCGCACGCCGTCGGGCAGGGGTTGCGCCCGATCCTGGCCGGGCGCGATCCCGAGAAGCTGCGGCCGCTGGCGGCCCGGCTGAACCTCGAGATGCGAGCCGCGCGGCTCGACGATGCCGCGGGCCTGCGGTCCGCCCTCGTTGGCGCGGCGGCGGTGATCCACGCGGCCGGCCCGTTCTCGCGGACGGCGCGGCCGATGGCCGAGGCCTGCCTGGCCGCCGGCGCGCACTACGTCGACATCACCGGCGAGATCGCGGTGCTGGAGGCCCTCGCGGCCAAGGATGCGGCGGCGAAGGCGGCCGGCATCGTCCTCCTGCCGGCGGCGGGCTTCGACGTGGTGCCGAGCGACTGCCTCGCCGCCCACGTGGCCGGCCGCGTTCCCGGCGCGACGCATCTGCGCATCTCCATCGGCGGATTCGGGGGCTTCAGCCGGGGCACGGCCCGCACCATGGTGGAGGGCATCGCTTGGGGCACGCGGGTGCGCCGGAACGGGCGCATCGTCGAATTGCCGAGCCCGCCGCGCGCCACCGCGGATTTCGGAACGGGACCGCGTCGGACCGTCGGGCTCGGCTGGGGCGACGTGTCGAGCGCGTGGTACTCGACCGGCGTCCCGAACATCGACGTCTACTTCGAGGCCTTCCCCGCCATGGCGGCGGCGGCCGGCCTGCCCGCCGGCATCCGGCGGATCATCGCGGGCGGCACCGCCCAGCGCCTGATCAACCGCGGCATCGACCGGCTGCCGGAGGGCCCTTCGGCCGCCGCGCGCGAGAAGGCCCGCAGCACCTTCCTGGCGGAGGCCTGGGACGGCGCCGGCCGCCGCGCGGCGAGCCGGATGGAGACGCCCGAGGGCTACACGCTCACCGTCTGGACCGCCTTGGAGGCGGCCCGCCGCGTCGCCGCCGGCACCGTCGCGCCCGGCTTCCACACGCCGGTCACTGCCTTCGGCGCCGACTTCATCCTGAGCTTCCCGCACGTGGTCCGGACCGACCTCTGAGACGAGGCCTGCACGGCGGTCGAAATAGCCGTCTCTGCGAGAGCAGCGAAGCAATCCAGGGCTGCGCCACGCTCACCGAAGTTTCGCCTCCCCGCGTCGCCTCGCAGCGCTCGCGATGACGGCGGAGCGCGCGCCCCGCTCCCTCACACGGTCGCGCCGATTTGCCAGGGGGCGAATTCCGACGCGCCGAAATCGAACTGCTCGCTCTTCGTCCGCTCGCCGCCGGCGACCCGCAGGATCAGGTCGAAGATCCGGTGGCCGGCCTGCTCCACGCTCTCCGCGCCGTCGAGGATCGTGCCGCAATTGACGTCCATGTCCTCCTCGAGTCGCCGGTACATGGCCGAGTTGGTGGCGATCTTGATCGAGGGCGACGGCTTGCAGCCGAACACGGAGCCGCGGCCGGTGGTGAAGCAGACGAGGTTCGCGCCGCCCGCGACCTGCCCGGTCGCCGAGACCGGGTCGTAGCCGGGCGTGTCCATGAAGACGAAGCCCTTGGCGGTGACGGGGTCGGCGTAGCGCAGCACGTCGACCAAGTTGGTGCTGCCGGCCTTCGCCATGGCGCCGAGGGACTTCTCCAAGATCGTGGTCAGGCCGCCGGCCTTGTTGCCCGGCGACGGGTTGGCGTCGATCTCCGAGCCCTCCTTGCGGGTGTACTCCTCCCACCAGTGCATCAGGTCGACGAGCTTCTGGCCGACCTCCGGGCTGACGGCGCGGCGGGTGAACAGGTGCTCGGCGCCGTAGGTCTCGGTGGTCTCCGACAGGATCACCGTGCCGCCGTTCCGCACCACGAGGTCGCTGGCGATCCCCAGCGCCGGGTTGGCCGACACGCCGGAATACCCGTCCGAGCCGCCGCACTGCAGGGCGACGATCAGCTCGCTCGCCGGCACCGGCTCGCGGTGGACCACGTTCGCCTCGGCCAGGATGCCGGTCACGAACTCGATCCCGGCCTCGACGGTCTTCCGGGTGCCGCCGAGGCTCTGGATGTTCATGCTGCGGATCCGGCCGCCGAGCCCCTGCTCCTCCAGGAAGGCGCCGATCTGGTTCACCTCGCAGCCGAGCCCGATCATGACGATGTGGGAGAAGTTGACGTGCCGCGCGTAGCCCGCGAGCGTCCGCCGCAGGAGCCGGAGCGGCTCGCCCATCGCCATGCCGCAGCCGGTCTTGTGGGTCAGCGCCACGACACCGTCGACGTTGGGATAGGGGGCGAGCGGGTCGAGGCCGAGGATCGGATGCCGCCGGAACGCGTCGGCGATCAGGTCGGCGACGTGCGCGCTGCAATTCACCGAGGTGAGGATGCCGACGTAGTTGCGCGTCGCCACGCGCCCGTCGGGGCGGCGGATGCCCTGGAAGGTCGCGGGCGGCGTCACCAGCTGGGTCGGCCTCGCATCGACCCCGAACGCGTAGTCCCGGGCGAACTCGCCCATCCCGAGATTGTGGACGTGGACGTGGCGGCCGGCCGCGATGTCCTCCTTGGCGAAGCCGATGATCTGCCCGTACTTGGTCACCGGCTCGCCGCTCCGGTGGGCCCGGACCGCGACCTTGTGGCCGGCCGGGATCCGCTCCGCCGCCGTGACGTTGTCGGCGACCGGCGTTCCCGGCTCGATGGCGCCGCGGGCCACGGCCACGCCGTCGGCGGGGCGGAGGGTGATCACGGGATACGTGGACATCGGTCTCTCCTCGGATTCCGTCGCGCCAGTCGCCGTCACCGCGCCGTCACCGCGCCGTCACCGCGCCGCTTCGGGGCGCAGGGCCGGGGCGCGGGCGTCGCGGACCGGCAGCGGCGCGATCTCGCCGACCACGAACAGGTAGATGAAGGCGCCCAGCAGGCAGAACCCGCCGGCCACGATCAGGGGGATCACGAACGAGCCCTGGGTGACCGTCAGCATGACGCCCGTGAAGGTCGTCGTCACGATCCCGGCGACGTTCGACGCGAAGTTCTGGATGCCGCCGATCGAGGCCACGTGGGCCGGGGTCGGCGCCACGTCGCCGGGCAGCGCCCAGATCGAGGCCGCCGTGAAGGCGAGGCTGCCGTAGGCGACCGCGAAGCACAGCAGCGCCACGTAGATGTTCGGGGCGATGATCGACAGAGTAATCACCGACGACATCAGCATGCCGCCGACGAGGCAAGTCTTGCGGGCCGCGGTGAGGCTCCAGCCACGGCGGTAGAGCGCGTCCGACGCGAAGCCGCCGAGCCAGCCCGCGGGGATCGACGCCAGGGCCGGCAGGCTGCCGAGCGTGCCGAGCTCCGCCAGCGAGAAGCCCCGCGCCTTGACCAGGTAGGTCGGGAACCACGTGATGAAGAAGTAGATCACGAAGTTGAGGCAGAAGAACCCGGCCATCATCCCCCAGACCGTGCGGTAGCGGAACAGCGACAGCCACGGTACCTGGTTCTGGGCGTCCGCCGCGTCGACGGTCTTCGGCCGCTCCTGCGCGGCCCGCAGTCGGGCGAGCTCCTCCGGCGACACCTTCGGGTGGTTCTCGGGCTCGCGGTAGAGCCACATCCAGAACACCGCCCAGACGAAGCCCAGCACGCCGGTGACGACGAAGGATTCCCGCCAGCCCAGCGTCGCGATGACCCAGGAGACCAGCGGGATCGCCAGGGCCGAGCCCACCCGGGAGCCGCTGTCGAAGATGCTGCTGGCGAAGCTGCGCTCGCTGCGCGGGAACCACGAGGTCGCGACCTTCGCGAAGGACGGGTAGGCCCCGGCCTCGCCGATGCCGAGCAGCATGCGCAGGCCGAGCAGGGACAGGAAGCCCCGTCCGACCGCGGTCAGCGCCGTGCAGGCCGACCACCAGACCACCGCGACGACGAGGGAGAGCCGCGCGCCGACCCGGTCGGCCACGTAGCCGAAGGGCAGCTGCATGATCGCGTAGGTCCAGAAGAAGCCCGACAGGATCAGGCCCATGTCGGTGGCGTCGAGCCCGAGTTCCTTGGTCATGGAGGGCGCGGCGACCGCGAGGTTGGCGCGGTCGATGTAGTTGATGGCGTTGGCGGCCATGCAGAGGCCGATCATGAGCCAGCGCAAGCGAGGCATCGTGGGCTCCTCCCGTCTTCCGGGTATGGCGTCCCCGGTCCGTGAGGCGCCCCCGTTGAAGCCGGGGGTCGCCGCCGAGCGTGGTGTCGTGCCGGGTCGTTCCCGGCTCAGGTGCGATAGGCGTTGCCGTCGAGGCCGTGCGGCCGGCCGGCGGCGAGCAGGGTCTCCCAGACGGGCTCGGGCAGCGGCACGCCCTCGGCGAGGCGCTCGGCGCGCATCCGCCGCTCCGGCTCGCCGGGCAGCAGGACCTCGGCGCCCGGCATCGGCTTGGCGCTCTTGAAGAAGTCGAGATAGGCCCGCGTCTCGGCCGCCAGGGCGTCCTCGGTGCCGAGGGCCGACGGCGTGACGTAGATCGACAGCATGCCGTTGCAGATCCGCCGCTGCCCGGGCCCGGCCGTGCCGGAGCCGGTGAGCGCGCCGGCCAATAGCTCGCACATCAGCGCGAGGCCGGAGCCCTTGTGCTCGCCGAAGGCCCGAATCGCACCCGCCCCGCGCTGGTTGTCGCGCTCGACGCCCTCCAGCGGGCCGAACAGGGTCGCCGGGTCGGCGCTGAGGCGGCCGTCGGGCTCGATCAGCGCCCCCTCGGGCAGCGGCTTGCCGCCCCTCGAGGCGACGAGCACCTTACCCTCGGCGACCAGCGACGTGGCGAAGTCGAGGATGATCGGGTCGCCCCCCGGAACCGGGAAGCCGGCCGCGAAGGGCGCCGTCGAGAAGCGGCGCTCCACGGAGCCGAACGGCGCCACGAGGAGGCTGCCCGCCACGTTGACGAAATGGACCGAGACGAGCCCCGCCGCCGCCGCCCGCTCGGCCCACTCGCCGATCCGGCCGATATGCCCGGCGTGCCGCAGGGCGATGATCGCGACGCCGTTCTCCCGCGCCTTGGCGATGCCGAGATCGACGGCGACGGGGCCGGCCGTCTGCCCGAACCCGTAATGGGCGTCGACGAGGGCGAAGTTCGGCGCGTCGGTCACGATCTCGGGCGTGCGGCCGGCCTCGACCTCGCCGGCGCGCAGCCACTCGACGTAGCGGGTGACGCGGACGACGCCGTGGCTGTCGTGGCCGGTGAGGTTCGCCGCCACGAGGAAGCGGCCGATGCGCTCGGCCTCCGGCTCGGCGCAGCCCTCGCGCACGAAGATGTCCCGCACGTAGGCGATCAGCCTGTCGGCCGGAATCCGCATCCCGTCTCTCCCTCGCCGCGCCTCACCGAGCGCGTGCGGGATGAACCTAGCGCCCTCGCACGTGCAGGGCGAGCACCGGCGGGTGACGGCGACCGCCACCTGTCGTCCCCGCCGGACCGGTCACGGGTCGGACGGGACGGGCCCGGGCGGGTCGCCGTAGGGGAAGAAGTCGGCGGCCCGCATCTGCGCGTAGGCGAGGTGACCGAGGCGCACCGTGCCGAGGAACGGCTCCGGCGGCTCCACCAGCAGGATCGTGCGGGCGTAGCCGCTGTCGTCGAAGCCGCGCCGGAAATGCACCCGCGACTTGATCGCCACGACGTCGAAATCCGCCGGGCCCAGGCCGAGCCGCCACAGCTCGTCGGGCTCGACGATCTGCGCGAGCTGCGGGCTCAGCACGAGGACGTTGCCGGCCCCGAACGCGACGCAGATCCAGGTGCCTCCGCCGCCGCTGCCGGCGACGCCGGGCTCCGGCGCGGCGACGACGCGCAGCACGGTCCCGGTGATGCGCACCGGGTCGCCCGCGGACGGGTCGCCGCCACCGCCGACCGGCGCGTCGAACGGGTCGCCGGCCGCGAGGGACCCCGCCGCGATGCCGGGCGACGCCACCGTGACGACGAGAGTGCGGGCGAGGCCCTGCCGGAGGATCTCGCGCAGCAGCCAGGTCGCCCGGCCCGACCGGTCGCTGTGGTCGGCGAGGACGACCGGGGCGGCCCCCTCCGCCACCGCCGCCCGGGCGAGGCGCACGCCGTCGGCGATCGTGTGGATCCGCGTCGCCTCGAGCAGCGCGCGCCGCTGCCGCCACGCGAAATCCGCGACGTCCCGCGCCACCCGCTCGGCGAGGGCCGGGTCGTCGTCGGTGATCGCCTGCACGGTCATCCCGCCGTCCGGGGCGTCGCCCCACGGGAAGCCGAAGAAGACGTTGACGTACACGTCCGGCTCGCGCGCCTCCCAGACGAGAGCCCGCTGCACGAGGTCGGACCACGGTGCGGCGCCGGTCCACTGCACGACGGTCGGCGAGAGGATCGGCACCTTGAGGGTCCGGTGCGCCGGCCGGAAGTCGCCGCGTACGGCGCGCACCAGCATCCGGGCGGCCCGCTGCCCCTGCAGGTGGCCGTCGTAATGCGGGAAGTACTTCACCGCGAAAGCCATGTCGGCGTGGTCGAGGAAGGCGGCGTCCTCGTTGCCGTGCAGGTCGAAGGTCCCGACCAGGATCGCCTCCTCGCCCACCGCGGCGCGCACCTGCCGGGCGATGTCGGCCTCCGGCCTGGGGACGCCGCGCACCGCCATCGCGCCGTGCAGGGCGAGATAGACCCCGTCGAACGGGCCCTGCGCCCGCAGCTCCGCCACCATCTGCCCGAGGAAATGCGCGTAGGCGTCGGCGGTGATCCAGCCCGAGGCGGTGCCGGTGCGCGGCCAGAGCGGCGAGGTGATCCCCACCAGCTCGACGCCGTCGTACTCCCGCGCCACCTGCACGAAGCCGCCCATGTAGCCCTTGGGATCGGTGGCGAGCAGCGCGGCCCCGGCAGCCGGTGAGCCGGGATAGATGAAGTCGTCCCGGGTCGTGTCGTTCGGCAGGAACGTGACGGTCTCGTGCGTGAACTGGAGGACGGCAAGGCGCATCGATGGTCGGTCCTCTGGGATCTGGGTGACGGTCAGGAGATCTCGCGCACGAGCTTCGCGATGAGCGAGCGGCCGAAGGCCGCGAAGCTCTCGGCGGTCATCACGAAGGCGCCCTCCCCGCCGATCACGACGCTCCGGTAATACGCGGCCAGGCCGCCCGCCGGATTGGTATGCTCTCTCAGGAAGGCCGGCATCCCCTCGGGTTCGGTGAGGATCACGATGCCGTTGACCGTGATGCCGGCCGCGACGGCGGCGTCCCGGGCCTCGGCGATGGGCCGCCCGGCATTGCCGGTGCCGTCGCCGGAGATGTCGATCACCCGGCGCTCGGCGCGGAACGGCGCGCGGGCCAGAAGGTCGGCGGCGAAACCGATCGCCGAGCCGATGGCGGTGCGTCCGTAGAACGGCCGCGGCACGGCACTCAGGCGCGCCGCGAAGGCGGCCGCGTCCTGCGCCGAGGCGATCACCATCCAGTCGACCGCGACTTGCTGCTCGCCGGGTCCGGCCCAGTCGAACAGGGCGACGCCGATGCGCCCGGTCGGGCCGTCGCCGATGGCGCGCAGCACCCGCGGGTCGCCGAAGGCCTCGGCGTAGCCGCGGCGCTCGAGGTCGAACCGGGCCTCGCTGATGCTGAGCGACACGTCCACCGCGAGGACGAGGAGGAGGTCGACGCCCGTATCGGCCGCGCGGGCGGGGCGTCCGGCCAGCGACAGGGCGGCGAACATCCCGGACAGGAACGGGCGTCGCCGCATGGCCGACCCTCGATCTCGGGCGCCCGCGCGGGACGGCGGGCGGCTCACCCATGCAACGAGCCTGCCGACCCGCCGGTTCGCGCGCTCCGGCCGCGACGCGCGAAGGTTCCGCTCCCGCGGCGCGGACCCGCGCCGCTTTCGGCCGCATCACGGGCCGGGGCGCCCGCCCTACCTGCCGCGGATCGGGGCGCCGCCGGCGCCGCCCACCCAGAGACAGTCGTCATGCAGCGTGTTCGCCGAATCGGTCGTGCCATCGAGAACGGGATCGTCGGAGCCGTGACCGGGACGGTCGCAGGCGTCAGCCGGACAATCGACGGGCTGATCGGGCTGGTGGGCCGCCTGTCCGAGCGCCTCGACGCTCGCCTCTCGTCGCTCGCCGACGCGTCCCGGGCGCGCCACCGGCGCGAGGGCCGCCGGCAGATCGACCCGATCTCGCTGGAGTAGCGGCGCGCGCGACACCGCGCCTAGAGCCCCGGTCCCTTGGCGGCCCCGAAGATGCGGCCCGGCTTGCCGTCGGCCGCGCCCTGGAGCAGGACGACCCAGCTGTCCGCGTCGGCGACGCGGGCCTGGGTGTCGGGCACCTCGAAGCGGGTCGGCTGGCCCGTCCAGGGACCGAGCCGCTGCATGCCGCGGACGACATTGACGTAGGTCGCCGTCCGGCCGCCGTTCTCCCCGGACTGGATCGCGATGGCGCGGCTGCGGAGCACGGGCACCAGCCAGACGTCGCCGCGGATCTCGGTCTTGGCCTCCGGGGCCGCGCCGACCTCCACCAGGATCCGGTCGCCGTTGGTCTCGCCGCGCACCGGCACCGGCAGCCCGCCGTGCTGGCAGGCATCGCGGACCAGGCGCTCCAGGGCCGGCCGGTCGGACCCGACGGCGAAGCCGTTGCCGTCGACCACGACCTGGGGCGTGAACACCTGTCGGGCCCCGCGGCCCCGCGCGTAGGCGCGCTGGCGCTCGGTCAGCGGCCGCAGCGCGAGCGTGTCCTTCCAGCCGAGATAGTCCCAGTAGGTCACCGGCAGGGTCAGGGCGATGACGCCGGGCTTGTGGGCGAGGTCGCGCAGCACCGGGTCGGCGGAGCGGCAGGCGCCGCAGCCCTGGCTGGTGAAGAGCTCGACCACGGCGCGGACGGGCTCGGCCCGCGCCGGCATCGCGGCCAGCGTCGCGCAGGCAAGCAGCGCGGCGCGGAGCGCGCGGCGGTCGCGGGTCGGGGCGCGGTGCCGGGGCGTCATCGATCCATCAGACCGTCTGCGAGGCCGAAGGTGAAATCACGTTGGCTTGAGAGATCTCTACTGTCGGTTGAAGTGGCGCCGGCGCCACTCTCGGCTTGGGCAGCATGTCGGGCCGCCAGCGGCGATGCATCCACAGCCACTGGCCGGGATTCTCCCGCACCCAGCCCTCGACCACGGCCGTCATCGCCTGCATGGCGCCGGCGACGTCGATGGTCCCGTCGGCCGCCCTGGGCAGTTCCAGGGGCGGCGTCAGCTCGAGGCGGAAGCGGCCCTCCGGCAGGCGCACGACGCGCACGCCGTGCACCGGGCAGTCGTAGTGGCGGGCGAGCTTGGCCAAGAGGGGGTTGGCGAGGCATGGCCGGCCGAGGAACTCCACCACGACGCCGCGGGTAAAATGCTGGTCGATCAGCTGACCCAGGTGGCCGCCGGTCTCGACCACGTCGCGCATGGCGAAGACGGCGCCCGGTGTGGAGGCTGCGAGCCCGCCCATTGTCCGGCGGCGGACCTCCTGGACGAGGCGCGCGGCGGCGGGGTTGTTCGGCGGCCGGAACACCGCGGTGGCGTCCAGGCCGAAACGGGCCGCGCAGATCGCCGGCAATTCCCAGTTAGCCAGATGCGCCGAGAAGATCAGACCGGGCCGGCCGTCGTCGCGCAAGGCGTAGAAGTGCTCGATCCCGGCGACCTCCGTCCGCAAGTCGCCGGTGGCGGCGGGATCGTAATCGAACAGGCTGTCGAGATGGGCGTATTCGGCCCCCGTCCGGCCGAGATTGTCCCAGGCCTCCAGGGCGATCCGCTTCCGCTCCGCCTCCGACATGTCGGGGAAGGCCGCCCGGAGGTTCGCCATCGCCGTGCGGTGCGCCGGCAGGAGCGGTCCGAGGGTTCGCAGGAGCGCGGCGCCGAGTGCCGTGGACCGGACCGGCCCGAGGATCCGGGCCAGCAGCACCAGGGCGCGGATCACCGGGATCATCGCGAAGCCCGCGAGGCGCGGGTACGACCGTTTGAGCAGGAGGGCGAGACGCAGCACAGTCGATTCCAGGATACGGTCCGGGCGGCCCCCCAGCGCACCCGTACAGCGACGTTTACGACAAGTCTCCCGCAGCGCGAAATGCGGATCGCCGCACCCGGTGACGGTGCGGCACCCGGCGGGTGCGCCGCTGCCGGCGCTACAGGCTGACGAGGATCTTGCCGAACACCCGGCGCGATTCGAGGCGCTCCAGACCCTGCGCGAAATCCGCCAGCGGGTACACGATATCCACCACCGGTCGAATGCCCGCCTCCATTTTGGCGAGAGCCTGCCGGATATTCGCGAGCGAGCAGCCGAACGAGCCGGTGATGCGGTACTGCTGCTGGAACAGCTGCATCAGGTTCATGGTCGCCGAGACGCCCGAGGTCGATCCGCAGGTCACGAGCCGGCCGCCGCGCTTCAGGCAGAGCAGGGAGCCGTTCCAGGTATCGGCGCCGACATGCTCGAACACCACGTCGACGCCCTTGCGCTTCGTGAGCCGGCGGACCTCGCCCTCGAAACGCTCGGTGCGGTAGTTGATGACGTGGTCGGCGCCGAGCTCGGCGGCCTTGCGGCCCTTCTCGTCGTCGCCGACCGTCGTGTAGACGGTGCAGCCGATCGCCTTGGCCATGCGGATCGCCGCGGTCCCGATCCCGGAGCCGCCGGCATGGACCAGCACGCTCTCGCCGGGCTCCAGGCGGGCGTTGTCGAACAGCATGTGCTGGACCGTGCCGAAGGCGATGCCCGCACAGGCGGCGTCGGTGTCGCTGACGCCGTCCGGCACCTTCACGACGAGGCGGGCCGGCATGGTCACCAGCTCCCGGGCGAAGCCGTCGAGATGGAAGCCCATCACGCCGGACACGTCCTCGCAGAGGTTGTCGCGCCCCTCGCGGCAGGCCTTGCACTTGCCGCAGGTCATGGCGCCGTACGGCACGACCCGGTCGCCCGCGACGAGGCCGGTGACGCCCGCCCCGACCGACTCGACGGTCCCGGCCGCCTCCGCGCCGACGATCAGCGGCATCTTCCGCTTGGCGAAGGCCATGCCGCGGAAGCCCCAGACGTCGATGAAGTTGAGGCCGACCGCGCGGATGCGGATCCGGACCTCGCCGGCGCCGGGCGCGGGCGGCGGCTCGATCTCGGTGAGGCGCAGATCGCGGTCGCCGAACAGCTGGAGGGCTCGCATCGTGTCTCTCGTCACTCCGGCGCCAGGTAGCGCCGCCGCGCCCATCCGAGGGCGCGTCCGGCCTTCACCCGGCACCACGTGGTGCGGCTCGGCGTGTCGTTGGTGCAGCCGAAGACCAGGGCGCGGCTGCGGATCTCGCCGATCTGCTCGGCGGACGGGTCCGGCTCGGCGCGGATGCTGAGCGGCTCGCCCGGCGGCAGGCCGGAGATCCGGTAGACCTGCGGCTCCGCCCGGGCGTCGCCCGGGGCCAGGAGAGCCGCGCCGCAGAGGGCGGCGGTGAGGGCGAGGCTGGCGCGCATCGGCAGAATCGTCCGGTTCGGCGGCGCCACCGTCAGGTCCGGTGGACACCCATCATGGCGGTCAGGCCGCCATCGACGGGCAGCACGGTCCCGGTGATGTAGGATGCCCCCTCGCCCATCAGGAAGGCCGCCAGCGCCGCGACATCCTCGGGCCGCCCGAAGCGGCCGGCGGGAATCTGGCGCTCCATCCCGTCGCGGTAGGCGGCGTAGCGCTCCATCATGGCGGTGTCGACGAAGCCCGGGGCGATGACGTTGACGGTCACGCCGCGCTTGGCCGTCTCGATCGCCAGGGTGCGGCAATAGGCGATGAGCGCGCCCTTGGTCGCCGCGTAGGCGGCGTTGCCGGCATTCGCCCGCAGGGCGGCGACCGAGCCGACCGCCACGATGCGGCCCGCGCGCGCCCGGGTCATCTCCCGCACCAGCGCCTTGGCGAGGCGCGTCAGGGAGAAGAAGTTGACCTGCATGGCGGCCTCGGCCCGCTCCTGATCGAGCATCGCCGCGAGGGCGTCGCAGGACTGGCCGGCATTGTGGACGAGGCCGTAATAGCCCGCGGCCTCGGCGGTCTCGCAGAAGGTGTCCAGCGCGGACCGGTCGGCGAGGTCGACGGGATGGGCCGCGAAGGACCGGTCCGGGTAGGTCGTCCGCAGCTCGGCCAGCAGCGCCTGCGCGGCCTCGGCCGAGGCGCGGTAGGTGAAGTCGACGCCGAGGCCGGATCCCGCCAGCGCGCGGACGATCGCGGCGCCGATGCCGGACGCGCCGCCGGTCACGAGGACCCGGCGCGGGGTGTCGGCGGCGCTCACGCGGGCTCCGCGCCGAGGACCAGGCAGGTGTTCTGGCCGCCGAAGCCGAACGAGTTCGACAGCACGGTCCGCACCGGCAGATCGCGGGCGGTCTCCACGATGTCGAGGGCGATGGTCGGGTCCGGCACGCGGTGGTTGATGGTCGGCGGGATGCGGCCGTGGCGGATGGTCAGCAGCGAGACCGCCGCCTCGATGGCGCCGGCCGCCGTGAGGGTGTGGCCGATCATCGACTTGTTGGAGGTGACCGGCAGGGCAGCCGCGCGGTCGCCGAACACGGCCGCGAGGCCCAGGGCCTCCATCTTGTCGTTCTCCGGCGTCGAGGTGCCGTGCGCGTTCACCGTGTCGATCGCCTCGGCCGCCACACCGGCATCGTCCAGGCTCGCCCGGATCGCCGCGATGATCGGCGCGCCGTCGGGGCTGGACCGGGTGCGGTGGAAGCCGTCGCCCTTCTCGCCGCAGCCGAGGACGTAGCCGAGGATCGCGGCGCCGCGCGCGACGGCCGCCTCGGCGTCCTCCAGCACCAGGGCGGCCGCGCCCTCGCCCATGACGAACCCGTCCCGGTCCTTCGAGAACGGCTTCGAGGCGGTCGCGGGATCGTCGTTGCGGGTCGAGAGCGCCGAGAGCAGCGAGAAGCGGATCAGCGATTCCGGGTTCACCGAGCCGTCCGTGCCGATGCAGAGCGCCGCGGCGGTCTCGCCGCGCCGGATCGCCTCGACGCCGAGCTGGATCGCCGTGGCCCCCGACGAGCAGGCGGTCGAGAGCGAGATCGGCGAGCCCTTCGTGCCGAAGCGGTCGGCGATGCGGTCGGCGACCGTGCCGAAGATGAACAGGTCGTGCCAGGGATCGAAGCGGCGCGTCGCCGCCGCCCGCAGGAGGCTGGCGTAGTCGACCGGGCCGTCGCCGCCCGCGGCCTCGGCCAGGGCCTGCCGCTGCGGCCACTCCATCTCGACCGGCGGGACCGCGATGAACAGGGCGCCCGGGAAATCGCCCCTGGCGCCGATCCCGGCCTGCGCCACCGCCTCCTCGGCGGCGACGGCGGCGAACCGCTCGGACAGGAGCGGCGCGACGAGGGGATCGGTGTCGAGGAAGTCCACCGTCCCGGCGATGCGGGTGCGCAGCGCGTCGGTCGGGAACCGCGCGATCGCGTGGATGCCCGACCGGCCCTCGGTCATGGCCGCCCAGGTGTCGGCCTGTCCCTGACCGAGGGAGGAGACGACGCCGATGCCGGTGACCGCGACGAGCGGCCGGCCCCTGGCGTCGCGGTAGGATCGCGCGCTCATGGAGCGGTCCTTACGGGATTTTCCGCCGCGGTACACCTCCGCGCGGGCGGTGCGTCGCGCCCGGCGCCGGGACGACGGGCGCCGTCCCGGCGGGAAGCCTCAGGCGCGCGGCGCGTTGGCGAGGCGGAGCACCGTCTGCAGCAGGACGTCGGCGCCGGCGGCGCAGTCGGCCTGCGTGGCCGATTCCGACTCGTTGTGGCTGACCCCGTCCTTACACGGCACGAAGATCATCGCGGCCGGGACCTTCGCGGCGAGGTTGCAGGCGTCGTGGCCGGCGCCCGAGATGATCCGGCGGCGCGGATGCCCCAGGCTCTCGGCGGACGCGTCGATCGCCGCCACGATCACGGGGTCGAACGGCACCGGCTCCTTCCGCCAGATCCGGGTCAGCGCGATCTCCAGATGGCGCCGCGCCGCGATGTCGGCGGCCGCCTCGCCGAGCGCCGCCTCCATCGCGTCCAGGGTCTCGGAGCGCGGATCGCGCACGTCCACCGTGAAGGCGACCCGGCCCGGCACGACGTTGCGGGAGGGCGCCAGGATCGCGGCCTCGCCGATCGTCGCCACCGCGGTGGGCGCGTGGCCCAGCGCGATCCGCTCAGCGGCCAGGGCGAATTCCGAGAGGGCGAGCAGCGCGTCGCGGCGGCGCGGCATCGGCGTTGTCCCGGCGTGGCTCTCGAAGCCGGTGATCACGCCGTCGAACCACATGATGCCCTGGCCGCCCTCGACCACACCGATGGTCTTGCCCTCGGCCTCCAGGATGGGCCCCTGCTCGATGTGCAGTTCGACGAAGGCGCCGATCTCCCGCGTGCCGACGGCCTCCACCCCGCGGTAGCCGATGGCGTCGAGGGCCTCCGCCACCGTAGTGCCGGCGGCGTCGCGCTTGGCCAGGATCTCGTCCGTGGTGAAGTCGCCCGCGTAGGCCGCCGAGGCCATCATGGCGGGGGCGAAGCGCGAGCCCTCCTCGTTGGTCCAGTTGACCACGAGGAGCGGCACCTCGGTCTCGATGCCGGCATCGTTCAGGCTGCGCATCACCTCGAGCCCCGCCAGCACGCCGAGGACCCCGTCGAACTTACCGCCGGTCGGCTGAGTGTCGAGGTGCGAGCCGAAGGCGATCGGCTTGCGGCCCATGTCGCGGCCCGGCCGCAGGGCGTACTGCGTGCCGAGCGCGTCGACCGACACGGTGAGTCCGGCCGCCTCACAGGCCTCCCGGAACCAGTCGCGGACCTGGCCGTCCTCGGCCGAGAGCGTCAGGCGGTTGATGCCGCCGGCCGGCGTGCCGCCGAATTCCGCGGTCTCCAGGATCGTCGCCCAGAGGCGCGCACTGTTGGCGCGCAGGTTGTGGGTCTTGCTGAGGCTCATCTCGGCCATGCCGGTTCCTTTCACGGCGAGTCGCCGTGCGACGCTGACGTTATAGGCGGGCGCGACCGACTTGGCAGCGCTCCCACCACGCGCACCCGCGAGCAACCGCGGTGCCAACCGGGCCGGTCAGGCCAGCGGGCGCCGCACCGGGTTGGCGCGCAGGAGCGCGATCGCGTCGACCCGGAGGGCGACGGCGATCTCGCCGAGGGCGCCCGCCTCGATGTTGCTGATCCCGTCCTGGTCGGCGACGTCCGCGGCGATCAGGAAGACGTTCTCGCGCTGGGCCGCGGGCCGCTCGGCGACCGCCGCGACGTGGCGCAGGTTCTCGGCCCGGCCGAGGCGGGTGCGGGCCCGGGCGATGCCCTCGTAGAGCTCCGTCTCCAGCATCAGCGCGTCGTAGCCCTTCATCAGGACCGGGTCGGCCTTCAGGCCGTGCAGGGCGGCGTCGAATTCGGGGCCCGCGACCTCGCCGTCGGCCACGATGACGTTAGCGGCGGCCGAGACCGCCGCGAGCATCAAGGCCTTGTCGCCGGCATAGGCCGTCACGGTACGGCCGACATGGCCGAAGAGGTCGCGCAGGAGGCTCATTCCGGAGGGTCGGCCGCGGAGTCGGGGTGGCTGCTGGAACGCGAGGGATAGCAGAGGACGGCACGTAGGGAACCCGTCGCCGCGCGACCGGCCATAAAGGCGCGCGGTACCGGCGGCCAGACATCCTTCGGCAACATGGCCATGCGACTCATACGGCCGACCGCGTCCTCGAGCGCGGCCGACGGAACGCGGCCTCGACGATCCCCCCTCAGCCGGTTCCGCGCCCGTCGTCACGCCGCCGGAGCGATGTTCGGGTGCCCCCCAGGCCCGGACCTCGAGCCGGCGGCGGTCTCCGCCGCGAGATGATCGACCACAGCCGACAGCGCCGCGCGCTCCCGCGCGCCCGACCGGCGCGCGGCCGCGAACACGCCCATCTGCCGGTCGGCGCTGGTCCCCTCCGCCACGATCCGCGCCGCGTGCCCGCAGGCGGCGGCGCAGCCCAGCGCCTCGGCATCCTCGGCGATGTCGGCGAGGAGGGTCTCGACCAGCGCGGAGACCGGCACCGTCCGGACCTGCGCCGCGTCGATGAGCGTCGCGCGCACGCCGTCGCACTCGGCCCGCCAGAGATTCTCCATGACGAAGCCGCGGGAGGCGGCGGTCAGGCCGGCATTGAGCCGCTTGTCCCGGACCACCCGGCGCACGAGGCAGCGGAACAGCGCGGCGATGCACAGCGCGTCGTCGAGGCGCGTGCAGCTGTCGGCGACACGCAGTTCGAGGGTCGGATATTTCAGCGACGCGCGCACGTGCCACCAGAGATAGCTGGCATCCGCGATGGCGCCCGAGCGGGTCATCACGTCGACGTAGCGGGCGTAGTCGTCGGCATCGGCGAACAGCTCGGGCACGCCCGTGCGCGGCAACTCGGCGTAGGCGCGCATCCGGTAGCCGGCGAGGCCGGTCAGCTGCCCCTGCCAGAACGGCGACCCGGTCGAGAGCGCGAGCAGCACCGGCAGGTAGGGCAGCAGCCGGTTGGTCAGCCCGACCCGCGCCTCGGGGTCCGGGACCTCCACGTGGACGTGAAGGCCGCAGACGAGGTTGCGCCGGCCGAGCATCCGGAGGTCGGCCATGATCCCGTGGTAGCGGGCCTTGTCGGTGGGGCGCTGGTCGCGCCACCGGGCGGTCGGATGCGTGCCCGCGGCGAAGGTCAGGATCCCGCGCTCGGCGCCGATCTCCGCGAGGCTGCCGCGCAGATCCGCGAGATGCGCCCGCGCCTCCGCGAGATCGGCGGTCGGCGGCGAGGCCACCTCAACCTGACACTGGAGCTGCTCGCGCTCGGCGTCGTCGAGGCGGGCCCGCACCGCGGCGTGGAAGGCCCGGAGGCCGGCCCGCGGCGTGCCGCGCGTGCGCGCATCGGCCAGGAAGAACTCCTCCTCGATGCCGAACCTGTAGGCGTGGGCCATCCGCGCTCCCTGCCCCGGACGGGCCGATCCGCGTCCGGCGAACGCCGCCGCACCGGCCGGGTTCCGACCGCGCCGGCAGCGCGAGAAGCCTCAGCGCCAGAAGGGCTTGACGTCGAGGAGCTCGGACCGTGCGTCCGCGGCCGCGTCGAGCAATTTCTGTGCCCCCGGATCGTCGGGACCCGGCATCGGCGGTCCCGACAGGCTCTCGGTCATCGACCGGGCCGTCTCCAGGTCGTTGAGCGCGCCGAGGTGGTCCTGCAGGTCGGAGAGCGCGGCGCCGAACTTCTCCTGCCGGCGGACCGCCTTCTTCTTCCGGTAGAGACCGGCGAAGAACTCCGCGCCGTAGCGGAGCTTCTTGGCGGCGATCCGCGCCCGGTGCCGCGTGTGCGGATCGAGGTGCCGGAGGCCGCGCCCGCGCTTCTTGAGGCGCGCGCGCGCCTTGTCCAGCACCTGCGCGGCGAAGTGGCGCCCGTCGACGGCCGCGTCGGGGCCGGCGGCCCAGGAGCCCGCCTCGACCCAGCCGGCGAAGTCGATGACGAGCGCGCGCCATTGCGGGCTCTCGAGGGTCTCCGAGACCGCGTCGTACGCGGTGGCGCGCTCCGCCTCGGCGCGCGCGCGCAGGGCGTCCAGGCCGGGCTCGTCGGGGCGCTGTTCCGCGAGATCCGGCAGCGTGTCGCTCAGGAATACGTCGAGGTTGCGGGCGTGGCCAAAGGGCTCGGTGACGCGCTTGATCTCGTCGTTGAAGCCGGCCGCCCGGGGATCGCTCTCCAGCATGGGCCCGAACAGCGACAGCGCCGAGCGCAGGCGGCGCAGGGAGACGCGGATCTGGTGGAGCGCCTCGGGCGGGCGCCCGCCTTCCAGGAAGGCGGTCTCGTTGAGACGCATGTGGCGCAGGCAGGCGCGCGCCACCCGGCGGAAGACCTCCCCGGCGCTCGCGCCCTCGGGCAGCTCCACGGGCTCGGCCTTCACGACGCCGGGCTCGATCCCGTCGAGGAGCGCGTAGCCGACGGCGCTCTTGGCTTTCACGCCGAGGCGCAGCGGCACGGTCTCGGCCAGCTCCCGCGCCAGCGCGAACAGGTCGGCCGGATCGCCGGACTGGAGTTCCAGCTCGACCTCGCAGAGCGGCGCGACGCCCGAGTCGGTCTCGACACGGCCCTCGTCGAGGGTTACGAGCACGCGGGACTCGCCCTGCGCGACCGGGACCTCCCGGCGCTGCACCACGGTGGCGAACAGCCGCTCCAGCGGCGCGTCGGCCTCGCGCAGGACCGGCCCGGCGGCCGTGTCGGCCCAGGCCGCGGGCTCAGGCGCTTCGCCGGCGATCTCGGTCTCCCACTCGGCCCGGTCGAACAGGCCGACACCGCCGCTCCCGGCCTTCACGGTCTGGATATGGCGGTCGCCCTTGGCGCGGACGCGCAGGGTCAGGCCGTTCTTCCGGAGCGCGCGATCGGGCGTGTCGTAGTAGGTCGTCACCAGGGATTCGGGTTCGGTCGCCGACGTGTCCTTCAACCGGGGATGGGACGCGAGCGCCGTCAGATCCGGCCCGGCGCAGTCGAGCTTCAGCTCGACCTCGCGGGGCTCCGCCGCGGCGTGGCTATCGGTGTCGCTCATACGCTCCTCTTCGTCGCCTGCCCCGGCTAACGAGCCAGGGATGGGCTCCGGTTGCATCGCATCCTGCGTCGCATCTCGCGGAACCGGCATCGGGGCGTGACCGTCCGACGCACCCGCGGCAGCAAAGGCGGCGGCGCCGCCGTCGTCAAGCTGGGACGGGACCGGTCGCCCGCGGCGGATGGATGCTGCGCTGCGTTAAAATCGCGCTTTCCCAAAACGGCACGGCGTGGCAAGACAAATTGTCCACAATCCATCTGCCTCGCAGCCCCGGCCCCGACCGCCCGGAGGCGCACACGGCGCCGCGACGCGCCGGCGCGGCGGATTCCCCTTCGAGCGAGCGGTGCGCCCCTTGTGGACGGCGGCACCGCGGAGAAGATGCGGTCGGTGGCTGCTTTGAAGACACTCCTCGTCGGCGTGATCGGGCACGTCGATCACGGCAAGACGGCGCTCGTCCGCGCGCTCACCGGCGTCGAGACCGACCGGCTCAAGGAAGAGCGCGCCCGCGGCGTGTCCATCGTGCCGGGCTTCGCGCTGCTGACCGCCGCGCAGGGCGAGATCGACCTCGTCGACCTGCCGGGCCACGAGCGGTTCGTCCGCGCCATGATCTCCGGCGCCACCGGCATGCGGGCCGTTCTTCTGGCGGTTGACGCCCACGAGGGAATCAAGCCGCAGACGGTGGAGCATCTCGAGATCGCCGCCCTCATCGGCGTGCGCCGCGGTGTCCTGGCGCTGACCAAGGCGGACCTCGCGACGCCCGAGACCGTGGCCGCGCGCGCCGCCGAGATCGCTGCAGCGGCCGCCCGGGCCGGGATCGAGGCCGGCCCGGTCATCGCCACCTCGACCGTGACGGGCGACGGCCTGCCGGAGCTCGCCGCCGCCCTCTCGGCGCTGGTGGCGGAGACGAAACCGGTCCGCGACGACGGCTTCGCCTACCTTCCGGTCGACCGGGTCTTCTCCCGGCCGGGCTTCGGCACCGTCGTGACCGGGACGCTGCGACGCGGGCCGCTCGCGGTCGGCGACACCGTCGAGATCGCCCCCGGCGGCCGCACCGCCACGGTGCGCGGCCTGCAGATCCACGGGCGCGCGGTCGAGCGCGCCGAGCCGGGTCGCCGCACGGCGGTCGCCCTGCGCGGGATCGACCTCGACCAGATCGCCCGCGGGCAGGCGCTGTCGCTGCCGGGCCTGCTCGCGCAGAGCCCGTGGCTCGACGTGGCGATCACCGCGGCCGCGAGTTTGCCGGATGCTCTGGCGGGCGGCACGGCCTGCCGCCTGCTCTTCGGCACCACCGAGGTCGAGGCGCGGCTGCGGCTGCTCGACCGCGACGCCCTGGAGCCGGGCGCCAGTACCCAGGCGCAGCTCCATCTCGGCGAGCCGGTGGCGGTGCCGGCGCGGGAGCCCTTCGTGCTGCGCCTCGATTCGCCCTCCGTCACGGTGGCAGGCGGCCGGATCCTCGACCCGGCGAGCCGCCGCCGCCGGCGCCACGATCCCCGGGTCATGGCCGACCTCGCCGCCCTTGCGGCGGGCGGTCCCGCCGAGGCGATCACGGTCCGCCTCGGGCAGCTCGGCGCGGCCGGGGCACCGCTCAACGAACTCGCCCGGATCGCCGGTATCGCGCCGGACCGCGCCCGGCAGGCGCTCTCCGAAGACGGCGCCCGCGCGATCGGCGACCGCTTCGTCGGGGCCGCGGCCTTCGAGGCGCTGCGCACCGGCACGCTGGCCGCCCTGGCACACCATCACCGCGACTATCCGATGGAGCACGGCATCGCCCTGGAGCGCCTGTCCCGCGCCCTGGCGCTGCCCGAGGCGGTGACCGGCGCGGTCCTGCGCGACCTCGCGGCCGCCGGCGGCGTCGCCCAGGCGGGCGCCCTGTGGCGGCGGGCCGAGTTCGACCCCGCGCGGAACGAGAGCGAGGCCGCCCGCCGGCTGGAGCAGGTCTTCCGCCGCGCCGGCCTCAGCCCGCCCGACGAGGCCGAGGCCATCGGCCGGGACGTGCGCCGCCGCGAGGCGCTGACCTACCTCGTGGGAGCCGGCACGGTGATCCGCGCCGTCGACCGGGTGCAGCGCCGCGCCGTGCTGTTCCACCGGGAAGCGGTGGCCACCGCAAAGAGCCGCCTGATCGACGCCTTCCCGACGGCGCGGACGGCGGAGACCGGATTCCTGGCCCGCGAGGCCGGCGCGACCCTGGGAATCTCGCGCAAGTTCTCGATCCCGCTGCTGGAGCACCTCGACGCCACGGGATTCACCCGCCGGGCCGGGGATCGTCGGGTGATCGTCGCCCTCGAACCCGGTCGGGCGGTCACGGACGCCGGCTGACGCGGCGCGCTCGCTGCGCCGGCGTCCCGCACTTCACCCCCCTCTTCCACGCTCGAGAAACGCGGCAGCGCGATCGGGAACGGTGCTAGTCGTCCACACCCAACCAGTCGCCGCGTCCGGGCTCGTAGCAGGTGTACCCGATCAGGCAGTTCGGGTTGTCGCGGGTCGGCCGAAAGGCGCGCCGCGCGATCTCGGTGGGCTCGCAGAACGAGCGGTCGCGGACGAACCGATCGTAGGTCATGCCGCCGGTCCCGAGGACGAGCGCTCCGCGGGCCTGGATGAGGCGGATCGTCTGCTCGCAGGTCATCGCCGTGGTGGACGGCCGCGTCTGCGCCGCCGCGGGCGACGCGGCCAGCACCAGCACTGCCGCAATCCGGGTCATCATCGCCTGGGCCTCCGCGCGCCGTGGGTCCTGCGGACAACCCGGCGCGCCGCCGGTCCGCGCCGCGTCGCCTCGCCGCACGGCGATCCCGCGGGCCCTTATCAGTCCTCGAAGGCCTCGACGTGGACGGTCCCGGGCTCCTGGCGGCGGGCGCCCTCCTCGATCCGGGCGAGCTGCGCCTGCGCGCGGCCGCACGGGAACCCGTAGCGGGCGCGGACGCGCTCGCTGGCGATGCCCAGGGCCAGCCGGGTCAGGGCGACGAACTCGTCGAGCGGGTAGTCCTGCCCGACCGCGAGGTGGTCCTTGATCACCAGCGACGGCGAGTAGCAGGCCTCGCGCGTCCCGTCCGGCCACCGGATATGGAAGCGCATCTCAGGCATCGCGCGGGACCCGCAGCGTGTTCCAGGCCGCCGCCCCCGTGGCCGCGGCCATCAACGGCGCGTCCCCGGGCGCGAGTTCCGCGTAGGTCGGCAGGTGGCGCGCCGCGCAGGCGTCCCAGACATGCGCCCGGGCGACCTCCCGGCCGGCATTGCGCAGTCGCGCCCGCCGGCTCGGCTCCAGGCTCGCCCGCATGGCCGACGCGATGGCGTCGGTGTCGTCCGGGTTCACCGACAGGGCTTCGCCGGGGGCGATATACTCGGTGAAGGGCGGCCGGACCGACACGATCACCGGCGTTCCGCAGGCCATCGCCTCCAGAACGCACAGGCCGTAGCTCTCCGCGAGGGAGGGAGAGACCAGGGTGTCGGCGAGGCGGTAGAGGCCCGGCATGTCCGCCTGCGCCACGGCGCCGGTTCGGATCACCGGCCGGCCGGGCCCGACCTCGAGCCCCTCGCGCTCGAGCGTGGCGCAGCACCGGGCCTCGTAGCCGGCCTGATCGAGGGACGGCGCGCCGCCGGCCACGACGAGCTGCGCGTCGGGGCAGGTCCGGCGCAGGGCCGCGAAGGCCTCGATGATCGCCAGCGTGTTCCTGCGCGCCTCGAAGCCGCCGACGCTGAGGAAGACCGGGCCGCCGCCGAGGCCGAGGCGGCGGCGGAGCGCGTCGTCCTCCGGCCCGGGATCGGGCGTGAAGGCCGCCCCGTCGACGCCCGTGCCGACCACGTCGGCCCGGGCGCCGTACTCGGCCGCCAGCGTCGCCGCCCAGGTCCGGCTGACGCAGAGCAGGCGCCCGGCATCGAGGATCGCCCGCTCCTCCCACTGCGCGAGCCGCGCATCCGTGAACGTGTCGATCCGGTGGACCGTGCGCACGAAGCCCGGGATCAGGCGGCGCCGGGTCAGGGTGGCGAGCGCGTTGCCGCTGATCCGGCACTGGGCGTGGAAGACGTCGAAGTCGCAGGCGGCGGGCGTCGAGAAATGCGCGAGGTAGTCGGCGATCCGGGCGCCGACCAGCGCGGCGGCCGGTCCCGCGACCGGCTTGGCCGCGACCGAGATCACCGGACACTGCGCCGCGCGGAAGAAGCCGCCGCCGGTCGGGTCGGGCGCGTGGACCACCGCCTCGTGGCCGAGCCTGCCCAGGGCCTCCCCGAGAGCCAGAGCGTGGACCACGCCGCCGCGCGGGTCGGTCGAGTGCGTGAGGATCGCGATGCGCAAGCGGTCGACCATGGGACGGCTCACGGAGCCCAGCGGCCGGTCGGGGGACGCGCCGCGGCCCCGACCGCGCGCTCCGCCGCCCTGTCGGAGACGCGTCGGAGCGTGTTCTGCATGGTTCGTGCCGACTCGGCGTCACGCGTGCGGGTGCCACGACGCCAACGTCGCTGGGGTCGACCCGCCGCGCCGTTGTTGCCGGGAATCCTCGGGCAAGGGCACGCCTCCCCACTCATGCCTAATTTTGCGTTACGAATTCAGTGCGTTTTCAAACTCTGCCCGGAACCGCTCTTTTCAGGGCCCTGTGTCAGATTGTATCTACCGCTCACGAGAGCCGGAGCCGTCGGTCCCGTGTCCAAGACGCTGAACACTGTCTTCCCCGCCCGCAGGATGCTGCGCCGCCTGGGCTTGTTGGGTGCCCTCTTGGTCCTTCCGACGGCGGTCCTCGCCTACACGGACCTGCTGCCCGAATCCCTGGACATGCTGGGCTTCGACCTGGGCGACAGCCCGGACCTGCCCCACGTCGCCCGCCAGATCGCCATCGGCGCCCCGCTCAAGATCGTCGCCTTCGGGTCGTCCTCGACGGAGGGCGTGGGCGCGTCGACCCCGGCCAACGCCTACCCGGCCCGCCTGCAGATCGACCTGCGCAAGAAGCTGCACGGGATGGACGTGGCGGTCATCAACCGCGGCATCGGCGGCGAGCACGTCGACGACATGCTGGCGCGCCTCGACCGCGACGTGATCGCGGCCGAGCCCCAGCTCGTCATCTGGCAGACGGGCAGCAATGACCCGCTGCGCGGCGTGTCGCTCGACCATTTCCGCGAGGCCACTGTGTCGGCGATCCGCCGGATCCGGGACGCCGGCATCGACGTGGTGCTGATGGAGCCGCAATGGTGCCCGAAGCTCGAATCCACCCCGGGCGCCTCGCGCTTCCGCGACGCGGTGCGCAGCATCGGCGACGAGCTCGACGTGCCGGTGATCCGCCGGGCCGACCTGATGCACGGCTGGGTGCGCGAGGGTAAGCTGACGACCAAGCAGCTCTTCGCCGCCGACGGCCTGCACATGGCCGACCGCGGCTACGCGCTCCTGGCCGAGGCCGCCGCGCAGTCGATCCTGCAGGATGCCGGCCCGGTGCGCAGCCCCGAGGCGGTCGCCGAGTAGGCGCGCGATCCCGGCACCGGCTGGACTCGGCCGGCGAAGCTCCCCATCTCGGCGCGATCGAGAGCGGAGCCGAATCTTGAGCCAGGACGCATTCAGGTACGACGACCGGGGCGCCGTCCCCCAGATGCACGCGACCACGATCCTGATGGTCCGCAAGGGCGGCCGCGTCGTCATCGGCGGCGACGGTCAGGTCAGCCTCGGCCAGACCATCGTGAAGGGGAACGCCCGCAAGGTCCGGCGCCTCGCCAAGGGCGCGGTGATCGGCGGCTTCGCCGGCGCCACCGCGGACGCGTTCACGCTGTTCGAGCGCCTCGAAGCCAAGCTGGAGCAGTATCCCGGTCAGCTGACCCGGGCCTGCGTGGAACTCACGAAAGATTGGCGGACGGACCGCTACCTGCGCCGGCTCGAGGCGATGATGCTGGTCGCCGACCGCGAGGTCAGCCTGCTCCTGTCGGGCTCGGGCGACGTGCTGGAGCCCGAGAGCGGCGTCATGGCCATCGGGTCTGGCGGCAACTACGCCCTGGCGGCCGCCCGCGCTCTGGAGGATGGCGACCTCGACGCCGAGGCGATCGTGCGGCGGGCCATGACGATCGCCGCCGAGATCTGCGTCTACACCAACGGAAACCTCGTCATCGAGGCGCTGGATACCTGAGACCCGGCCGGGCGGAGCCTGGCTCGCCGGCTCCGCCGCCGTCGCTGCGCGCTCGATCGCACACGGTCTGCCCGCGTCGCCCGGATCCCGTCGCGGGCGCTCGCGCATCGGCGCGGGGTTTGCCCGGCTGAACGCGGGTCATCACAGCTTCCGCGCGAACCGCACCGCGCGCGAATACGCTCCGGCGCCGGTCTTCGCATCCTGCAGAGCTTCCTCGAAACCGCGCCCGGATCGCCGCGTCGCTACAAAATCCGGCCCGGCGCCTCTTATCTCAGGTTGTAATTGCCGACGACAGCAGTGCGCGAGACGATCACTAACGTTTGATTGCTGGCAGCAGATCCTCAACCGCCGTTAAACCGGATTCATCCGGGCGATACAGCCCGCTGTAAGATAAAATTTACAGCGTATAATTTACCACAATCGCCAGGGAACCAAATCCGAATTCCCGAATGGGGCCCTGGGGACTGACTATGCGCTCGATCAACGATGTCCGGATCGTAACGAAGCTGACTGCCGCATTCGGCAGCCTGGCGGCGGTCACGGTGGGGATCAGCGCTATCGGATACAGTCACCTGTCTTCGATTGAGCGCGTCAATCATCTCACGGAGCACTCCTATCAGGTCATCTCCGCCCTCGACGGCCTCACGCAGGCGATGGTCAATCAGGAGACCGGCCTGCGCGGTTACCTGATCGCGGGCGATCCGAAATTCCTGGAGCCGCTCCGCGCCGGCCAGAAGTCCTTCAAGGTGTCCCTGGAGAGCGCCAAGTCGCTCACCGCCGACAACGCCGCCCAGCAGGCGCGCCTGGAGGCCGTGCGCGGCTCGGCGGAGACGTGGTCGAACGATATCGCCGCCAAGGAGATGGCCCTCGTCGAGGCGGGGAACCTCGACAAGGCCCGGCAGATCGAGGCGAGCGGCGCCGGCAAAGCGTCCATGGATGCCCTGCGCGCCAAGATCGGCGAGGCCGAGAAAGCGGAGCGCGACCTCCTCGCCGCCCGAAGCGACGAGCAGGCGCGCTCCTTCGGCGCCGCCTACCTCGCGAGCCTGCTCGGCAGCGTCGCCAGCGTCGTCATCGCGGGGCTGCTGGCCTTCCTCGTCTTCGCCATGCTGACCCGCCCCCTCGGCCGCCTCGTGGCCGTGCTGCAGCGCATGGCCCGCGGCGAGATCGAGGCCGAGATCAAGGAGGCCGCCCGCGGCGACGAGATCGGCGCGGTCGGGCGTGCCGTGGACGGGATCAAGGCCATGGTCGCCAAGAAGGCCGCCGAGGAGGCCGAGATGAAGCGGATCGCCGACGCGGCCGCCGCGGCCGAGCGGCGCCGGACCATGATCGAACTCGCCGACAGCTTCGATCGCGCGGTCGGCGGCATCGTCGGCATGGTCTCGTCCTCGGCCACCGAGCTGCAGGCGACCGCCCGGACCATGTCGGCGACGGCGTCCCAGACCTCGAGCCAGTCGAACACGGTCGCGGCGGCCGCCGAGGAGGCCGCCTCCAACGTCAACACCGTCGCGGCCGCGGCCGAGGAGCTCGGCTCCTCGGTGCAGGAGATCGGCCGGCAGGTGGACGGCTCGGCGCATCTGGCGCAGCGGGCCGTCTCCGACGCCGATAAGACCGGCGCGCTCGTCCAGGAACTGAGCAACTCCGTGTCGCGGATCGGCGACGTGGTCGGGCTGATCTCGAACATCGCCGGCCAGACCAACCTGCTGGCCCTCAACGCCACCATCGAGGCGGCCCGCGCCGGGGCCGCCGGAAAGGGCTTCGCGGTCGTCGCCTCCGAGGTGAAGGCCCTGGCCGAGCAGACCGCCAAGGCGACGCACGAGATCTCCGGCCAGATCGCGCAGATCCAGGCCTCGACCGGGCAGGCGGTCACGTCGATCGCCGGCATCACCGACCGGATCCGCGAGATCAGCGGCGTCGCCACCTCGATCGCCGCCGCGGTCGAGGAGCAGGGCGCGGCGACCCAGGAGATCGTCCGCAACGTCTCGCAGGCGGCCGTCGGCGCTGGCGAGGTCACGAGCAACATCTCCGGTGTCGCCGGCGCGGCCGAGGAGACCGGCGTCGCCGCCGGCCAGGTCCTGGACGCGGCCTCGGAGCTGTCCCGGCAATCCGAGCACCTGACTGCGGAGGTCAGCCGCTTCCTCGACACCGTCCGGGCGGCCTGATCGGGTCGGGCGCGGCGCCCGCCGCGCCCCTTCCTCATCAGGACCCTGCTCAGAGGCGTGACAAATAATTCCGGATCAGCTCAGTTTACGACGTCTTGACGAATAACCGGCATTTTGACGCCAATCGCGTCTCGACGGTCGGATAGCAATGAAAATCGGCGGAAAACTCCTGAGCTTCGTCGGCGCCTGCAGCCTGACGACGCTGGTCGTGGCAGGGGTCAGCGTCGCGACGCTGAAGAGCTTCGAGCGCTCGCTGACGAGCGTCGAGAGCGCGTCGATCCGGGCGCTCGACGCCGCGAACTTCAACCGCCTCGCCGCCGAAGTCACCATGGACTCGCGCGGCGTCTACGCCTCCGCCGACCGCGCGGAAGCCGCGAAGTACACCGCCGGGATCCGCAAGGGTCTCGCCGAGATGGACGCGCTGCGGGCCGACTGGGCACCGCGGGTGACCGAGGCCGAGCGGCCGCTCTTCGAGACGATGGTGCGCAACGCCGACGCGTTCCGCGCCCTCCGCAGCGCCCTCGCGGACGCGGGCGACACGACCGGCCCCAAGGCGGCCGCGGAGCTCGGGTTCAACGACGCCAACCGGGCAAACCGCAAGGCCTTCCAGGCCAGCATCGACGCCCTGGTGAAGCAGGGCCGGGGCGAGATGGCGGCGATCAAGGCCGACACCCAGGCCCTGTTCGAGACGCGCACCCTCCTCCTGCTCGGCCTCGCCCTGATCGGCGCCGTGATCTGCTGCGCCCTCGGCCTGCTCATCGGTCAGCGGCAGATCGCCCGGCCGCTGCGGGCGGTCTCGGACGCGATCCAGCGCCTCTCGCGCGGCGACCACACCCTGCCCGCCGTCAAGCCGGGACGCGATGAGATCGGCGCGATCTGGACGAGCATGCAGGTCTTCAGCGACACGATGCGGGAGGCCGAGGGCCTGCGGCACGAGCACCAGCGGCTGGAGGCCGACACGGCGACGCGCAAGCGCGCCGAGATGGCCGGGCTCGCCGAGCGGTTCCAGGGCAGCATCGGCGGACTCGTCGAGCACCTCGCCGGGGCCGCCGCCGGGCTGGAGCGTGCCGCCGCGACCATGGCGGGCAACGCCGAGCACGCCGGCACGCAGTCGCAGGCGGTCACCCGCGCCGCCGAGACGACGGCGCACAACGTCGAGGCCGTCGCCGCCGCCACCGAGGAACTCGCCGCCACCGCCAGCGAGATCGGCGTGCAGGTGACCCAGACCTCGACGGCCGCCGAGAGCGCCGTCGAGGCGACGCGGCGGACCCGGGCGAGCGTCCAGGCCCTCGCCCGCAGCGCCGACGGGATCGGGCAGGTCGTCTCCCTCATCTCCACCATCGCCGGTCAGACCAACCTGCTGGCGCTCAACGCCACAATCGAGGCGGCGCGGGCCGGCGAGGCCGGGCGCGGCTTCGCGGTCGTCGCCACCGAGGTGAAGGATCTCGCGACGCAGACCGCCAAGGCCACCGAGGAGATCGCCGGGCAGATCGCCGCGATGCGGACCGCGACCCACGACGCCGTCGCGGCGATCGAGGAGATCGGCGGCACGATCGAGCAGGTCCACGGGATCGCCCTCGGCGTGGCCGCCGCCGTCGAGGAGCAGCAATTGGCGACCCAGGAGATCGCCCGCAGCGTCTCCGAAGCCGCCAGCGGCACCCGCGCCGTCACGGACACGATGGCGCTGGTCCTGGGCGCGGCCCGCGAGACGGGCGCCAGCGCCGCGGAAGTCCTCGACGCCGCCGCCGACATCGCGCGCCGCTCGAACGGGCTCGGCGGCGAGGTCGCGGGCTTCGTGACCCAGGTCCGCGCGGCCTGAGGCGGCCGGACCGACGCGCCCGTCATTTCGGAACCGCGCAGCCGGACCCGCGATGACGGAAGCGTCGCCGAGCGTTTCCCGCCACGTTGTTGCATTGCAGCGCGCGCGCCCCTAGGGTCGGCGCATTCGCAAGGACCCGGTGAAAGCCCGGGTGGCTCTTCCGGCCGCCGATCCGCCGGACCACGCATTCGAGACGCGCTCTGACCCGCCAGCGACGCGGGCACGCCGCTCGTGCGGATTCATCGATGTCAACACACCCAGCCCGGAACGCCGGATATCTCCGGTCGTGGACCTCCAACCTGCGCGGCGACACCCTGTCGGGGATCGTCGTCGCCCTCGCGCTGATCCCAGAGGCCATCGGCTTCTCGGTCATCGCCGGGGTCGATCCGAAGGTCGGCCTCTACGCCTCGGTCGTCATCGCCTGCACCATCGCCTTCGCCGGCGGTCGCCCGGCCATGATCTCGGCCGCCACCGCCGCCACCGCGGTGGTGATGGTCGACCTCGTGCGCGAGCACGGCGTCCAGTACCTCTTCGCCGCCACGATCCTGATGGGCGTCATCCAGATCCTGGCCGGGTTGCTCAGGCTGGGCCGGCTGATGCGGTTCGTCTCGCAATCAGTGATGACCGGTTTCGTCAACGCGCTGGCGATCCTGATCTTCCTGGCGCAGTTGCCCGAGCTCACCGGGGTCACGCCGGCGACCTACGGGCTGATCGCCCTCGGTCTGGCGATCATCTACGGATTCCCGCGGATCACCCGCGCGATCCCGTCGCCGCTCGTGGCCATCGCCGTCCTGACGGCGATCACCGCGATCTTCCACCTCGACGTGCGCACGGTCGCCCATCTCGGCGCCCTGCCCTCGACGCTGCCGAGCTTCGCCCTGCCGGACGTGCCCCTCACCCTCGAGACCCTGCGGATCCTCCTGCCCTACGCGGCGACGCTCGCCGCGGTCGGCCTGCTGGAGAGCCTGCTCACGGCGCAGATCGTCGACGACATGACCGACACGGCCAGCGACAAGAATCGCGAGTGCATGGGCCAGGGCGTGGCCAACATGACCTCGGCCCTGTTCGGCGGCATGGGCGGCTGCGCGATGATCGGCCAGTCGGTGATCAACGTCTCGTCGGGTGCCCGCGGGCGCCTCTCGACGCTCGTGGCCGGCGCGTTCCTGCTGGTGCTCCTCGTGGCACTGCAGGACCTGCTGGCCGTCGTGCCGGTGGCGGCGCTGACGGCCGTGATGATCATGGTCTCGATCAACACCTTCTCGTGGCGCTCGCTGCTGCGGCTGCGCACCAACCCGCTGCCCTCCTCGGCGGTGATGCTGGCGACCGTCCTGGTCGTGGTCGCCACCAAGGATCTCGCCATCGGCGTGCTGGTGGGCGTGCTGCTGTCCGGCGTGTTCTTCGCCGGCAAGGTCGCCCGGCTCAACCGGATCACGTCCGCCCTCTCGGCCGACGGCGGCACCCGGACCTACACCGTCACCGGGCAGGTGTTCTTCGCCTCGGCCGGCACCTTCTCGGAGGCGATCGACGTGCTGGAGCCGGTCGAGCGCCTCGTGATCGACGTCCACGCGGCGCATTTCTGGGACATCTCGGCCATCGCGGCCCTCGACCGGGTGGTCCTCAAGGCCCGCGCCCGGGGCCGCGACGTGACGGTCATCGGCCTCAACGAGGCCAGCGCGACGCTGGTGGAGCGGTTCGGCCGGCACGACAAGGGCGACGCCGCGGCGGTCCCGGCGGCGCACTGAGGCGGCGACCGGCCGACGCGTGGCCCCTTGCGCGGGGCCGCGCGCGACCCCATTCCCGGCGCGGGGCCGTTTTCGGGCCGGGAACAGGGATGGCAAAGCGGTGACGACGTTCTCTCCCCGCGAGATCGTGTCCGAACTCGATCGGTTCATCGTCGGGCAACACGACGCCAAGCGCGCCGTGGCGATCGCGCTGCGCAATCGCTGGCGCCGCCAGCAGCTGACCGGTCCGCTCCGCGAGGAGGTCGCGCCCAAGAACATCCTGATGATCGGGCCGACCGGCTGCGGCAAGACCGAGATCGCGCGCCGCCTCGCCCGGCTCGCCAACGCGCCGTTCCTCAAGGTCGAGGCCACCAAGTTCACCGAGGTCGGCTACGTCGGCCGCGACGTCGAGCAGATCGTCCGCGACCTCGTCGAGGTGGCGATCGGCCTGACGCGGCAGGTCAAGCGCGAGGGCGTCAAGGCCAAGGCCGAGGCGGCAGCCGAGAACCGGATCCTCGACGCGCTGGTCGGCCCGACGGCGAGCCAGGCCACCCGCGACAGCTTCCGGCGCAAGCTCCGCAACAGCGAGCTCGACGACAAGGAAGTGGAACTGGAGCTGACCTCCGGCGCCCCCGCGGGCATGCCGATGTTCGAGATTCCCGGCGTTCCGGGCGCCTCGATGGGCGCGATCAACATTGGCGACATGCTCGGCAAGGCGCTCGGCGGCCAGCGCGGCAAGCCGCGCCGTGTGCTGGTGCGGGACGCCTACGCGCCGCTGATGGCCGAGGAATCCGACAAGCTCGTCGACGACGAGGCGCTCGTCCGCGAGGCGATCCGCGAGGTCGAGAACAACGGCATCGTCTTCCTCGACGAGATCGACAAGATCTGCGCCCGCGAGGGCCGCTCGTCCGGCGACGTCTCGCGCGAGGGCGTGCAGCGCGACCTGCTGCCGCTGATCGAGGGCACGACCGTCGCGACCAAGCACGGGCCGGTGAAGACCGACCACGTGCTGTTCATCGCCTCGGGCGCCTTCCACGTCTCGAAGCCGGCGGACCTCCTCCCCGAGCTGCAGGGCCGCCTGCCGATCCGGGTGGAATTGCAGCCGCTGACGGTGGACGATTTCAAGCAGATCCTGACCGCCACCGAGGCGAGCCTTCTCAAGCAGACGGTCGCGCTGATGGAGACGGAGGGCGTCACCCTCACCTTCTCCGACGACGCCGTGGACGCCCTCGCGCGGGTCGCCGTGGAGGTGAACTCCTCGGTGGAGAATATCGGCGCACGCCGGCTCCAGACGGTGCTGGAGCGGGTGATCGACGAGATCTCCTTCACCGCCACCGATCGGTCCGGCGAGACGGTGCCGATCGACGCGGCCTACGTGCGCGACCGGGTGCAGGATCTGGCCTCGAACGCGGATCTGAGCCGCTTCATCCTGTAAGGGCCGGTCACGGATCACGCCGGGCCGGCGGACGCCCCGCTGGCCCGGGACGGCGAGCCGTGCGCGCGGATGGCGTGTGCCATGAGGCCGAGCGTGGGCCGCGGCGGCCCCGGCATCTGCTATGCCCGCGCCGGATCCCGGTCCTCAGGAATGTCGCCCCCGTGTCACGCAACAGGTTCGGCCTCGGCGATACGGTGCTGTCCGTGGCGGCGCTGGTCACCGGCATGGTGTCGCTACAGTGCGGCGCGACCTTCGCCAAGAGCCTGTTCCCGGCGCTGGGCGCGGCGGGGACCTCGGCCCTCCGGGTCGGCTTCTCGGCGCTGATCCTGATCGCCGTCTGGCGGCCCTGGCGGCGCAGCCTCCCGGCACGCGAGGCCGGCTGGATCGCCCTCTACGGGACGGCCCTCGGGCTGATGAACCTCCTATTCTACCTCGCGCTGGCACGGCTGCCGCTCGGACCGGCCGTGGCCATCGAATTCGTCGGGCCGCTGGCGGTCGCGCTGATCGCGTCGCGCCGCCGCTCGGATTTCCTGTGGATCGGCGTGGCGGTGGCCGGGCTCGCGTTGCTGCTGCCGATCGCCGGCGCGGACGGCCTCGACCCGGTCGGCGTCGCCCTGGATCTCGGCGCGGCCCTGTGCTGGGCGCTCTACATCCTGTTCGGGCAGCGCGCGGGGCGGATCGACGGCGGCCAGGCCGTGTCCCTGGGCATGCTGACGGCGGCCCTCGTCGTGGCGCCGTTCGGCGTGGCGGAGGCCGGAACGGCCCTGCTCGCGCCCGGACTCCTCATCGCCGGCTTCGCGGTGGCGCTGCTGTCGAGCGCCCTGCCATACTCGCTGGAGATGGTCGCACTGCGCCGCCTGGACCGCAAGAGCTTCGGCGTGCTGATGAGCCTGGAGCCCGCCGTGGCGGCCTGCGCGGGTCTGGTCCTGCTGGGAGAGCGAATCAGCGCCGTCCAATGGCTGGCGATCGCACTGGTGATCGCGGCATCGGTGGGAATCACCGTGAGCGCGCGGCGCGCGGCTCCGCCGGCGGCCGTCCTGGAAGCTTGATCCCGGAGAACTACTTGCCCGCCAGGACGCGCGAAGCGACGTTGATGTATTTGCGGCCGGCTTCCTGCGCGTGCAGCACAGCGTCGCCGAGCTTCTCCTCGTCGCGGACGCTGGCCAGCTTGATCAGCATCGGCAGGTTGATCCCCGCCACGACCTCCACCGATCCGCCGTTCATGCAGGACAGCGCGAGGTTCGACGGCGTGCCCCCGAACATGTCGGTCAGCACCACCACACCGTCCCCGGTATTCACGCGACAGACCGCGGACATGATGTCCCGGCGTCGCAGCTCCATATCGTCCTCCGGCCCGATCGTGATCGTTTCGATCTGATCCTGTGGACCGACCACGTGCTCCAGCGCGGCCTTGAACTCGGTCGCCAGGAGTCCGTGGGTGACGAGCACCATGCCAATCATCGACACGTGTTCCAACGTCCTGTGTGTGCCGCCATGTTGTGCATCGCACAGCCCCCCACAAGGCGATCGCGACTTTTTTGCCCGGACATTGGTGCGATCATGCCACGGCCGCCGCGTGTGCGCCATGGGGGATACCAGTCTTGGGCGAATCGAGGCGCCTGTGCGGCTGCGAAGTCACGGCCGCGGCTTTCGCAGCGCCGCACGAACCAGGAGCGGTGCGAGGCCGGCCGCCCGCGCACCCCGATCGAGGACGAGGCGCGGAACGGCGAGGCCGAGGATGTCGGCGGGTTCCGGCGGCTCGGGCAGGCGCGGTGCCGTCTCCACCAGGTCGACGGCGAGATGCAGCACCGCCTCCGGCCGCACCGCCAGGCCGAGATCGGCCGCCGACAGGATCCCCTGGCCGCGGACCTCGACACGTCCGGCGAGCGCGGGATGGGGACCGGCCGTGATTCGCCCGTCGCGAATCGTGCAGACGACCCGGTCGTCCGCCACGAAGGACCCGTCCGGCGCGGCTGCGAGCAGGAGCGCGAGGCTCGACTTGCCCGCACCCGAGGGACCGCGAATCAGGATCCCGGCCCCGCACAGCGCGACGCAGGCGCCGTGCAGGGTGACCATCAGGCGTGGAGCTGCCGCGGCGCCGCCGGCAGGCGCACGATGAAGCGGGCGCCGCGCACCGTCGGCTCGCCGTCCTCGTCGGGGGCGCCGGGCCGGTTCTCGGCGCGGATCGTGCCGCGATGGGCCTGGACGATCTGGCGGGAGATCGACAGGCCGAGGCCGGAGTTCTGGCCGAAACCCTGCTCCGGCCGGTCGGTGTAGAAGCGCTCGAAGATCCGCTCCAGGGCGTGCTCCGGGATGCCCGGGCCCTCGTCCTCGCAGATCATCTCGACCTCGCCGCGCACGCGGCGCAGCACGACCCGGACCTTCGCGTCGGTCGGCGAGAACGAGCGGGCGTTGTCGAGGAGGTTGTTGACCACCTGCCCGAGCCGGCTGTCGTGGCCGATGATCGTGAACGGCGCGTCCTGCTCCGAGCCCGTCGCCTCGACGTCGAGCTGGATCAGGCAATCCTTCGGGCGCCGGCGCTCGTTGGCGACCGACACAACGGTGGTGAGCAGCCGCCGGAGATCGACGCGCCGGGCCTCGGCGCGGGCGAGCTCCGCGTCGAGGCGCGAGGCGTCGGCGATGTCGCTGATCAGACGGTCGAGGCGCTTCACGTCGTGCTGGATGATCGCCATCAGCCGGCCACGAGACTCGTCGGTCTTGGCGAGCGGCAGTGTCTCCACCGCGCTGCGGAGCGAGGTCAGCGGGTTCTTCAACTCGTGGCTGACATCCGCCGCAAAACTCTCGATCGCGTCGATCCGCCGGTAGAGGGCCTGGGTCATGTCGCGCAGGGCGCCCGACAGGTGGCCGATCTCGTCCGTGCGTTCGGTGAAGTCCGGGATCTCCTCGCGGGTCTTGATACCCATGCGGACCTTCTCGGCGGCCTCCGCGAGGCGGCGGACCGGTCCCGCGATCGCCCCCGCCAGCAGGAACGAGAGCACCACCATCACCGCCGAGGCGACGAGGAAGACCTGCAGCAGACCGAACCGCTCCGAAGCGATGACCCGGTCGATGGCGTCGCCCTGAGTCGAGATCAGGAGGGCGCCGCGGACCGAGCCCGCCCGGTGGATCGGCACCGCCACCGAGACGGTGGTCTCACCGAGCTTGTTCCGGCGCACGAGGCTGCCGCGATTGCCGCCGAGCGCCGCCTGGACCTCCCGGAGCGAGTGCCCGTTCACCGGCCCCGTCTCCTCGGTGGTCTCGGACCGGCTGCGGAACAGGCCGCCGAGCTTGGACTGGACCGCCTCGAAGGCGGATTCGAGGATGCCGGGCTTGTGGGGCTTCGGCTCGAGCGGGTCCGGCCGGCTGGCATCGCCGCGCTTGAACAAGGTGCGGGTGTCGAACAGGAGGCCGCCCTCCTGGTCGTAGACCCGGGCGCGGTTGCCCGTCGGCGTCACGAGGCGCGACAGCAGCGGCGCCACCTTCTCGGGGTTCAGCGAGAAGGCGAGCGGCTGCGATTCCTCCTCCGCCGCCTCGCCGGCCTGCTGCTGGAGCAGCTTGTCGGGATCGATGCGGATCGTGTCGGTGTCCACCGAGGCCGAGGCGGCGATCGCCCCCGCGATGATCTCGCCCTGGATGGCGAGGCTCTGGATCCGGGCCTGGATCAGGCCCTGGCGGAACTGGTTGAGGTAGAGGAACCCGACGAGGAGCGCGATCAGCCCGACGAGGTTGAGGACGACGATGCGGCGCGTCAGGCTCGACGAGGCGCGCTGGCCGACCGCCTCCCACACGGCGCGGGGCCAGCCGAGCGGTCGGGACAGGGTCTGGGCCAGGGAGGCGCGGGGCGGGGCATCCTCGGTCTGGGTCTGGGTACGTGCGGCCACGGGGCTGATCCTGGAGATCACGCCTCCTTGAAGCGGTAGCCGACGCCGTAGAGCGTCTCGATCATGTCGAAGCTCTGGTCGGTGACCTTGAACTTCTTCCGCAACCGCTTGATGTGGCTGTCGATGGTCCGGTCATCGACGTAGACTTGGTCGTCGTAGGCCGCGTCCATGAGCGCGTTGCGGCTCTTCACGACGCCGGGGCGCTGGGCGAGCGCCTGGAGAATCAGGAACTCCGTGACCGTCAGCGTCACCGGCTCGCCCTTCCACGTGCAGGTGTGCCGCTCGGGATCCATCATCAGCGCGCCGCGCTCGAGCGACCGGGCCGCGACCTCGGCCTCGCCGCGCGGCGTGCTGCCGGGGGCCTCCTTGGCGAAGCGCCGGAGCACCGCCTTCACCCGCTCCACCAGCAGGCGCTGCGAGAACGGCTTATGGATGAAGTCGTCCGCGCCCATCTTGAGGCCGAACAGCTCGTCGATCTCCTCGTCCTTCGACGTCAGAAAGATCACGGGAAGGTCAGATTTCTGCCGCAGGCGTCGGAGAAGCTCCATCCCGTCCATGCGCGGCATCTTGATGTCGAAGATCGCGAGATCGGGCGGGGAGTGGCGCAGACCGTCCAGCGCGGAGGCCCCGTCCGTGTAGGTCTGGATGCGGTAACCTTCGGTCTCCAGCGCGATCGACACAGAGGTGAGGATGTTCCGGTCGTCGTCGACGAGGGCGATGGTCGGCATGCGCGGTCCCTGACTGAACGGGCTCAGGCGCGGTCCCGGCTCTTCGCACAGGCCGCGCCACGTCCCGGCCCCGAGGGGGCAGACAAAAACGCGAACCGGGCAGTTTGGGCGCAGCCCGGCACACGCAAAGGGATAGGTGCTTTAGTACGGCCGATCGGAAAAAGCGAGCGGCGGTCATAGCTTGGCCGTAACACGGGAGCGCGCCGGTCCTTCCGCGGCCCATCTGACGCGGTCGCGGTGCCTCGCGCCGCCGACGCTGCGCCGCTAACGTGGCGGCGGAACCGGGCGGCTGTCCGGAGGGGAGGAATCGCGCATGGGCGAGACGATCGACACGGGTCCCGGCGCGGGCGGACCGGCCCGTCCGCTGCCGGCCGAGGCGGCGCCGTTCGACGCGATCGGCCTGGCGCGCACGCTCCTGCGCAGCGTCCGGTCCGGGGCGCTCGCGACCCTGGAGCCGGACGGCACGCCCTTCGCCTCCCTCGTCACCATCGCCACCGACGCGGACGGCACGCCGCTGATGCTGCTGTCGCAGCTGTCGGCCCACACCCGCAACCTGCTGGCCGACCCGCGCTGCTCGCTGCTGTTCTCGCAGGGTGGCAAGGGTGACCCGCTCGCCCATCCCCGCCTGACCGTGGTCGGACGCGCTCTGCAGACCGCCGAGGCGCGGGCCCGGGAGCGGTTCCTGGCCCGGCACCCGAAGGCCAAGCTCTACGCCGATTTCCCGGATTTCGGATTCTTCGCCCTGGCGCCGGAGGCCGGCCACCTCAATGGCGGCTTCGCCAAGGCCGCGACCCTGACCCGCGACCAGCTCCTCCTCGACCTCTCGGACGCGCAGGCGATCGTGGCGGGCGAGCGCGGCGCCGTCGAGCACATGAACGCCGACCACGCCGACGCCCTGGCGCTCTACGCCGCCGGCGCCGGCGGCGCGGCCGACCTGCCCTGGCGACTCACCGGCCTCGACCCCGAGGGCATGGACCTGATGGCGGCCGACCGCACGGTGCGCGTCCCCTACCCGGAGCGCGTCACCGACATGGGTGCGCTGCGCAAAAGCCTCGTTGCCATGGCCGCGCGGGCGCGCGCGACCGGTGCGGACGCGTAAACGCGCAAGGACTTGGCGATCAGGCATGGCGAAAGATCGCTGACCGCCCCATATCGGCCCCATGAGCGATACCCAGACAGATACCTACCCCTTCAGCCTCGACGTGGAGCCGGTCGGCGAGAGCGGCTCCCTGTTCCAGTGGAGCATCCGCAAGCACGGCAAGCTGCACCAGCGCTCGGACCGGAAGCATCCGACCGAGGCCAAGGCGCGCTCCCACGGCGAGGCCGAGATCGAGCGACTGATCCGCGACCGCGGTCGCTGAGCCGGATCGCTCCTCGGCGCCAGACACGATCGTGACCCGGGGGCCGGCTCGTTCCGGCCCCCGTTCGCTTGCGTGCGATCATCGACCGGGCCCGCCCCCCCCGGGCGCTCAGGCCGCGCTTGGCGCCTTCCCGCCGCGCTGCTATCTCGCGCGGGAGCCGCTCCATCCGAACACGTCCCGACGTCAGACGGTGCGCGCCGGCGCGCGCCCGAACGGAATGCCGATGACAGCCCCGATCGACACCATCCGCAACTTCTCGATCGTCGCGCATATCGACCACGGCAAATCGACCTTGGCCGACCGGCTGATCCAGGCCACCGGCACGGTCGCGCTCCGCGACATGAGCGAGCAGATGCTCGACTCGATGGACATCGAGAAGGAGCGCGGCATCACCATCAAGGCGCAGACCGTGCGCCTGGAGTACAAGGCCCAGGACGGCAAGGACTACGTCTTGAACCTGATGGACACGCCCGGCCACGTGGACTTCGCCTACGAGGTCTCGCGCTCGCTCGCCGCCTGCGAGGGCTCGCTCCTGGTGGTCGACGCCTCGCAGGGCGTCGAGGCGCAGACGCTCGCCAACGTCTACCAGGCGCTCGACGCCAACCACGAGATCGTCCCGGTCCTCAACAAGGTCGACCTGCCAGCCGCCGAGCCGGACCGGGTCAAGGAGCAGATCGAGGAGGTGATCGGCCTCGACGCCTCCGACGCCGTGCCGATCTCGGCCAAGACCGGCCTCAACATCGAGGCTGTGCTCGAGGCGATCGTCACCCGCCTGCCGCCGCCGAAGGGCAGGAGCGACGCGCCCTTGAAGGCGCTGCTCGTGGACAGCTGGTACGACGCCTATCTCGGCGTCGTCGTGCTGGTGCGGATCATCGACGGCACCCTTAAGAAGGGCATGACCATCCGCATGATGGGCGCCGACGCCGTCTATGGCGTCGACCGGATCGGTGTGTTCCGGCCGAAGATGGCCGACATCGACGCGCTGGGACCGGGCGAGGTCGGCTTCTTCACCGGCTCGATCAAGGAGGTGGCCGACACCCGCGTCGGCGACACGATCACCGAGGACAAGCGCCAGACCACCGAGATGCTGCCGGGCTTCAAGGAGGTCCAGGCGGTGGTGTTCTGCGGCCTGTTCCCGGTGGACGCGGCCGAGTTCGAGAACCTGCGCTCCGCCATGGGCAAGCTCCGGCTCAACGACGCCTCGTTCTCCTACGAGATGGAGACGTCGGCGGCGCTGGGCTTCGGGTTCCGCTGCGGCTTCCTCGGGCTCCTGCACTTGGAGATCATCCAGGAGCGGCTGGAGCGCGAGTTCAACCTCGACCTGATCTCCACGGCGCCCTCGGTGGTCTACCACCTGAAGATGCGCGACGGTGAGACCAAGGAGCTCCACAACCCGGCCGACATGCCGGACATCATGAAGATCGAGACGATCGAGGAGCCGTGGATCCGCGCCACGATCCTGACGCCCGACGAGTATCTCGGCGGCGTGCTCAAGCTCTGCCAGGACCGCCGCGGCGTGCAGATCGACCTCAACTACGTCGGCAAGCGCGCCATGGTGGTCTACGACCTGCCGCTGAACGAGGTCGTCTTCGACTTCTACGACCGGCTGAAGTCGATCTCGAAGGGCTACGCCTCGTTCGACTACCACGTGTCGGATTACCGCGAGGGCGACCTCGTGAAGATGTCGATCCTGGTGAATGCCGAGCCGGTGGACGCCCTCTCGATGCTGGTCCACCGCACCCGCGCGGAGTCGCGCGGCCGGGCCATGTGCGAGAAGCTGAAGGACCTGATCCCCCGCCATCTGTTCCAGATCCCCGTCCAGGCGGCGATCGGCGGCAAGATCATCGCCCGCGAGACCATCCGGGCGCTGTCGAAGGACGTCACCGCCAAGTGCTACGGCGGCGACATCTCGCGCAAGCGCAAGCTTCTCGACAAGCAAAAGGAAGGCAAGAAGAAGATGCGCCAGTTCGGGCGCGTCGAGATCCCCCAGGAGGCGTTCATCGCCGCCCTGAAGATGGACGATTGATCCTCCGCGTCATTGCGAGCGGAGCGAAGCAAACCAGGTGCGCGACGCTCGTCAATAGCCCGCCGCCCTGGATTGCTTCGCTCCGCTCGCAATGACGGTGGTGCCGCTTACCCCGGCGGCAGCACGTCGATCTGGATGCCCGCGTAGTACGCCGCCAGATTGGCGATGTCGGCGTCCGACAGTTCCTTAGCCACGACGTTCATGATCTCGTTCTGCCGCTTGCCGTCGCGGTACTCGGTGAGCGCCTTCACGAGGTAGGGCTCGACCTGCCCGGCGAGGTTCGGCGCCTCCGGCAGCTTCGAGAGCCCGTCCATGCCGTGGCAGGTCTGGCAAGCGGTCGCGCGCTTCTTGCCTGCGGCCGCGTCGCCGGCCTGCGCCGAGAGCGGGACGAGGGTGGCGGCGAGGACGAGAAGCGGGCGGATCATCGGGCGGGCTCGAACTCTGAGATCAGTGAAGACTTGTCCGCTCGCGTCGGAAGGGGACGCGCGCGCCCTCTCCCGAACGTCAGAGAGGGCGCGTTGCGGCTTTCCGCGACCTGGCGCCTCACGAGCGGAGAGGCGCCAGGTCACAAGAGACTACTTCTCGTAGGAGATCCGGTAGATCGCCCCGGCGGAATCGTCCGAGACCAGGAGCGAGCCGTCGAGCATCACCGCGACGTCCACCGGGCGGCCGAGATACTCGCCGTCGCCGGTGAGCCACCCTTCCGCGAACGGCTTGACCGACTCGACCTTCCCGTCGGCCCCGAGCTTGGCGAACATCACCCGGGCGCCCACCGGCTCGGTGCGGTTCCACGAGCCGTGCTCGGCGATGAAGATCCCGCCCTTGTAGGCGGCCGGGAACTGCTTGCCGTTGTAGAAGGTCATGCCGAGATCGGCCGCGTGCGGCGGCAGCTCGGCCTGCGGGGCGACGGCGTCGGCCGGCGGGGTCTGGTCCTTGTACTCGACCGTCCGGACCGAGCCGCCGCCGAACCACGGGAAGCCGAAATTCTCGCCCGCCTTGGTGGAGCGGTTCAGTTCGCCCGGCGGCTTGTCGTCGCCCATGCCGTCGACCTGATTGTCGGTGAACCAGAGCGACTTGTCGGTATTGAAGTCCATCCCGACGGAGTTGCGGATGCCGGTCGCGTAGACCTCGCGGTTCTTGCCGTCGGCGTCGATGCGGATGATGCCGCCGATGCCGGTCTTCTTGTAGAGGTCCGCCTTCTCGGCGGGCGGCACGTTGTAGGGCTGGCCGAGCGCGATGTAGGTCTTGCCGTCCGGCCCGACCCGGCAGACCCGGGCGGTGTGGTTGAAGCTCTCCTCGGAGGCCGGGATAAGCTGTCCCTGCTTGACCAGCACGCCGGCGGCGACGTCCGGGTTCTCGTAGAAGAACTCGGCGGCCGGGAAGGCAAGGACGCGGTTCTGCTCGACCACGGTGAGCACGCCGTCCTTCGAGAAGCAGACGCCGTTCGGGATCTTGAACGTGATGCCTGGCGCGAAGGGGCGGACCTCGTCGGCGACCCGGTCCTTGTCGCGGTCGGTGACCGTGTAGATCTTGCTCTTGCGCGTGCCGACGAACAGCACCCCGGCATTGGGACCGACCGCGATTGCGCGGGCGTCCGGCACCACCGCGTACAGGTCGATCTTGAAGCCGTCCGGCAGCTTGACCTTCGACAGGTTCTTGCGGATCGCGTCGGCGCGACGGCCGGTCTGCGGGATCTCGGCGGCGGCCTGGGTGTCCGTGCTGTGGAAGCCCTCGAGCTTCTCGAGGTCGTCGGTCTTGGCCTTGGTCTCGGCAGGGGCCGCACCCTGCGCCAGGGCGGGGAGCACCGCCGCCGGCATGGCCACGCCCGCGAAGAGCGCGGCGAGAAGTAGAGATCGCATCGATAGAATCCTCCCGGCGGCCCTTGGACCAGGGCATTACCGGGAAGGAACGATAGGGGCGCCGCAGAGACCGGCAAGCCGCGCCGGTGACGCGGCTCGAGCCGTGTCGCCGACCGCGGGGTTTCCGATCGTTACCTCAGTGGGGTCGCACACTCCGCCATCGCGAGCGAAGCGACCCATGGCAGCGCGACTCTGAGGCGCTCAGCGCCGCCCTGGATTGCTTCGCCTCGCTCGCAAAGACGGGAGGCCGACCGGAACTGGCCTCAGGCGACCTTGCGCGGGACGAGGCGCTCGCTGCCCAGGGCGACGTCGGCCCCCGACACCCCGGACTCGGTGTACTCGGCGTCCTCGTTCACCCGCCAGACGTCGTGCCGGCGCCGGCCACAGAGGATGTTCTCCACGGTCAGCATCGCGGTCATCATCGCGTGGTCCTGATTGTTGTACTTGTGCATGCCGTTGCGGCCCACGAGGTGCAGGCTCGGGAAATCCCGCTCCAGCTCCCGCCGCACGGTGACGACGTGGCCGGCATACTCCTCGTCATAGACCGGGTATGCCTTCGGCTGGCGGACCACGCAGGCATCGACGACGTCGGCCGGGTCGATCAGGCCGATCTGACCGATCTCGCGCTTGGCGAGCTCAACCAGCTCCGAATCGTCGGCGTTCCAGAGGCCGTCGCCCTCGAAGCAGAAATACTCCAGGCCCAGGCAGGTGTGGTCCGCGTCCGGCACCATCTCGGGCGACCAGGAGCGGAAATTCTGCACCCGGCCGACCTTCACCGACGGGTCGTGGATGTAGATCCAGTTGTCCGGGAAGTTCTTGTCCGACTTGGCGATGAGCGCCACCGTCAGGAAGTCGCGGTACTTCAGCGCCCGGGCGTTGAAGGTGCTGAGCGGCCGCGGGCGGATGGCGTCGACGAGCTCGCGGACCGGCGCGGACGAGACGACGTTGCGGGCCGTGAAGGTCTCGCGGCTGCCGTCCGAGCGGCGGGCCGCCACCGTCCAGATGCCGGTGCCGGCATCGTAGCTGAGGGAGTCGACGCCGCGGTCGAGCTTCAGCTGCCCGCCCTGGGCGCGGATCTTGGCGGCTGCCGCCTCCCACATCATGCCGGGGCCGCGGCGGGGATAGCGGAACGACTCGATCAGAGTCTTGATGATGGGGCCGCCGGCCTTCGGCGCCTTGCGCAGGCCCAGCGACCGCTTGATGCCGTCGCGGATCGCCGCGCCGAGGTCGAGCCCCTTGATGCGCTGCGCCGCCCAGTCGGCCGAGATCGCGTCGCACGACATGCCCCACACCTTCTCGGTGTAGGTCTTGAAGAAGATCGAGAACAGGCGCTCGCCGAACTGGTTGCGGACCCAGGCGTGGAAGGTCTTGGGCTCCGCCACCGGCCGCAGGCGGGCGTAGAGGTAAGAGGCGACGCAGGCCGCGCTGGTGAGGATCCCGAGGTTGCGCAGAGCCTCGAAGGCCTTCAGCGGGTAGGCGTAGTAGCGCCCGCGATAGTAGATCCGCGACAGGCGCGGGCGCTCGATGAAGTCGTCGGGCAGGATCTCGTCCCAGAGATCGACCACGGCCCGGGACTTCGAGAAGAACCGGTGGCCGCCGATGTCGAACAGGTAGCCGTTGTGCGAGACGGTGCGCGAGATCCCGCCGACCTGCGCCGGATCCCGCTCCAGGACGGTGACGGAGCGGCCCTTCTTCGACAGCAGGTAGGCGGCAGTCAGACCCGCAGGCCCGGCGCCGATCACCAGCGTCTCGGTGTGGTGGCTCATCCCATGCTCCGGCGATTGGTGCGGCGCGCGACGCGCAGGACGCCGACCGGTCGCCAGGATGCCCGGTCGTGGTTAAGGAATCGCTGGCGCCGCGGGGCCGGATCGACGGCCGGGCCGCGCATCCGGTGCCCTTTGACCGCGCGTTAAGCGGAACCGCGCGAGCATGCCGGCGAGGGCATCGACCGCCCGCCCGGGTGATCCACCAACCATGCCGGCTCCGGCGCTACCCCTCTCCCGACCGCGCGGGCGGATCGAGGCCCGCACGCTGCTGTGGATCCTCGCCGCCCTCTGCATCGCGACGATGAACGCGCCCCACGCGGTTTGGGAAACCGTCCAGCACCTGCGCGTCCCGGATACCGACGACGCGATGCGCCTCGTGGAAGTGCGCGACCTGCTGGCCGGCCAGGGCTGGTACGACAACGTCCAGTACCGATTCCTGTCCCCGGGCGGCGTGCCGAGCCACTGGTCGCGCCTCGTCGACGCGCCCATCGCCGGCCTGATCCTGGCGCTCACGCCCCTGACGGGCCCCGCGCTCGCCGAGGGCCTGACGGCGGCACTCTGGCCCGTGCTGCTCTTCGGGCTCTACGGCTGGCTTCTGTATCGCGGCGTCCGGCACAGCTTCGGCAGCCGTGCCGCGCTCCTGGCCCTGATCGCGGCCGCGCAGACCTTCGGTGTGACGATCCAGTTCCAGGCCGGGCGGGTGGACCACCACAATCTGCAGATTCTCTCGATCCTCGGTCTCGCCTTCTGCTTGATCCGCGGCGGCCTGCGACCCGGCCTGATCGGCGGGATCCTGGCGGCCGTGTCGCTGGCGATCGGGCTCGAGGGCCTGCCCTTCGTCGCGCTGGCGGCGCTCTTCCTCACGGGCGACTGGTGCCTGCGCGGACGGCCCGCGCTGGCGTCGCTCGCGGGCTTCGGCCTGGGTCTCGGCCTCGCCGCCCCCGCGCTGTTCGCCGTCCAGACGGCCCCCTCGCTCTGGGGGGTCTCCCACTGTGACGCGCTCTCGCCACCCTGGCTCTGGCTCACCCTGGGCGGCCTCGCCCTCGCCGCGATCGCCGCCGCCGCGGGCGAGCGCCTCTCGACGGTCCCGGCGCGCCTCGCCCTGGCGGGCCTCGCGGGCAGCGTCCTGCTCGCAGGGTTCGCCGCCGCCTTCCCGTCCTGCCTCGGCGGCCCGTTCCCCGACATGCCGCCGCTGGTGCGGATCCACTGGCTGCTCACGGTCAACGAGATGGCGCCGCTGGCGAAATTCGTGGCCCGCGGCCAGTGGGAGGCGCTGGTCTTCTACCCGGTCGTGATCCTGGCGAGCCTCACGGCCACCGCGATGGCGTGGCGCGGCCCCGAACGCCGGGCCTGGTCGGTGGTCGCGCTGTTCCTGTGGCCGGGGCTGATCCTCGGCATCGCGCAGTTCCGCGGACTCTACATCGTCTCAGGCTTCGTGCCGCTGGTGGCGGGCGTAGTCCTCGACCGCGCGCTGGCACGGGCAGCCCTGCCGGCCGGGGCGCGGCGCTGGCCCGTCGCGCTCCTCGGCGCCGCGATGGTCAGCAGCCTCTGGATGATCCCGGCGCTCCTGGCGGAGACCCTCGCGCCCGGCCTGCGCAACGCGCCCGACGCGGCCGAGACCAATGCCTGCCTCGGCGACGCCGCGGTCCGCCCCCTGGCGCACCTGCCGGAAGGCACCGTGCTCGCCCCGATCTTCATGGGGCCGTCGATCCTCCTCCGCACCCCGCACAGCATCGTCGCCGCGCCCTATCACCGGGCCATTCCCGGCCTCAAAGCGGCGATCGAGGGGCTGGGCGGCACCGAGGCCGACCTCGACCGGGTGCTGACGGCGTTCGACGTCCGCTACCTCGTCGCCTGCCCGGTCCGGCCGGCCGAGAACCTCCAGGCGGAGACGGCGTTCGCCACGCGGCTCGCCGCGGGCGCGGCCCGGAGTGCGCGCCTCGTGCCGCTGGACGTGCCCGGTCCCCTCAAGGTCTGGCGCGTCGCGCCCTGATGATCAGAGCAGGCGCCGATCGAGGCGGATGATCCGGCAGGGATCGCCGGCGCGCGCGGCCGGCGCGTGCGGGGTGCGGATCAGCAGGGCTTCGGACCGTCCGAGTACGGCGAGCATCGACGAGTCCTGACGCCGCTCGGCGGTCGCGACCGGTAGACGGTCGGGCTCGAGGGCGAGGCTCGCCCGCATGTAGTCGGCCCGGCCGTCATTCTCCGGCATGTCGCGGCCGAGCGTCGCCGGCTCGCTCCGGTCGGCGCCGGCCCGCGGATCACCCTGGAGCGCGCGGATGGCGGGCACCACGAACAGGAGCCCGCACACGATGGACGAGACCGGGTTGCCCGGCAGCCCGATGACCAGCATGTCGCCGAGGCGGCCGTGCATCAGCGGCTTGCCCGGCCGGAGGGCGATCCGCCAGAAGCCGAGCTCCAACCCCTCCTTGGCGAGCGCGGCCTGAACCAGATCGTGGTCGCCGACGGAGGCGCCGCCGAGGGTGATCAGCAGGTCGGCCCGCGCCGCGCGGGCGCGACGGAACGCGTCCGCCAGGGCGTCGTGGTCGTCCCCCGCGATGCCGAGATCGACGATGTCGGCGCCCGCCTCCGCGGCGAGGGCACCGAGCGCGAGGCTGTTGGAGGCGACGATCTGGTCCCAGCCGGGCGTCGCGCCCGCCTCCACCAGCTCGTCACCGGTGGCGAGGATCGCGACGCGCGGTCGGCGGCGGACCGGGAGGCGCGGATGACCGGCCGCCGCGGCGAGCGCCAGCCGCCGCGCATCGAGGCTCATGCCGGCCGGGATCAGGGTCTCGCCGGCGGTGAAGTCGAGGCCGGCCCGGCGGATGAACCGCGCCGTCTCCACGGGCTCCAGGACGCGCACCGCGCCCGCCTCGGCGGCGGCGTTCTCCTGGATCAGGATCGCGTCCGCGCCCTCCGGCACCGGAGCCCCGGTGAAGATCCGGACCGCCTCGCCCGGGCCGATGCGGCCGGAGAAGCCGTGACCGGCCGCGCTGGCGCCGATCAGCCGCAGGGTCGCCCCGACCTCCCCGGCGTCGGCGCCGCGCACGGCGTAGCCGTCCATGGCGGAGGCCGGGAACGGCGGCTGGGTCCGTGAGGCGACGACGTCCGCGGCGAGCGTCCGGCCGCAGGCCTGCGCCAGCGGGACGGTCTCCGGCTCGACCGGCGCGGCGACGCTCGCGAGCACCCGCGCCAGCGCCTCGGCGACCGGGATCAGGCCGCTCATTCCGCCGGGGCCCGGTAGGTGCCCGAGCGGCCCCCGTCCTTGGCGGTCAGCCGGATCCCCTCGATCCGCATGCCGCGATCGACCGCCTTCACCATGTCGTAGACCGTGAGGCACGCCACCGAGACGGCGGTCAGCGCCTCCATCTCGACGCCGGTCGGGCCCTGGACCCGGACCTCGGCGGCGATGCGCAGGCCCGGGAGCGCGTCGTCGGGCTCGCACTCGACCCGCACCTTCGACAGCAGCAGCGGGTGGCAGAGCGGGATCAGCTCGTGGGTGCGCTTGGCCGCCATGATGCCGGCGAGCCGGGCCGTGCCGATCACGTCGCCCTTCTTGGCGTCGCCCTCGCGGATCAGGGCCAGGGTCTCCGGCCTCATCACGATCTGGCCTTCCGCCCGGGCGGTCCGGTCGGTGGCGGGCTTGTCGGTGACGTCGACCATGTTGGCCGCGCCGCTGGTGTCGAGATGGGTCAGCGTCGAGCCCGGCCGCATGCCTTACGCCTTCTTCCGCGGCTTGCCGCCCTTGGCCTCCGCGGCGCCGAACAGCAGGGCGCGGGCCGCCTCCGCGACGTCCGGCTGCCGCATCAGGCTCTCGCCGACCAGCACCACGCCGAGGCCGTTGTCGCGCAGCCGGACCACGTCGGCGTGGTCGCCGATCCCGCTCTCGGCCACGGCGATCCGGTCCGCCGGGATCCCCGGCGCCAGCCGGATCGCGGTCTCGAACGAGACCTCGAAGGTCTTGAGGTTGCGGTTGTTGATGCCGATCAGCGCCGTGCAGAGGGGGATGGCCCGCGCCAGCTCGGCCTCGTCGTGCACCTCGACCAGGACGTCCATCCCGAGGAGGTGCGCCGTCTCGACCAGGGCGACGGCCTCGTCGTCGTCGAGGCAGGCCATGATGACGAGGATGCAGTCGGCGCCCCAGGCCCGGGCCTCGTAGACCTGATAGGGCTCGAACAGGAAATCCTTGCGCAGGACGGGCAGCCCGCAGGCCGCGCGCGCCGCCGTCAGGTACTCCGGCCGCCCCTGGAACGAGGGCTCGTCGGTCAGCACCGACAGGCAGGTGGCGCCGCCGGCCTCGTAGGCGGCGGCGAGGCTTGCCGGGTCGAAATCGGCGCGGATCAGGCCCTTCGAGGGCGAGGCCTTCTTCACCTCGGCGATGAGCGCGGGGCGGTCCGCGCCGAGATGGCTCCGGATCGCCGCCGCGAAGCCGCGCACCGGCTCCGCCTGCGCGACCTTCCGCTCCAGCTTGGCGAGCGGCACGCGCAGCTTCGCCTCGGCGATCTCGCGGCGCTTGTAGGCCTCGATGCGGGCGAGGACGTTCGGCCGCTCGGTCGGCGTCCCGGCGCAGGTCTCCGGGGTCGCCTCGTGCGTCAGCGAGCTCATCGGCCCTCCTGCCCGTTGGAGTGGTCGTTCGAGGCCCGGACGAGGCGGGCGAGCGTCGCCCGGGCGGCCCCGGAATCGACGGCATCCTGCGCCTGCGCGACGCCGTCCGCCAGGGCCTGCGCGGCCCCCGCGACGACGAGCGCCGCCCCCGCGTTGAGGACCGCGATGTCCCGGTAGGCGTTCCGCGCGCCCGCCAGGACGGCCTCCAGGGACCGCGCGTTGTCGGCCGGGTCGCCGCCGCGCAGCTCCTCGGGCGCGCGCAGCGCCAGACCGAAGTCGCGCGGGTCGATGGTGAAGTGGGACAGCCGCCCCTCGTTGAGGGCGACCACCCGCGTCGGACCGGTGACGGTGATCTCGTCGAGCCCGTCGGACCCGTGGACGGTCCAGACCCGGCGGCTGCCGAGCTCGGCCAGGACCCGCGTCAGCGGCTCCGCGAGCGCCTCCTGGGCGACGCCGAAGAGCTGGTAACCGACGCCGGCCGGGTTGCTCAGCGGGCCGAGCAGGTTGAAGATCGTCCGCACGGGCAGTTCGGACCGGACCGCCGCGACGTGGCGCATCGCCGGGTGGTGGGCCTGCGCGAACAGGAAGCAGAGTCCGGCCTCGGCGAGGCAGCGGGCCTGCGCGGCGGGGTCGAGCCCGAGCCGCACGCCCAGGGCCGCGAGCACGTCGGCGGCGCCGGAGCGCGAGGTCGCCGCCCGGTTCCCGTGCTTGGCCACCGGCACGCCGCAGGCGGCCACGACGATCGCCGCCAGAGTGGAGACGTTGACGCTGCCGGAATGGTCGCCGCCGGTGCCGACGACGTCGACGGCGTTCGCGGGCGCCGCGACGCGGGTCATGCGCGCCCGCATGGCCTCGGCCGCGCCGACGATCTCCTCGACGGTCTCGCCGCGCACCTTGAGGGCGGTCAGGAAGGCGCCGGCCTGGACCGGCGTGACCTCGCCCGACAGCAGGTCGTCGAAGGCGGCGCGGGCCTCGGCGCGGTCGAGGGCGAGGCCCCCGGCGACCTTCGCGAGATGGGGTCTGAAGCTGTCCATGGGTTCTAACGGAGGGCCGCCCCGGCCCCCGGCGTCAATGCACGTCGGCACGCGTCCTGTCACGCGCCGTGTTCCAGGCGGCGGCGAGATCGAGGAAGTTCTTCACGATCTCCGTGCCGTGCTGCGACCGGATGCTCTCGGGATGGAACTGGACGCCGTGGAGCGGCCGGTCGGCGTGCTCCAGGCCCATGATCAGGCCGTCGGCCTCGGCGGTGACCCGCAGGGCCGTCGGGCAGGTCGCGCGGTCGACCACCAGGGAGTGGTAGCGCGTCGCCTCGAAACTGTCGTTCAGGCCGCGGAACAGGCCGCGCGCGCCGTGCCGGATGGTCGAGACCTTGCCGTGGAGCGGCAGCGGCGCGCGCACGACGTCGCCGCCGAAGGCCTGGCCGATCGCCTGGAGGCCGAGGCACACGCCGAAGATCGGGATCTCCTCGGACAGGTCGCGGACCACGTCGAGGCAGATCCCCGCCTCCGTGGGCGTGCACGGCCCCGGCGACAGCACGATCGCGTCGGGCGCCTTGGCGCGGATGTCGGCGATCGTGAGCGCGTCGTTGCGCGCGACCTCGACCGTGCCGCAGAGCGGCCCGATCAGGTGCACGAGATTCCACGTGAAGGAATCGTAGTTGTCGATGACGAGGACGTTGGGCATCGCGGCGGCACGCTCGGGCATGCAGGCGATGTGACCGCTCGCACCCGCGCGGTCAACCGTCGGCGTCGGTCGGCGGCGCAGCCGCGCGTCCGCCCTACGGCCCGCGCTACTGCCCGCGCTTCGCCTGCGCGGCGAAGCGCACTGCCTCCTCGGCGGCCCGGAACAGCGCCTTGGCCTTGTTGACGCATTCCTGCTGCTCGGAGGCGGGATCGGAATCGTAGACGATCCCGGCCCCCGCCTGGACGTGCATGGTCCCGTCCTTCACCACCGCGGTGCGCAGGACGATGCAGGTGTCCATCTCGCCCCGCGCGCCGAAATAGCCGATGCAGCCCGCGTACGGCCCGCGCTTCTCGCGCTCCAGCTCGTCGATGATCTCCATGGCCCGCACCTTCGGGGCGCCCGAGACCGTGCCGGCCGGGAATCCCGCCGCCAGGGCGTCCAGTGGATCGTGGCGCGGGTCGAGGTCGCCCTCGACGTTCGACACGATGTGCATGACCTGGCTGTAGCGCTCGATGAAGAACGAGTCGGTCACGCGGACGCTGCCGATCCGCGAGACCCGGCCGGCGTCGTTGCGGCCGAGGTCGAGCAGCATCAGGTGCTCGGCCCGCTCCTTCGGGTCGGCGAGCAGCTCCTCGGCGAGGGCGGTATCCTCGGCCGGGGTCGCGCCGCGGCGACGCGTGCCCGCGATCGGGCGGACCGTGACCACGCCGTCGCGCACCCGCACCAGGATCTCCGGAGAGGAGCAGACGATCTGGAAGCCCTCGAAATCGAGGTAGCACAGGAACGGCGCCGGGTTGGTCCGCCGGAGCGAGCGGTACAGGCTGAAGGCCGGCAGCGTGAACGGCGCCGAGAACCGCTGGGACAGCACCACCTGGAAGACGTCGCCCGCGACGATGTACTCCTTGGCGCGCGCCACCATGGCGAAGAAATCGTCCGGCGGCGTGTTCGAGACCGGCTCGGGCGGGGCGACCGTCGACAGGTCCACCCGCGCCTCGATCGGCAGCGGGCCCTCGAGGGCGGCGGCGACCCGGTCGACGCGCTGCAGCGCGTCCTCGTAGGCGGCCCGGGCCGCGGTGCCGGGGGCGGGCCGGATCGGCGAGACGACCGTGATGACGTCGCGGATCGAGTCGAACACCACCATCACCCGGGGGCGCACCAGGATCGCGTCCGGCACGCCCAGTGGATCCGGGTTCGGCTCCGGCAGCCGCTCCATGGCGCGGACCATGTCGTAGCCGAGGTAACCGAACAGGCCGGCGGCCATCGGCGGCAGGTCCTGGCCGTCCGACTCGCCGATGGCGCTCTCGGCGATCAGGGCCCGCAGGCTCGCCAGCGGCGCCCGCGAATCCGGCTCGAACCGCGTGAGATCGGCCCCGCGCGCGATCGCGGGCGCGCCCGCCCGGCAGCGCCAGATCAGGTCCGGATCGAGGCCGATCATCGAGTACCGGCCGCGGACGGCGCCGCCCTCGACCGATTCGAGCAGGAAGGCCGGCCCGGCATGGCCGGCGCGCAGCTTGAGGAACGCCGCCACCGGCGTCTCGAGATCGGCGACGAGGCTCACCGCCACGAGGCTCGGCTGCCCGGCCTCATAGCGCGCCGCGAAGGCCGCGTAATCGGGCGCGTCGGCCATGCCTCAGTACTCGCCGCCGATGGCGCGCCGCAGGGCCGCCGGATCGACCTTCACGCCGGCGTTCTTCTGGACCTCGCCGATGTACTCGGACAGCACGTCGTCGGCGAGCGCCGCCTGAAAGCTCTGCGTGATCTGCTTGTCGCTCGGGCTGTCGGCCACGAAGGCCGGCACCGTCGCCGCCGTGACCTTGAAGACCGCCCGCGAATCGCCCGCGGCCGCCGTGCCGGCCTTGCCCACCGGGGTCGCGAAGATCAGGTTCACGACGTCGGCCGTGAGCATGTCCTTGGCCTGGTTGCGGGCGAGATCCTGCGCCTCCTGCAGGTTGACGCCGACCTCCTGGGCGGCGGCCTCCATGGTCTCGCCCTTGTTGATCTTCTCGACGAGCTCGCGGCCCTTGGCCTGGAGACGCTTGGCGATCTCGGTCGCGGTCCAGCCGGCCTTCACGCCGTCCTTGACCTCGTCGAGGGGTTTGTCGTGGGCGGCGTCGATCCCGGTGACGTCGTACCAGGCATAGCCGCCGGTCTTGGTCCGCAGGGGCTCGTTGTCGCCGCCGATCTCGGCGCGGAACAGGGCCGGCAGGGTGGTCTCCGGGTCCGGGATGTCGGTGATCCGCTGCCCGTCCGGCCCCTTGCCGTTCACGTCCACCGCCTTCACGGCGACGACCTTGAGGCCGCGCTCGGCCGCGATGTCGGCCAGCGGCTTGGCGCCGGCCCGCTGGTCCTCGATCGCGTCGCGGGTGGTCTCCATGGCGTCGCGGGCGCGGGCCAGGGCGAGGGCCTTGCGGATCTCGCCGTCCACCGCCTCGAACGGCTTCACCGTCCCGGCCTCGATCTTGGTCACGCGCAGCAGCACGGTGCCGAACCGGCCCTGGACCGGCTGGCTCACGCCGCCCTCGGGCAGCGCGAAGGCGGCGTCGGCGACGGCCTTGTCGAACAGCTCGCTCTTGGTCAGCGTGCCGAGGGTCAGGTCCTTCTCGTCGGTGCCGCGTTCGGCCGCCACCGCGTCGAAGGTCTTGGAGCCGTCCGTGATCGCCTTGCGGGCCGCCTCGGCGGCGGCCGCGTCGGGGAACACGATCTGCTGGATCGTGCGCTTCTCGGGCGTGCCGTAGCGGTCCTTGTTCAGCGCGTAGGCGGCGCGGGCGTCGGCCTCGGTGATCGCGTCGGGCTTCGCCATCGCCTCGGGCTCGACAACGAGGAGGTTGGCCGCCCGGAACTCCGGCGCCCGGAAGCCGGACTTGTTGGCCTCGTACCAGGTCTTCAGCTCGTCGTCCCTCGGCTCGGGGATCTGGCCAGCCACCGAGGGCGTCAGCATCAGGTAGGCGGCCGCGCGGCGCTCGGTGGTGTAGCGATGGACGGCCTCCCGCATGGCGAGCGGCACGTGCAGATCCGACGACACCGCCTCGGCGAGCTGGAGGCGGGCGATCACCGAGCGCTGCTCGCGCACGAACAGGGCCTCGTTGAGGCCGGCGCGCTGCAGGGTCTGGTAGAAGAGCTGCGGCTCGAACTGACCCTGCTGGTTCTGGAAGCTCTTCTCCTCGTGGATCGCCTTGATCACCGAGGAATCCGGCACCGTGAGGCCGAGATCGTGAGTCTTCTGATCGAGGGCGGCCTCGGTGATCAGCTGGGACATCACCTGCCGGTCCAGGCCGAGCATCCGCGCCTGGTCGGGCGTCAGCGGACGCTTCAGCTGGGTCTGATAGCGCTGCAGCTGGTTCTGGTAGGCTTGGCGCACCTGCTCGGCCGTGATCGGCGTGCTGCCGACCGTGGCCACCTTGTTGCTCGCGCCGCCGCGGAAGAACTCCTCCACCCCGAAGATGCCGACACCGGCGATCAGCAGCGTGAAGATGATCGTCAAGACGATCTTGCCGAGCCAGTGCTGGCTGGCGTTGCGGATGCCCTGAAGCATGGTCTGTGATCGAGTACCTTCGGCAGCCGCCCCGTCACCGGGCCGGCGCTGTCCCTGAGAGCCGACCGCGATAGACCATTCGCGTCCACAGGCAAAGGCTCGGGCGGTCCCGGCCGTTTGCACGCTCAAGCTCGCTCTGGTAGGCCCCGGCGACTTCGAGAAAGCCGCGGCGGAGCGAGGGCAGGAATGACGCAGTCTGGGCGCAAACCGCTTGTCGCTGGCAACTGGAAGATGAACGGGACCCGGGCATCCATCCAGGTTGTCGAGGCGATTCGCGACGGGCTCTCGCCGGACCTCGCGTCGCGCATCGACGTGCTGATCTGCCCGCCGGCGACGCTGATCGGATCCTGCGTGGCGGCGGCGGCCGGATCGCCGATCGCGATCGGCGGCCAGAACCTGCACGCCCGGCCGAGCGGCGCCTTCACGGGCTCGATCTCGGCCGAGATGCTCGCCGATCTCGGCGCCAAGTACGTGATCGTCGGCCATTCCGAGCGCCGGGCCTACCATCACGAGACCGACGACGGGGTCCACGCCAAGGCGCTGGGCGCCCGCCGCGCCGGCCTGTGCGGCATCGTCTGCGTCGGCGAGACCATCGAGGAGCGCGAGCAGGGCCGCGCCCTCGACATCGTCCGCGCTCAGCTCGCCATCGGCCTGCCGAAGGGCGCGACGGCGGCCGACACGGTGATCGCCTACGAGCCGGTCTGGGCGATCGGCTCCGGGCGGACGCCGACGCCGCGCGACATCGCCGAGGTCCACGCCTCCCTGCGGGAGATGCTCGACAAGCTCGTCGGCGACGAGGCGCAGAAGATCCGCATCCTCTACGGCGGCTCGGTGAAGCCCGGGAACGCCAAGGAACTCCTGTCGGTGGACAACGTCGACGGCGCGCTCGTGGGCGGCGCGAGCCTCGTGGCGGAAGACTTCCTGGGGATCTGCGCCGCCTACGCCTGAGCGCGGGCCCGCGAAGCCTGGCTGGGCGCGGCGCGACAGACGCGCCGCGCGACCGTCAGATCTTGAAGGCCTGCCGGGCGAGCAGCCGCCAGCGGCCGCCGTCGCTGTGCCAGACCTGCATCACGCCGATATGGACCGGCGACGTCTTGCCGCCCGAGACCACCTCGCCGGTGAAGACGTGGCGCGCGATGGCGTCGTCGCCGACCACCGACACGGAGCGGTCCGACAGGGTGATGCTCGGGAAGGTCGAGCGCTTGCTGGTCAGCGTCTCGATGAAGGCCGCCTTGTCCTGCACCTGACCGCTGGAATGGCCGTAGCTCAGCCCGTCGAGGGTCAGGGCGTCGAGGGCCGGACCGTCGGCGGCGAGGAGAGCCTTGGTGAGGGCGTCGACCGCCTGCTCGACCGCGGCGCCCCGGCCGGAGGCATCGGTTCCGGCCGCGGAGCCGGAGCCCGGGCGGATCAGGACGGGTGCGGCGATGGCGGCGGCGAGCGCCGCACGGCGTGACACGGACATGGCTTGCCTCCCGGACCGGGCGGCGCGTTCGGTCGGCCGCCCTGCCCCGGCAGAGAGCACGGTGCGCCGACGAAGGCGAGGGTCGGAGCGGACAGTCGGCCGCGCGCGTCAGGTTGGCGGCGGGCGACCGGTGGTGTATGCCGTCGCCGAATTCCGGCCGGTCCGCCCGAAGCGTCCCCCGAAGCCCCCGCCGCACGCCCGTGCGTCGGGGCGGTTCGTGGACGATCGCGGGCCCCGGCCCTCGTGCGTTCGTCTTCCGGTGCCCGCTGCCGGCGCGCGGCGCTGAAGAAGATCCCGGAACACCGATGCAGACCGTCCTGATCGTCGTCCACCTCATCATCGTGCTCGCGCTGATCGGCGTCGTGCTGCTCCAGCGCTCCGAGGGCGGACTCGGGCTCGGCGGCGGTGGCGGCGGTGGCGGCGTCGGCGGGTTCATGACCGGCCGCGGCCAGGCCAACGCCCTGACGCGGGCCACCGCGATCCTGGCGGCCCTGTTCTTCGCCACCAGCCTGACCCTCGCGATCCTGTCGCATCGCTCGGCGGCGCCGAAGTCGATTCTCGACACGGGCGCGCCGCAGACGTCCGGACAGCCGGCCAAGCAGCCGACCGGTGCCGACAACCTGCTCGACACGCTGCGCCAGCAGCAGGACCGGGCGCCCGCGAACGCCCCGGCCCAGCCGGCTCCCGCGCAGCCGGCCCCCGCCCAGCCGGCGGTTCCGGACGCGCCGCAGTCGCGCTGACGGCGCGCGCCGCGAGCGGCGCAGCGTCCGACCCTTGTCCCGACGGACCGGCGCTCGGCCGGTCCACGCCATGCGTTCCGCGATCCCCAGCCCATGCGCGGGCCGGGGCCTCCGTCGTTTGGCAAATGCCAGCAGCTTCTTTATGGACCGAGGCCCATGACGCGGTACGTTTTCATCACCGGCGGCGTGGTCTCCTCCCTCGGCAAGGGCCTCGCCTCGGCGGCCCTGGCGGCGGTCCTCCAGGCCCGCGGCTACCGGGTCCGGATGCGCAAGCTCGACCCCTACCTGAACGTCGATCCGGGCACGATGAGCCCGACGCAGCACGGCGAGGTGTTCGTCACCGACGACGGCGCCGAGACCGACCTCGACCTCGGGCATTACGAGCGCTTCACCGGCGTTCCGGCGAGCCGGGCCGACAACATCACGACGGGCCGGATCTACCAGGACATCATCGCCAAGGAGCGCCGCGGCGACTACCTCGGCGCCACGATCCAGGTGATCCCGCACGTCACCAACGCGATCAAGGACTTCGTCCTCGACGGCAACGACAGCTTCGACTTCGTGCTGGTGGAGATCGGCGGCACGGTCGGCGACATCGAGGGCCTGCCGTTCTTCGAGGCGATCCGGCAGCTCGGGCAGGAGCTGCCGCGGGGCACCTGCTGCTACGTCCACCTGACGCTGCTGCCCTACATCCCGTCCGCCGGCGAGCTGAAGACCAAGCCGACCCAGCACTCCGTGAAGGAGCTGCGCTCGATCGGCATCCAGCCCGACATCCTGCTCTGCCGCTGCGACCGGCCGATCCCGATGGACGAGCGGCGCAAGCTCGCGCTGTTCTGCAACGTCCGCCAGACCGCGGTCATCGAGGCCCTCGACGTGGCCTCGATCTACGAGGTGCCGCTCTCCTATCGGACCGCCGGCCTCGACCGGGAGGTGCTCGGCCATTTCGGCCTGGAGCACGGCGAGGAGCCGGATCTCGGCCGCTGGCAGACCATCGCCGAGCGCGTGCGCAATCCCGAGGGCGAGGTCTCGATCGCCATCGTGGGTAAGTACACGGGGCTGAAGGACGCCTACAAGTCGCTAACCGAGGCGCTGACCCACGGGGGCATCAGCCACCGGGTGAAGGTCAATCTCGAGTGGATCGAGGCCGAGGTGTTCGAGCGCGAGGATCCGGCGCCCTTCCTCGAAGGCCTCAACGGGATCCTCGTGCCGGGCGGCTTCGGCCAGCGCGGGGCCGAGGGCAAGATCCGCGCGGCCCGCTACGCCCGCGAGAAGCGCATCCCCTATCTCGGCATCTGCTTCGGCATGCAGATGGCGGTGATCGAGGCGGCCCGCTCGCTGGCCGGGATGCCGGAGGCCAACTCCACGGAGTTCGGCGACACCGCCGAGCCGGTGGTCGGCCTGCTCACCGAGTGGCTGCGCGGCAACGAGCTGGAGCGGCGCGCGGCGGCCGGCGATCTCGGCGGCACGATGCGGCTCGGCGCCTACGAGGCGAAGCTCGACCCCGAGTCCAAGATCGCCCAGATCTACGGGTCCGATCAGATCTCGGAGCGCCACCGCCACCGCTACGAGGTCAACATGGCCTATCGCGAGCGGCTGGAGGCCAAGGGCCTGCGCTTCTCGGGCGTGTCCCCCGACGGCCTGTTGCCCGAGACGGTGGAGCATGTCGGGCACCCGTGGTTCATCGGCGTGCAGTTCCATCCGGAGCTGAAGTCGCGCCCGTTCGAGCCGCACCCGCTGTTCAAGGGCTTCGTCGGCGCCGCGATCGAGCAGAGCCGCCTGGTCTGAGGCCGCGGCGGCGCGCCGCTGCTCGCGCGGCGGCCCGCGGCCCTATATCCTCGGAGCCGTGACCGAGATCCTCTTCTACCACATGCAGCGGCAGCCCCTGGAGAAGGTGCTGCCGAACCTCGTCGAGCGCTCGCTGGACCGCGGCTGGCAGGCCGCGATCCAGGCGGCGAGCGAGGAGCGCCTGCAGGCGCTCGACGACCACCTCTGGACCTATTCCGACGAGAGCTTCCTGCCGCACGGCACCGACCGCGAGCCCGACGCCGCGAGCCAGCCGGTGGTGCTCACGCTCCGGGACGTGAATCCCAACACCGCCTCGATCCGCTTCCTGGTGGAGGGCGCCGACCTGCCGCCCGACGCCGGGCAGTACGAGCGGATCTGCATCCTGTTCGACGGGACCGACCAGGACGCGCTGCTGCGCGCCCGCGAGCAGTGGAAGCAGGCCAAGGACGCCGGTCACGCGGTGGCCTACTGGCAGCAGGACGAGTCCGGACGCTGGAACAAGAAGGCTTGATGGTGGCCCCCCACGCACGTCTCGGGCGCGCCGCGCTCGCCCTCGCCCTGGCTCTCGCCGCGCCCCCGGTCACCCTCGCCCAGGACGCGCCGCACGGCCATCCCGCGGAGAGCAAACCGGCGCAGCGCGGACCGGAGGGACGCCGCCTGCCGCCCGATTCGACGACCAAGCAGAGCGTGACGCTGCCGGACGGCCGGACCCTCGACTTCACCGCCACGGCCGGGAGCCTGCCCCTCGTCGACGAGGCCGGCAAGCTGCAGGCCGAGATCGCCTACGTCGCCTACACGATGGCGCCGCAGGCCGGCCGGGAGCGTCCCGTCACTTTCGCGGTCAATGGCGGCCCGGGCGCCGCCTCAGCCTATCTCAATATCGGGGCAATCGGGCCCTGGCGGCTTCCGGTCGGCGGCGACAGCATCAGCCCGTCGCAGCCGGTGACGCTGACGCCCAACGACGGGACGTGGCTCGGCTTCACCGATCTCGTCTTCCTCGACCCCGTGGGGACCGGGTACAGCCGGGCTGCGGACGGGAACGGCAAGGCCTACTGGTCGATCGATACCGACGCCTCGACCCTGGCGGCGACCATCGCGCGCTACCTGCGCGTCAACGACCGCATGGCGAGCCCGAAATTCTTCGTCGGCGAGAGCTACGGCGGCTTCCGCGGCCCGCTGATCGCCGAGAAGCTCCAGGAGGAGATCGGCGTCGGCCTGTCCGGCATGGTGCTGCTCTCGCCGGTGCTCGATTTCGCGTGGCTGGAGACGCCGCGGACCAATCCGTGGGGCTACGTGCTGAAGCTGCCCTCGCTGGCGGCGGGCGCGCTCGAGCGGGCCGGCACGGTGCCGACGCCAACCCTGCTCGGCGACGCGGAGGCCTACGCCTCGGGCCCGTACCTGAGCGACCTGCTCAAGGGGCCGAGCGACACGGCCGCCGTCGCCCGGATGACCGAGAAGGTCGCGCCCCTCGTCGGTCTCGACCCCGCCCTGGTGCGTGCCCAGGCGGCGCGCCTCTCGACCCGGAGCGTCCAGCGCGAGATCGACCGCGCCGAGGGGCGCGTGACCAGCGCCTACGACACCGGCATCACCGGCTGGGACCCGAACCCGGACGCCGCCCAGTCGAGCTTCGAGGATCCCCAGCTCACCGCCCTCCAGGCACCGCTGACGAGCGCGATGCTCGACCTCTACGCGCGGACGCTGAAATGGCCGGTGACCAACATGCGCTACGAGCTCCTGAACAACGCCGTCAATCGCGGCTGGAGCTGGGGCTCGGGCCGGCAGGCGCCCGAGGTCCTGTCGAACCTGAAGGGCGATCTGGCGCTCGACGGGAACCTGCGCGTCCTCGTGGCGCACGGCTTCACCGACCTGGTGACGCCCTACTTCGCCTCGAAGCTCCTGCTGGCGCAGGTCCCCGCCTACGCCGCCGGCCGCCTGAGCCTCGCGGTCTATCCGGGCGGGCACATGTTCTACACGCGTCCGGATTCGCGCGCCGCCTTCCGGACGGACGTGGAGCGGATGTACACGGACGCCCTGAAGGTGCGCGACGCCGGCTCGACCCGTCCGGCCGGAGCCCCCGCCGAGCTTCTCCGGACGGCGCCGTAGCGCCTCCGGCCCGCCGCGCCGGTCACGCGTCGTCGAAGGCGAGGGCCTCGGCCGGGTAATCCACCATCGTCCGGCGCTGCGCGTCTGTGTTCTGCCACTCGCCGACCTTCATGTAGCGGCCCTCGAGATCGCGGACCTCGACCACCTTCCCGATCGTGGGGATCGACTGGAAGCCCTGCGGCCAGTTCGACGCGAAGTAGAAGACCTGCTCGACGTGGTCCGAGAGGTGGCAGATCCCCGGCCCGAAGGTCCCCAGCCCGAAGACGAGGTAGCGGCCGTTCACCAGCGCCGCGACGTCGGAGATCAGCGACTCGCTCTGGATCTCCACCGGCAGGCCGCGCCGTTCCGCGTAGGCCTCCACCTCGGCGATGACCGGGTTCAGCCTGTTCTCGAAGACGAGCTTGACCGAGCGGATCCGGCCCTCGGCCAGGAGCCGGTCGATGACCATCCGGTAGAACGCGAAGGGCGGCTGCGGGTAGTGCGGATCGACCCAGGTGCTGAAGATGTCGCCCGACCGGATGTGGATCAGGAGCTGGTCGTGGGGCTTCACCGGGAAGTTCTTCGGCAGACCGTTGAACAGCGGCCGGATCACGCTCTGCACGATCGCGCGCGAATCCGCCGGTCCCCGCAGCGCGGTCACGCGCTCGAACTGCGTCGGGTCGAAATACAGGCCCGACAGGAAGTAGCCGTCCGCCGGCAGCGGCTCGTCCGGCGGGATGAAGGTGATGCCGTCGCAGGTCAGCCGCTCGGTCAGGAAGATCACCTTGCTGCGGTCGACCTTGGGCACCTTGATGTATTTCAGGTTGAGCGACTTCGCGATGGACACCGCGATGATGTACTGGACGAGGCAGTTGCCGAAGGCGCCGTTCTCGAACAGCGACAGGCCGACCAGTGCATGGCTGGCGCGGTCGGGCGCCGACTGGAGCGCGTAGGTGACGTAGACGTTGGCGCCGGGCTTCTCGTTCAGGAGCGTCACGTCGAGGCCGAGCATCGCCCGCAGCGCGATCAGGTCGACCGCGGCCTCGTCGGCGCGGATGCCGATGCCGGCGATCCGGGCCGGTTCGGGCGCGGCGATCCGGACCGCGCGCGCCCAGGCCCGCTCGTCGGGGACGATCGCGGCGACGAGGGCGTCCGGGGTCGCGGTCCAGCCGGCGAGGTCCGGCTCGGCCCACGTCACGCCGTCCTGCGAGACCGCCACCGCGACGTCGCCGGGCTCCGCGGGAACCGCCCCCTCCCCCGGCCGCAGGGCGACGGAATGGATCGGGAAGCGGCCGCCGAGGTCGACCTCGAGCCACGTCGTTCCCGTGCCCGCATCGGAGACGATCCGCGGCTCACGGCCGGCCGCGAGATCGACGAGGACCGGGGTCGGATCGTCTGTCGGGGCCATCGGGTCTCCGGGAGTTCAGCGCCCGCGCCGGGGCCGGGCGGGTATCGGGTGCGGCGGTGCCCGCTCCGGGGCGCGGCCGTCAAGCCCGCCCCGATCGCGGGGCGGGCGCGGGAAACGGCCGCGATCCGGCGCCGCTCCGTTGTGTCCCGGCGGTCATGCGTCTACAACGGCCGGGCGACGGTGCCCCGGAGACGGGGTGAAAAGGGAATGCGGTGAGGGGTTTGAAGCCCCGACTCCGCGGCTGCCCCCGCAACTGTGAGCGGCGAGCGCCCGCCAAGCGCCACCGGAGCGATCCGGGAAGGCGGTGGGCGCGCCGAGCCGCGAGCCAGGAGACCTGCCGTCGCGACAGGATCCCGCAATGCCGCCGGTGGGGCGGCTGGAGACGCTTCTGATGACGACGCAAACCCTCGCCCCCGTCGCCGCCGGCACCCGCGCCGCGGAGCGCCCGATCGCCGTCGCACTCGCGGCCGTGCTGGGCCTCGGCCTGCTGTTCATGGCGGGCTTCTCGCCGGCGATCGCGCTCCACAACGCGGCGCACGATTTCCGGCACACCCAGAACTTCCCCTGCCACTGACGTCCCCGGACCAGGGATGATCATCCGGCTCCTGTCGGCGGCCCTCGCCGCCGGCTTCTTCGCGGCTGCCATCGTGACGGGCCTCGAACTCACGCTGACCTCGCCGCTGATCGTCGCGGCCGAGCGCTACGAGCAGCAGGAGGCGCCGAACCGGGCTGCCAAGGCGCTCCCGGTCAGGGCGTTCCCGATCGTGCTGGCCCATGCCGGGCACGACCACGCCGCGCCCGACGCCGCGCCGGAATGGCAGCCTGCGCCCGGCCTGCCGCGGATGGCCTTCACCGGGCTCGCGACCCTCGTGGGCGGCGTCGGCTACGCGCTGCTGCTCGGCGCGGTGATGCTCGCCTGCGGCCGCGAGCCCACGCCGCAGGTCGGCCTCGCCTTCGCGGTGGCCGCCTTCGCCAGCGTCGCCCTCGCGCCGGGCCTCGGCCTGCCGCCGGAACTGCCCGGCAGCGCGGCGGCCCCGCTCGCGACGCGGCAGGCGTGGTGGGTGATGACCGCCGCGGCGACCGGGATGGGGCTCTACCTGATCACGATACGCCGCGCGCTGATCACGATCCTCGGGGGGCTCGTCCTGATTATCGCGCCGCACGTCGTCGGTGCCCCGCAGGCGCCCGAGGCCGCGTCCGAACTTCCGGCCGCGCTCGCCGCGCAATTCGCCGCGCGGTCGCTCGCCATCAGCTTCGTGTTCTGGATCCTGATCGGACTCGGGCTCGGCTGGGCGTGGCAGGCCTTCGCCCGTGGCGCTGATCGGGGGGCGGCCCGTGCCTGAGACCGTGCTCTACGTCTGCACCACCTGCCGACGCCCAGACGACGATCCGGCCGGGCCCCGCGCTGGGGCCCGCCTGCTGGAGGCGCTCCGGGCGCGGAGCGGCGCCACGCCGGACCTGCGGGTCGAGGCGGTCGAATGCCTGTCGGTCTGCAAGCGGCCCTGCACCGTGGCGGTCGCCGCGGCCGACCGCTGGACCTACGTCTACGGCGACATGGATCCGGCCGCCTCGGCCGAGATCATCCTCGGCGGGCTCGCGGCCTACGCGGCGACCCCGGACGGCATCGTGCCCTGGCGCGAGCGTCCGGAGGCGTTCCGCAAGGGCGTGATCGCCCGCATCCCCCCTTTCCCAGAACCCCGCCCGGTCCCCGCCGGCACCCTGGAGCCCGCGGAATGACCCTCGTGAACAAGATCCCCTGCACCATCGTCACCGGCTTCCTCGGGGCCGGCAAGACGACCCTCGTCCGCCACGTGGTGGAGAACGCCAAGGGGCGCCGCCTCGCGATCCTGGTGAACGAGTTCGGCGACATCGGCTTCGACAAGTCCTTCCTGGCCGCCTGCGGCGTCGAGGGCTGCACCGAGGACGCCATCGTCGAGCTGCCGAACGGCTGCATCTGCTGCACGGTCGCGGACGATTTCGTGCCGGCGCTGGAGACCCTGCTCGGCCGCGCCGAGCCGCCGGAGCACATCCTGATCGAGACCTCCGGCCTCGCCCTGCCGAAGCCGCTGGTCCAGGCGTTTCAGTGGCCGGCGATCCGCTCGCGGGTGACCGTCGACGGCGTGGTCGCGGTGGTCGACGGCCCGGCGGTGGCCTCGGGCGCCTTCGCGGAGGATCCGGAGGCCCTCGCGGCCCAGCGCGCCGCCGACCAGTCGGTCGACCACGACAACCCCCTGGAGGAGGTGTTCGAGGACCAGCTCCTCTGCGCCGACCTCGTGGTCGTCAACAAGGCCGACCTGATCGACGCCGCGACGCGGGCGCGGGTCCGCGCCGAGGTCGAGGGGCACCTGCCCCGCGCCGTGAAGGTCGTGGAGACCGAGAACGGCGCCATCGACCCGCGGGTTCTGCTCGGCCTCGGCGCGGCCGCCGAGGACGATCTCGACGCCCGCCCCTCGCATCACGGCGAGGGCGAGGACCACGACCACGACGATTTCGAGACGGTCGCGCTGCCGGTGCGCCCGGCGGTGACCGCGGGAGATCTCGCGGCCCGGGTCGAGGCGGCGGCCGAGGCCGCCGGCGTTCTGCGCATCAAGGGCTTCGCCGAGGTCGAGGGCAAGCCGATGCGCCTCGTCGTGCAGGGTGTCGGCCGACGCGTGACCCATCATTTCGACCGCCCCTGGCGGGCCGGGGAAGCCCGCGACGGGACGCTGGTGGTGATCGGCCTCAAAGGCTTCGACAAGGACGCCGTCGCGGCGGCCATCGCGGGATGAGGCCGGTCGCGCACGCCCGCCCGGACTCGCTCTAGGGGCCGCCGCGGTGCACCTCGTGCGCATCGATGCCATCTCCCTCGACGAGGGCGAGGCGGCCGTGGATCTCGGGCAGGAGCCCGGCGACCTCGTGGTGCTGTCCTTCACCGACAGCGACCTCGCGTCGGTCGGGCAGGCCCACGCCGCGGAGCCCGGCCTGCCGAGCCTGCGGCTCGCGAAGCTCGCCAGGCTGCGGCACCCGCTCTCGGTCGACCTCTACGTCGAGCGCGTCGTGGCGCGCGCCAAGGTCGTGGTGATCCGCTGCCTGGGCGGCCTCGATTACTGGCGCTACGGGATCGAGCGCTGCGCCGAGGCCGCGCGGGCGCACGGCGTCGTCCTCGCGGTCCTGCCGGGCGACGACCGGCCGGATCCGCGCCTCGCCGCCTTCTCCACCGATCCCGACCTCGCCGGGCAGCTCGACGCCTATTTCCGGGCCGGCGGCCCCGACAACCTGCGGCGGATGCTGCGGCGCCTCGCGATCCGCCTGGGCGCCGACGGCCCGGTCGAGCCGCCGCAGCCGCTCCCGCGCGGGTTTCCCTGGTGCCCCGGCTGCGGGGTCCTGCCCCTTGAAGCAGCCCTCGCCGCGGCCGCGACCGCGATCCCGCTCGCCGGAGCGCGCAGCGCGGCGGAGCCCGTCGCGCTCCTGCTGATCTACCGCCCCGCCGTGCTCGGCGGCGACACCGGCCCGTTCGTCGCCCTCGCCGCCGCCCTGCGGGCGCGCGGGATCGGCGTGCTGCCGATGGCCGTGTCGAGCCTGAAGGAGCCGCAGGCCGCCGCCGCGGTCGCCGCGGCCGTGCGCGCGCGCAGGCCCGATCTCGTGATCGCCGCCACCGCCTTCTCGGCCCGCGAGGACGAGACCGGCTTCGTGCTCGACGGCGGCGACTGCCCGGTTCTCCAGGCCTTCACGGTGGGGTCGCCCCGCGCGGCCTGGGAGGCCTCCGCCCGCGGTCTCGGCGCGGCCGATCTCGCCATGCAGGTCGCGCTGCCGGAATTCGACGGCCGGCTCTCGGGCTTCCCGATCTCGTTCAAGGAGGAGAGCGCCGAGATCGCCGGCTTCGCCGAGCGGCGCGCCGTGCCCTACGAGGCCGGCATCGCCGCGCTCGCCGACCGGGCCGCGGGATGGCTGCGGCTGGCCGCCCTGCCCCGGGCGGCGCGGCGCGTCGCCCTGGTCCTGTCCGACTACCCTGCCCGCGGCGGCCGGGCCGGCTTCGCGGTCGGCCTCGACACGCCCGCGAGCGCCCGCGCGATCGCCGCCGACCTCGCGGCCGCGGGCTACGCGGCCGGCGCGCTTCCGGAGCCCGGAGCGCTGATGGCGGCGCTCACGGAGGGGCCGCCCGCGTTCCGGGTGCCGCTCGCGGCCTACGCGGCGTGGTGGCGCACGCTCTCCGAGGACGTCCGCGCGGCCGTGACCGACAGCTGGGGCGAGGCCGAGGCGGACCCCGCCTGCGTCGAAGGCGCCTTCCGGTTTCGGATGGTCCGGGACGGCGGCCTCGCGGTCTTCCTCCAGCCCGACCGCGGCCGCGATCCAGATCGCAAGACCGGCTACCACGATCTCGACCGCGCCCCGACCCACGCCTACCTGGCCTTCCATCTCGGCCTGCGGCAGCAATTCGACGCCCTGGTGCAGCTCGGCACACACGGCACCGCGGAGTGGCTGCCGGGCAAGGCCGTGGCCCTGTCACCCGCCTGCTTCCCGGCGCTGTGCGTCGGCGGGCTGCCCGTGATCTACCCGTTCATCGTCGACGATCCGGGCGAGGCCGCGCCGCTCAAGCGCCGCCTGGGCGGGGTCGCGCTCGGGCACCTGACGCCCGACACCGCCGTCCACGCGCTGACGCCCGAGGCGGCCCGCCTCCGAGAGCTGGTGGAGGAGTATTCCGCCGCCAGCGTGCTCGATCCCCGCCGGGCCGACCTCATCGCCCGTGCCATCCTGGAGGAGGCCGGAGCGGCCGGACTGCTGGACGGGGCCGGGATCGGCGCGGACACGCCGATGGACGAGGCGCTGACGCGGCTCGACGCGCATCTCTGCGATCTCGGCGAGACCGTCTTCCGCGACGGCCTGCACGTCTTCGCCCGCGCCGCGGACCGGGCCGCGGACGTCGTCGTGGCGAGCGCGGACTCCGAGCGGGCCGGCCTGCTCGCGGCCCTCGACGGGCGGTTCGTCCGACCGGGCCCCTCGGGCTCGCCGTCGCGCGGGCGGGCCGACGTGCTCCCGACCGGGCGCAACCTCGCGACCCTGGACCCGCGGGCCATCCCGAGCCGCGCCGCCGCGCTCCTCGGCGAGAAGGCCGCCGCCGCTGTGGTGACCCGCTATCTCCAGGACGAGGGCGCCTATCCGGCCCGGATCGTCATGGATCTCTGGGCCTCGCCGACCCTGCGCACCGGTGGCGAGGACGTGGCCCACGCCCTGGCCCTGATGGGCGTCCGGCCGGTCTGGGACCATGCCAGCACCCGCGTCACCGGCTTCGAGATCCTGCCCCTCGCCATGCTGGACCGGCCGCGGATCGACGTCACCGTCCGCGTCTCCGGCGCGTTCCGCGACACCTTCCCCGACACGCTGGCGCTGCTCGACCGCGCCGCCCGCGCCGTGGCGGACAGGGACGAGACCGACGACGAGAATCCCCTCGCGGCGGCGCGCCGGCGGGGCGACGCGTCGGTGCGCGTCTACGGGGCCGCGCCCGGCTGCTACGGCGCCGGCACCGCCGCCACGGCCCTCGACGGCGCCTGGGAGGGCCGCGCCGACCTCGGCCGCGCCTACCTGGCCGCGAGCCGCCACGCCTACGGCGACCGCGAGGGGCCCGACGCCGATTTCGCCGCCCGCGTCGCGGCGGCCGACGCCTATCTCCACGCCTTCGACGTGGCCGAGCGCGACCTGTTCGACGGCGACGCCGCCGTCGACGCGATGGGCGGTTTCGCGGCGGCCGCCGCCCTGGAGGGGGCGAGCCCCGCCCTCTACAGCCTCGACGTGTCGGTCCCGGAACGGCCGAAGGCACGGACGGCCCGCGAGGACGCGGCCCGCCTGATCCGCGGGCGCCTCGCCGATGCCCGCTGGATCGCGGCCCAGCTGCGCCACGGCTACCGGGGGGCGCAGGAACTCGCCCAGGGGCTCGACGCGGTCTTCGTCCTGGCCGCCGCGAGCGACGCGGTGACGGATGCGGGCTTCGAGGCGCTCTACGCGGCCTGGATCGCCGACGCCGAGGTGTTCGAGCGCCTGCGCGCCGCCAATCCCGCCGCGGCCCGCGCGATCCTGGAACGGTTCGACGCCGCCCGGGATCGCGGCCTCTGGCACAGCCGGCGCAACGCCCTCCCGGCCGACGCCCTGCCGCGCGAGGCCGCCGAGTGAGCACCACCCCGCATCGGCGCGTCCTGCCCGAGGCGCCCGCCCGCCGGGGCTGGTGCCCCGGTCTGGCGCGGCCCATGCCGACGGGCGACGGGTTGCTCGCGCGCGTTCACCCGCCGCTCGGGATCCTGACCCTCGATCAGGCCCGCGCCGTGGCGGAGGGCGCGCGCCGCTTCGGGAACGGGCACCTGGACCTGACCGCACGGGCGAATCTCCAGATCCGCGGCGTCTCCGAGGCGACGCGCGCGCCGCTGGCCACCTGGCTCGCGGCCCGGGGGCTCGGCGACGTGCGCGCCGACGGCGGCCCCCAGCGCCTGACGCTCACGAGCCCCCTGGCCGGCCATGACTCGGACGAGACGATCGACGTGCCGGCCCTCGCCCGGGCGATCGAGACCGCGGGGCTCGCGATCCCGGGGTTGCCGGCCAAGACCCTGGTCGCCGTCGAGGGCCGCCCCGGCCGGGCGCTGCCGGAAGCGGATCTCTGCGTCGCCGCCGAGGGGCCGGGCCGCGTCGCGATCACGGTCGCGCACGGTGAGACCCGGCGGAGGCTCCTGACCTGCGCGGAGGACGCGGCGCCGGGCCACGTGGCGGCCCTGCTCGGCGCCTTCGCGCGGACCGACCGGCGCCGGATGCGCGACCTGTCGGACGGCGAACTGTCCGCGCTGACCGAGGTGCTTCCGGCAGAAAAAACTCTCGTCGCACCGGCGCAGGCGCACCGGGGCTTCGCTTCGGAGCGGGAGCCGGCGCGTCCGGCGGGCGGACGCGACCTCCGGAGCGTCGCCGTCGACGCACCCTTCGGGCGCTGCACCGCCGACGCTCTCGACCGGATCGCCGCGGCGGCGGCGGCGCTCGGGGCGGACGAGATCCGCCTCTCCCCCACGCGCGGCTTCGTGATGCTGGCGCCGGCCGCTGCCGAAGCGGCGGACCCGACGGCGGCGCTCGCGGCCGAGTTCATCGTCGTCCCCGACGATCCGCGGCGCGCGATCGCGGCCTGCACGGGGGCGCCGGGCTGCGCCTCTGGATCGACCCCCACGCTCGCGGACGCGGCGCGCCTCGCGGAGGCGTTCGGCCCTCTGGCGGCCGCGGGCCATGCCGCGCACGTGTCGGGCTGCGCCAAGGGCTGCGCGCGGCCGGGTCCGGCGGACCTGACCCTCGTCGGCCGCGACGGCCTCTACGGCGTGGTGATCGGGGGCGCGCCCGGCGATGAGCCGGCGATGGATCTCCCTATCGAGGCCGTGCTGGAGCGGCTAGGAAGGGCCGAGATCGACGGGCTCTCCGCCGCCTTCGCGCCGGAGATCACCCCTTCGGAATGCGGGAGGACCAGGAGACCGGCATGAGCGCGAGCCAGAACGCCCTGCGCCAGACAGGATCGGAGCCGGCCGCGGCCCACGAGTCCCCGTCCCGCTACGACTATATCCGCGACGGCGGCGCGATCTACGCGCGCTCCTTCGCGATGATCCGCGCCGAGTCCGATCTCGGGCGCTGGTCGGGCGCCGCCGAGCGCGTCGTCGTCCGCATGATCCATGCCTGCGGCATGACCGACCTGCCGGCCGACGTGGAGATGGCGCCCGGTTTCGCCGAGGCCGGCGTCGCGGCCTTGAAGGCCGGCGCGCCGATCCTGTGCGACGTCCGCATGGTCGCCGACGGCGTCACCCGGGCCCGCCTGCCGGCCGACAACAGGGTGATCTGCACCCTGGGCGACCCGCGCGTGCCCGATCTCGCCCAGAGCCTCGGCACGACCCGGTCCGCGGCCGCCATGGAGCTGTGGCGGGAGCACCTTCCGGGCAGCGTCGTGGCGGTGGGCAACGCCCCGACCGCCCTGTTCCGGCTCCTGGAACTCCTCGATGCCGGCGTGGCGCCGCCCGCCGCGGTGATCGGCATCCCGGTCGGCTTCGTCGGCGCGGCGGAGTCGAAGGAAGCCCTGGCGCGGGACGGCCGCGTGCCGTTCGTAGTCGTGCACGGGCGGCGCGGCGGAAGCGCCATGACGGCCGCGGCGGTCAACGCGCTCGCCAGCGAGGTCGAGTGATGGACGGTTTCGAGCGCCTCGACGGCCCGACCGAGGAGATCCCCGCGGCCGCGGTGACGGGCACGCTCTACGGCGTCGGGATGGGCCCGGGCGATCCGGAGCTGCTGACCGTGAAGGCGCAGCGCATCCTGATGCGCGCGCCGGTGCTGGTGCACTTCTGCAAGCGCGGCCGGCGCGGCAACGCCCGCACCATCGCGGACGCGATCCTGCGCGACCCGGCCCGCGAGATGGCCCTCGCCTATCCCTACACGACCGAGATCCACCCCGAGCACCCGGACTACGTGGCGGCGCTCGCCGGCTTCTACGACGACGCGGCCGGGCAGCTCGCCGATCACCTGGGCGCCGGGCGGGACGTCGCGATCCTGTCGGAGGGCGACCCGTTCTTCTACGGCTCGTTCATGCACCTGTGGCGGCGCCTGAAGGACCGCTTCCCCGTGGAGGTGGTTCCGGGCGTCACCGGCATGTCGGGCTGCTGGACCCGGGCCGGCACGCCGATCACCTGGGGCGACGACATCCTCACCGTCCTGCCGGCGACCCTGTCGCTCGACGCGCTGACCGAGCGCCTGCGCGGCACCGACGCGGCCGTGGTGATGAAGCTCGGGCGGCACCTGCCGAAGGTGCGGGCCGCCCTGTCGGCCGCCGGGCTGCTGGCGCGCGCCGTCTACGTGGAGCGCGGTACGATGGCGGGCGAGCGGGTCGTGATGCTGGCCGACAAGGCCGACGACGACGCGCCCTATTTCTCGATGGTGCTCCTGCCCGGAGAGGGCCGCCGACCGTGAGCGGAAGCCTCACCGTCGTCGGCCTCGGGCCGGGCGACGCGGCCCTGCTGACCGAGTCGGCCCGCCGGGCGCTGGACGCAGCGGAGGACGTCGTCGGCTATTTCCCCTACGTGGCCCGCGTGCCCGAGCGTCCCGGCCTCGTCCGGCACGCCAGCGACAACCGGGTGGAGGTCGACCGGGCGCGCCACGCGCTGCAGCTCGCCGCCTCCGGCCGCAGGGTCGCGGTCGTCTCCGGCGGCGATCCCGGCGTCTTCGCCATGGCCGCGGCGGTGTTCGAGGCGGTCGAGTACGGCGAGTCCGGCTGGCGCGACCTCGCCATCACGGTGGAGCCGGGCATCACCGCGATGCTCGCCGCCGCGGCCCGGCTCGGGGCACCGCTCGGCGGCGACTTCTGCGCGCTCTCGCTCTCGGACAACCTGAAGCCCTGGCCGGTCGTGACCGCGCGGCTGGAGGCGGTGCTGCGCGCGGATTTCGTGGTGGCGCTCTACAACCCGATCTCCACCGCCCGGCCCTGGCAGCTCGGGGCGGCGCTGGAGATCGCGGCCGGGATCCGCGCGCCCGATACGCCGGTGATGTTCGCCCGCGCCGTCAGCCGGCCGGACGAGGCGATTCGCGTCGCGACCCTCGCCGAGGCGCCCGCGGTGCCGGCCGACATGGCCACGATGGTGATCCTGGGCGCCTCGACGACGCGGCTGATCCCGCGCGCGGGCCGGGCGCCCTTCGTCTACACCGCCCGCAAGATCGAGGGATCGGCGTGATCGCCCGCGTCCAGCCAGTCGCGCGCGCCCGCGGCGTCCGCGACGCTCGGCACGTCGGGCTTGCCCGGCCGCCGCACCATCACGACCGGGATGCCGAGGCCGCGCGCCGCCGCGATCTTGCCGTAGGTCGCCGCGCCGCCCGCGTTCTTGCTGACCACGATCTCGATCCGGCTGGCCCGCATCAGGGCCGTCTCGGACGCGGCGTCGAACGGTCCGCGCGCCGCCAGGGCGGTCAGATGCGGCACCGGCAGGATCCCGCCCAGCGGCTCGACCGTCCGCGCCAGGTAGCTGTGCTGCGGCGCCGCCGCGAAGGCCCCGGCCTCCTGCCGGCCGATCGTCAGGAACACGCGCCGGGGCTCGGGGCCGAGGGCGGCGACCGCCTCCTCCATCCCGTCGACCTCGACCCAGTCGTCGCCGGGCTCCCGGCTCCAGGCCGGCCTGCGGATCGCGAGGAGCGGCACGCCCGTCAGGGCCGCCGCGCGCGCGGCATTGGCCGAGATCCGCGCGGCGAACGGGTGGGTCGCGTCGATCAGGCGGGTGATCGCCTCGGCCTTCAGGTAGCGGGCGAGGCCCTCGGCGCCGCCGAACCCGCCGATCCGGGTCGGGACCGGCTCGGGCTTCGGCGCCGCCGTCCGGCCCGCCAGCGAGAGGGTCACGGCGCGATCCGCCTGCCCCGCGAGCGACCGCACCAGGGCGCTCGCCTCGCCGGTCCCGCCGAGGATCAGGATCCGCATCGTGCCGGTGATCGGGGGCGGCGTGTTCATGGGCGCCTTGTCCATGAGCGCTGACTCGCTGTCGAGCGCCCCGTGGCTGTCGATCGTCGGGATCGGCGAGGACGGTCGGGCCGGGCTGACGCCGTCCGCCGCCGCCGCGCTCGACGCCGCTAAAGTGGTCTATGGCGGCCGGCGCCACCTCGCCCTCGCCGGGCCGCTCGACGCGGAGACGCGGCCCTGGCCGAGCCCGATCCACGAGGCCTATCCGGAGATCCTGGCGCGGCGCGGCCGGCCGACCTGCATCCTCGCCACGGGCGACCCGTTCCACTACGGCATCGGCGCCGAGATCGCCCGGCTGGTGCCCGCGGGCGACATCCGCGCCTTCCCGCAGCCCTCGGCCTTCAGCCTCGCCTGTGCCCGGCTCGGCTGGCCGCTCGCCGAGTGCACCCTGGTCACGCTCCACGGTCGCGCGCTGACCCGGATCGTCCCGCATCTCCAGCCGGGGGCGCGGCTCCTCGTCCTGTCGTGGGACGGCACGACGCCCGGCGCCCTCGCCGCCCTGCTGCGCGACCGGGGCTTCGGCGCGTCGACGCTGACGGTGCTGGAGGCGATGGGCGGGCCGCGCGAGCGTGTCCGCACCCTCCGCGCCGACGCGTTCGACGGCGCCGACTTCGATCCGCTGAACACGGTGGCGCTCGCGGTGGCGGGTGCCGGCCGCGCCCTGCCTCTCGCGCCAGGCCTCGACGACGACCTGTTCGAGAATGACGGGCAGCTGACCAAGTCCGAGATCCGGGCCCTGACCCTGTCGGCGCTGCGCCCGCATCCGGGACAGCATCTCTGGGATGTCGGTGCGGGCGCCGGCTCGATCGCGATCGAGTGGATGCTGCGCCACGCGAGCCTGCGCGCCACCGCGATCGAGGGAAGGCCGGACCGCGTCGAGCGGATCCGCCGTAACGCCGTCGCGCTCGGCGCCCCGGACCTCGCCGTCGTCGCCGGCACGGCACCGGGCGCGCTCGCCGGCCTGCCCGTGCCGGACGCGGTGTTCATCGGCGGCGGCGTCTCGGAGCCGGGGGTCCTTGCGACCGTGCTGGCGGCGCTGCGGGGCGGCGGTCGCTGCGTCGCCAACGCCGTGACACTGGAGGGCGAGGCCGCGCTGCTCGCGGCCTTCGCGGCGCATGGCGGAAGCCTGCGCCGCTACGGCGTGGAGCGGGCGAGCCCGGTCGGGGGAATGCACGGCTGGCGCCCCGCCATGACGGTGATCCAGTGGGCCTGGACCAAGCCGTGACCGGAGCGCTGGTCGCCGGCATCGGGTTCCGCCGGGGCACCGAGGCCGAGGACATCGCGGGGCTGATCGAGCGCGCCCTCGCCCTGGTCGGCGCCGCGCGGTCGAGCCTCGCGGCCGTGGCCACGGCGGACGACCGGGCGTCGGACCCGGCGATCCGCGCGGCGACGGCTTGGTTCGGCCTGGCACCGCATCCCATCGCCGCCGCCGCGCTGAAGGCCCGCGACGCCGAGGTCGTCACCCGCTCGGCGCGGATCGAGCGCCTGCGCGGCGTCGGCTCGCTGGCCGAGGCGGCGGCCCTCGCCGGCGCCGGGCCCCGGAGCCGCCTCGCCCTACCCCGGATCGCGAGCGGCGGCGCCACTTGCGCCCTGGCTGTCCGATACGACACGACACGGGAATCATGACCGTCCACTTCATCGGCGCCGGCCCCGGCGCGGCCGACCTGATCACGGTGCGCGGGCGCGACCGCATCGCGGCCTGCCCCGTCTGCCTCTACGCCGGGTCGCTCGTCGCCCCCGAGATCCTGGGCTGGTGCCCGCCCGGTGCCCGGATCGTCGACACGGCGCCCCTCGACCTCGACGCCATCCTGGCGGAGATCCGGACGGCGCACGCGGCCGGCCAAGACGTGGCGCGCCTGCATTCCGGCGACCTGTCGATCTGGAGCGCCCTGGCCGAGCAGATGCGCCGGCTCGACGCGCTGGCCATTCCCTACACGGTGACGCCGGGTGTCCCCGCCTTCGCGGCCGCGGCCGCGCTGCTGCGTCGGGAGCTGACGGTCCCGGGCGTTGCCCAGACCGTGGTCCTGACCCGCACCTCCGGGCGGGCGAGCGCCATGCCCGAGCGGGAGACGCTCGCGGCCTACGCGGCCACTGGCGCGACCCTAGCGATTCACCTGTCGATCCACGTCGTCGAGGCCGTCGCCGCCGAGCTGATCCCCTTCTACGGCCCGTCCTGCCCGGCGGCGGCGGTGTTCCGAGCCTCCTGGCCGGACGAGCGGGCGCTCGTGGGCGATCTCGCCGGGCTGCCCGGGCTCGTCGCGGCGGCCGGCCTGGAGCGCACCGCCCTGATCCTGGTCGGACCGGCGCTGGGCGCCGCGGAGTTCCGCGAGAGCGCCCTCTACGCGCCCGACTACGACCGGCGCTACCGGCCCGGCGGCACGGTGGGGTCGCGGTCGTGAGCGCCCCCGGCCTCCTCGTCGCGGCGCCGCGCTCCAGCTCCGGCAAGACGACCGTCGCCCTCGCGCTCATGCGCGCCCTCACCCGGCGCGGCCTGCGGGTGCGCGGCGCGAAGTGCGGCCCGGACTACATCGATCCGGCCTTCCACCACGCCGCGACCGGCCATCCGAGCTTCAACCTCGACAGCTTCGCCATGGCGCCGCCGCTCCTCGACGCGCTGGCGGGCGCGACGGCGGCGGCGGCCGATCTGATGATCGCCGAGGGGTCCATGGGCCTGTTCGACGGCGTCCGGGCGGCCGAGAACCGTACCGGGGCGAACGCCGATATCGCCGCGCGCTACGGCTGGCCGGTGGTGCTCGTGGTGGACGTGTCGGGCGCGGCGCAATCGGCGGCCGCCGTGGCGCTCGGCTGCAAGCTCTATGATCCCCGCATCCGGATCGCCGGCGTGATCCTCAACAAGGTGGCGAGCGCCCGTCACCGGCGCCTCGTGGAGGCCGGCATGGAGTGCGCCGGGCTGCCGGTGCTCGGCGCGCTGATGCGCGACGCGCAGCTCGTCCTGCCCGAGCGCCACCTGGGGCTCGTGCAGGCCGGTGAGACCGCGGATCTCGCCGCGCGCCTCGACAGGCTCGCCGACCTCGCGGAGGTGGGCATCGACCTCGACGCCGTGACGGCCTGCGCGAGCGGCACCGTACCGCCCTCCGGTGGCCTGCTGCCCCGGCCGCCCGGACAGCGCGTAGCGGTCGCCCGGGACGCGGCGTTCAGTTTCCTCTATCCGCATCTCGAGACCGGGTGGCGGATGGCCGGCGCCGAGCTCGTGCCGTTCTCGCCCTTGGCCGACGAGGGACCGCCCGAGGATTGCGACGTCTGCTGGCTGCCGGGCGGCTATCCGGAACTGCACGCGGGCCCGATCGCCGGCGCGACCCGCTTCCTCGACGGGCTGCGCCGCTTCGCGCGGACCCGGCCGGTCCACGGGGAGTGCGGCGGCTACATGGTCCTGGGCGAGACGTTGCAGGATGCCGACGGAGCGACCCATGCCATGGCCGGACTGCTACCGGTCGCGACCTCGTATCACCGGCGCAAGCTGCATCTCGGCTATCGCGTCGCGCAACTCTGCGAATCCGGCCTGCTCGGCGCCGCGGGCACGCGCCTCGTCGGCCACGAATTCCACTACGCCAGCGAGCTCTCGCCGATCGCGCCGGAGGAAACGGCGCTCGCCCGCGTGACGGATGCCGAAGGTGTCGATCTGGGACTGGCCGGCCACCGGGTCGGACCCGTCACCGGCAGCTTCTTCCACCTGATCGCGACCGATCCGCCGTGACGCCGGGCTCGGCGCAGCCGCTTCGAAGGTCCCCGAGGTGAAGCCTGTTTCGCGCGCCGGTCAGGCCGGATCCGTCGTCGGCGCGGTCGCGCCGCGGTTCTGCGCGAGTCGCGCGGCGCTGCGGACCAGCGCGAGCACGTCGCGGCGCATCTGCTCGTCCTCGATCTGGGCGTAGGCGCGCAGCAGCTCGATGGCGCCGTGGGCGCTGAGGAAGCCGAACACGTCCTCCTGCGCGTTCTCGCGCGGCTCGTTCTCCTCGAAGAACGCGGAGACCGGAACCTCGAGGAGGCGCGCGATCTCGCGCAGCCGGCCGGCCCCGACCCGGTTCTGACCCTTCTCGTATTTCTGAACCTGCTGGAAGGTCACGCCGACCGCGTTGCCCAGCGCGGTCTGGCTCATGCCGCGAGCCTTGCGCAGCGCTGTGATCCGGATACCGACGAGGCGATCGACGTCCGTCGTCTGCTTCGGCATCGTCTGGCCGGAGGAATCCTTGTCCATGGCGTGGGCTGCATCCTCCTGCGGACGGGGTGTCTTCGCCTCGCTGTCGCGCCGCTTCACCGTCCGCCCCTTAGTCGCATGTCCTGCACGCCAGGTTGCCGGTACTCCGTGCCGATATCCGGCTATAGCCCTGATCCCGACACAGGTGAACCGCGGCGCAGTAGGACACCAAGTTGTCAAGCTTCGCAAGTCGAAGGTTACATCTTCTAGTTTAAGCCCACACATCTTTGCAACATTGTTGCTCAAATGTCGACGTGGAGGTCAGGCCTGCTTTCGAGGTGCGCCTTGTCGCCGCGCGGCGGTACCCCTTAGGAGCACAGGGGCATGTAGGTTCGGTACCGCGCAGGAGGCACGCATGTTCATCGCGATGAATCGCTTCAAGGTCGTTAAGGACGCGACGGCGGATTTCGAGGCCGTCTGGCTCGGGCGCGACAGCCACCTCGGCGAGATGCCGGGCTTCGTCGAGTTTCACCTGCTGCGCGGCCCGGAGCACGAGGACCACGTGCTCTACGCCTCGCACACGATCTGGCGATCGCGGGCCGATTTCGAGGCCTGGACCCGGTCCGAGCAGTTCCGCAAGGCGCACGGCCGCGTGCCCTCGACCAAGCCCCTGTATCTCGGCCACCCCCAATTCGAGGGTTTCGAGACGATCCAGACGGTCGGCGGGACGGCCGATGCGCGCCAGGACGCGGACGCCGTCTGAACGCGGATGACCCCGGCCGCCCTTCGGCCGGGGTCATCCGAGGCGCCCATCCGGTTGAAACCGCGATGAAAGAAACCCGCGTGAATTGAAATAGCTCCGGCGAAAACGGGCCCCCGTCAAACCTCGCGACGGCCGGCTGCGCCGAACAGTCACTCAGCATTAACTATGTATTGCCTCCTCCAGAAGCAGGCCCTAAGTCGCAGCGCTCATCCGTGACTGCGATCGTGAACCCGCCGGGCCCGCGGCTTGCTCCGTGACCGTCACCAGGCGGCGCTGAAACCTTTCGTGTCTCAGACTGGTACAGAGTCCGACTAAGACGGGACGTTGCGGGTCAGATGTTTCACGATCGGCTTCCGGAGACGTTTCAGGCGCTGCCGACCTCGGCGGAGCGCCGCCGCAATGTGTGGTCGGCCCTGCTGCCGCGCCGCGGCCGTGCGCTGGCACGTATCGCCCTGTCCATGACTCTCGCCGCCACCGACATCGCGGCGATCGTGGCGGTCACGCTGGGCCTCGAATGCGCCTACCAAGTCCTCGCGCAGGACGGCACGGTGTGGGCGGGTCTCGTCCGCGGCTCGCGGCTGTCGGCGCTGCTGGCGCTGGTGATCGTCGCCACGAACGTCCTGCGCGAGGAGTATAGCCTCGAGAACGTGATGGCGCAGAAGCCGGGCGTCCAGCGGGTGGCCTCGCTCTGGCTGATCGCCTGGGCCGCCGTGCTCGTCGTCAGCTTCATGACGAAGACGACCAACGATTACTCGCGGCTCGTCTCGCTCGGGATCTTCGCCGCCGGCCTGCCGGTGCTCATCGCGGCGCGGGCCGCGGTGCGCCGGCTCGTGCGCGAGCGACTGAGCGCCGGATCGGCCACCGCCAGCCGAATCCACCTCGTGGGCTACGAGGAGGACATCGCGCGCTTTTATGCCGGCAAGGAGGTCGACCAGCTCGGCTCGCGGATCATCGGGACGAGCTACCTGCGGCGGGTCGATCCCGGCGCCGACGCGGCCACGCGCCACGACCAGTTGCAGGAGGATCTCGACCTCGCCGTCTCCGTCGTCCGCTTCCTGCGGCCGGACGACGTCTTCGTGCTGGTGCCCTGGGCCGACACCGCGGAGGTCGAGCGCTGCATCGACGCCTTCCTGCGGGTGCCCTCGGCCCTCCACCTGCGTCCCGGCGCGGTCCTCGACCGGTTCCCGGACCTGCAGGTCGCCCGCGTCGGCGGCGTCTCGGGGATCAACATCGGCCGCCGTCCGCTCAACGTCGGCGAGGTCATGCTGAAGCGCGCCCTCGACCTGACGGTGGCGACCATCGCCCTCGTGTCGCTGTCGCCGCTGCTCGCCGCCATCGCGGTGGCGATCAAGCTCGACAGCCCCGGCCCGGTCTTCTTCCGGCAGAAGCGCTACGGCTTCAACCAGCAGCCGTTCGGCGTCTTCAAGTTCCGGTCGATGCGGGCGGATTCTAACGCCGCCTTCCGGCAGGCGACTCGCAACGACAGCCGCATCACCCGGATCGGCGCGATCCTGCGCCGGACGAACCTCGACGAGCTGCCCCAGCTGATCAACGTCCTGCGCGGAGAGATGTCGCTGGTCGGCCCCCGTCCGCACGCTTTGGCGCACGATCGGAGCTTCGAGCGCCGGATCGCCCTCTACGCCCGCCGGCACAACGTGAAGCCCGGGATCACCGGCTGGGCCCAGGTCAACGGCTACCGCGGCGAGACGCAGACCGACCTCGCCATGGAGCGGCGCGTCGCCTGCGACCTGCACTACATCGACAACTGGTCGATCTGGTTCGACATCCAGATCATGATCCAGACGGTCGTCTCGCGCCGCGCCTACCAGAACGCCTTCTGACCGGCACCCGGCGGCCGTCCGCCCTGGAAGGGGCGCCTCAGGGGGCCTGCTTCCGCTCCCGGCAGGCGCCGCAATCGCCCTCGACCTCCAGAATGCTGTGGGTCGGGGTGAAGCCGGCCCGTTCCAGCGTGCGCCCCAGGCTGCTCTCGACTTCCTCCGACGAGGCCTCGTCGACCCCGCCGCAGGTGCGGCAGATCAGGAAGATGACCCCCTCCCCGGGGGCGTGGCCGTGCGCGCAGGGGATGAAGGCGTTGCGGCTCGCGATCCGGTGGACCAGACCCTGCTCCATGAGGAAGTCGAGGGCGCGGTAGACCGAGACCGGGGCCACGCGCTTGCCCGGCGCGCTCAGCCGCTCGGCGATATCGTAGGCGCCCTGAGCCTTGGCGGACTCGGCCACGGCCTCGAGCACCTCCCGGCGCAGGGGCGTGAACTGAAGACCGCGCTCGCGACACAGGGCCTCGGCCCGCGCGAGCATGTCACCGGTGCCGGCGTGGCACGCGTCGTGACCCTCGTGACGGTGCATGATCGCTCCAGACGTGATCCGCAGGTTGTCCCGCGGGTTTGTTACAGTGTATCACCGCCGCCCAGCACCGCACCAGTAGCCCCGCGTGGTGCCCGCGCCGGCGTGAGCGCGCGACGAGGACCCCGTGCCGACCATTCCCAGCCCGAGACACGCGGCGCGGCGATCGCTGTTCCAGAGCGGGATCGGCCCGCGGCTGGCGCTCGCCGCGCTGCTCTCGGCGCTGGTCTGGCTGACCATCGCCTGGGCGCTGGCGACATGAGCGGCGCGCGCCCGGATTCGATCCGCCTCGTCGGTCTCACCCTCGGTTACGACCGGCATCCGGCGGTCCACCACCTCGACGGGTCCGTGCGGGCCGGCGACCTGCTCGCCCTCGTCGGCCCGAACGGGGCCGGCAAGTCGACGCTCCTCAAGGGCATGGCCGGGGAAATCCGCTGCCTGGACGGGCGCATCGAGCGCGCCGGCGCCTTCGCCTACATGCCGCAGGTCGACGAGATCGACCGGAGCTTCCCGCTCACCGTCATGGATCTCGCCGGCATGGGCCTCTGGCGGCGCGCGGGGGCGTGGCGCAGCCTCACCCGGCGGCGCCCGGCGATCGAGGCGGCGCTGGCCACGGTCGGCCTCGACGGCTTCGCGGCGCGGCCGATCGGCACCCTGTCGGGCGGACAGTTCCGGCGCGCCCTGTTCGCCCGTCTGATCCTGCAGGACTGCCCGGTCGTGCTCCTCGACGAGCCGTTCACCGGCATCGACGCGCGGACGGTCGACGATCTCCTGGCGCTCATCCGCACGTGGCACGCCGAGGGCCGGACCGTGGTCGCGGCCCTCCACGACCTCCAGCAGGTCCGCGCGCATTTCCCGACGACGCTGCTGCTCGCCCGGGAGCCCGTGGCCTGGGGACCGACCGCGCGGGTCCTGACGGCCGAGAACCTCGCGCGCGCCCGCAACCTGTCCGAGGCCTGGGACGAGGGCGCGGCGATCTGCGCCGGGCCGCGGGCCGTCGCGGCGGCGCACGACCACGACGGCGCGGACCATCACCACCACGAGGACGCCGCGTGACCGATCCGCTCGGATCCCTGTTCGCGCCGTTCGTGGAGTTCGGCTTCATGCGCCGGGCCCTGGCGGGCTGTCTCGCGCTGTCGGTCTCGGCGCCGCCCATCGGCGTGTTCCTGACGCTGCGCCGCATGAGCCTGATGAGCGACGCGATGAGCCACGCGATCCTGCCCGGCGCCGCGGTCGGCTTCCTCGTCGCCGGCCTGTCGCTGCCGGCGATGACGCTGGGCGGCCTCGTCGCCGGCCTCGCGGTCGCCCTCCTGGCCGGCGCCGTGACCCGCGCGACGGTCGTCCGAGAGGACGCGAATCTCGCGGCTTTCTACCTCATCTCGCTCGCGGCCGGCGTGCTGCTGGTCTCCCTGCGCGGCTCGCAGATCGACCTCATGCACTTCCTGTTCGGCTCGGTCCTGGCGCTCGACGACGCCGCGCTCTGGCTGCTCGGCGGCATCAGCACGCTGACCCTGCTGGCCCTGGCCCTGATCTACCGGCCGCTCGTGATGGAATGCGTCGATCCCCTGTTCCTGCGGAGCGTCAGCCGCAGCGGCGGCCCGGTTCACCTCGCCTTCCTGGCGCTGGTCGTCGTGAACCTCGTCGGCGGGTTCCAGGCCCTCGGCACGCTGCTGGCGGTGGGGCTGATGCTGCTGCCGGCGGTGGCGGCCCGGTTCTGGGCCCGCGACCTGGCCGGCCTGATCCCAGTCTCGATGCTGATCGCGGCCCTGGCGAGCGTGTCGGGGCTCAGCCTGTCGTACCGGTACGACGTGCCGAGCGGGCCGGCCATCGTGCTGGCGGCCGGTGCCCTCTACGTCGCCTCGATGATGGTCGGCCCCCGCGACGGCCTGCTCCGCCGCCTCGTCCGGACGCGCCACCTTGAGGCCTGATCAGAGCTGGTCCTTGAGCGCGGCGAGCCCCTCGCGATAGGTCGGGTAGGCGAGCGCGACGCCCAGCTCGTCGCGGATCAGCCGGTTCCGGACGCGCTTGTTCTCGCCGTAGAAGCTGCGCGCCATCGGCGACAGGTCGGCGGTCTCGAAATCGATCTCGGGCGGCAGCGGCAGGCCTGTGAGGGCCGCGGCGTGCTCGGTCACGGTCTGGGGCGCGGTCGGCTCGTCGTCGGTGACGTTGTAGATCGCCCCCGGCCGCGGCCGGTCGATGGAGGCGAGCAGCGTCGTGGCGATGTCGTCGACGTGGATGCGGTTGAAGACCTGCCCAGCCTTCACGATGCGCTGCGAGCGGCCCTCCCGCAGCTTAACGATCGGGTTGCGCCCGGGTCCGTAGATGCCCGAGAGCCGGAAGACCTGAACGGCCTTGCCGGTCGCGGCGCCGAGCGCCAGCCACGCCGCCTCGGCGTCGACGCGCACCTTGGACCGGGCACTGCGCGGGGTCGCCGGCGTGGTCTCGTCGATCCAGGCGCCGCCCTGGTCGCCGTAGACGCCGATGGTCGATAGGTAGCCGATCCACCGGATCCGGCTCGCCGCGACGGCGTCGGCGTAGCGGGCCAGCACCGGGTCGCCGGCCTCGCCGGGGGGCGCCGAGACGAGGAGCACGTCCGTGTCGGCGAGATCCGCCGCGATCCGGGGATCGTCGGCCTCCGGCCCGAAGGCGCGCATGGCGAAGCCCGTCTCCGCGGCGATGCGGTCGGCGGCCGCGGGGTCGGTCACCGTGGCGCGGACGGTCCCGAGACGCGACCGCGCCCGCTCGGCGAAGTGACGGCCCGTGAAGCCGAGCCCGAAGACGAAGAGGTTCATGCCGCGGATGTCTCGTCCGTCCGCGGTTCCGTCAAGCCGGTGGCGGCCCGCCACTCGTCCCGCACGTGGGCGTCGGTCTCGGAATCGCCGTGCTGCCGTCCGAGCGCGCGCACGGCCTCGGGCGCCAGCAGCCGGCTGCAGGCCCAGACCGCCATGCCGCGCACCAGTGGAGACGGGTCGCGCAGGCGCGCGACGGCCGCCTCCGCGAGCGACGGGTCATCGGAATTCCCGATCGCGATCATGACGTTGCGGAGGAAGCGGTCTCGCCCGGTGCGCTTCACCGGCGTGCCGGCGAAGAAGGTACGGAACGCCGCGTCGTCGAGGCCCGCGAGATCCGCGAGCGCCGGGGCCGCCAGGTCAGCCCGCGCGGCGAGGCTGCTCTCCGCCGCGGTGCGGGCGAACTTGTTCCAGGGGCAGACGGCCAGGCAATCGTCGCAGCCGAACACCCGGTTGCCGATTGCCGCCCGGAACGCCGCCGGGATCGGCCCGGCATGCTCGATCGTCAGGTACGAGATGCAGCGGCGGGCATCGAGCCGGTAAGGCGCCGGGAACGCGTCGGTGGGGCAGACGTCCAGGCAGGCGCGGCACGAGCCGCAACGGTCGGGCTCCGGCGGGTCGGGCTCGAATTCCGCGCTCGTGTAGATCGCGCCGAGGAGCAGCCAGTTGCCGTGCCCGCGGGAGATCAGCACCGTGTGCTTGCCCTGCCAGCCGAGGCCGGCCGCCTCCGCCAGGGTCTTCTCCATGACGGGGGCGGTGTCGCAGAAGACCTTCACCCGCACGTCGCCCTTGGCCGACAGATACCCACCCAGTTCTTTCAGGCGGCCCTTCAAAACCTCGTGATAGTCCCGCCGCTGCGCGTAGGCGGCCACGGCACCGCGGTCGCGACGCGCCACGAGGTCGAGGGGATCGTGCTCCGGCTGGTAGCTCATGGCCAGGACCAGGATGCTGCGCAGACCGGGCCACAGCGCGATCGGGCTGCCGCGCTGGTCGGCCCGCTCCGCCATCCAGTCCATGGTGCCCTGCGCGCCCTCGGCGAGCCAGGCGGACAGGCGGCCGGGCAGGTCGGGCAGCCGGTCGGGTCGGGTCACGCGCAGGCCGCAGAACCCGAGCGTCCGCGCCCGGGTCTCGACGAGGCGGCGCAGGTCGGCGCCGTGGTAGGTCCGTCGGGCGTTCAGAAATCCAGATCCGCGTAGTGGGCGGCCGGTGCCATCCCGGCCACCCGGTCGGCGAGCAGGGCCCGGAACGAGGGCCGCGACTTGACGCGGGCGTACCAGTTCCGCGCCATCTCGTCCTCGTCCCAGGGCACGTCGCCCAGGTAGTCGACGCAGGAGAGATGGGCGGCCGCCGCGAGATCGGCATAGGTCAGGTTGTCGCCGGCGATCCAGCGCCGCCGCGCGATGAGGTAGCCGATGTATTTGAGGTGGTAGCGCACGTTGGACCGCGCCGCGCGGATCGCATTCATGTCGGGCGGGCCGCCGCCCTCGTTGGCCGACATGAAGCGCTTCGAGATCTTCTCGTTGACGAGGTAGGCGGTCACCTCGGACTCGAACTTGACCAGGAACCAGTCGAGCAGGCGCCGCACCTCGACGCGCTCGACGGTGTCCTCGGGCAGCATCCGCCGCCCCGAGAGCCCGAGGCCGCGGGTCTCGTCGAGGTACTCGGCGATGACGCCGGCGCCGGGAACCACGAGGCCGTTCTGCTCCAGCAGCACGGGCGTGACGCCCGCCGGATTGATCAGCAGGAAGTCGTCGCGCCGCTCCCAGGGCCGTTCTTCGAACAGCGTCGGCTCCATGCCCATCTCGGCGAGCACGAGACGGATGAAACGGGAATTCGCGCAGAAGGGGAAATGGTAGAGGGTTGCCATCGAGGCCGTGCGGGACGTTCGGTCTGCCAGCGCGGCCGGTCCCGCGCTCGTCGTGGGTCCTGAAGCGCGGGTCTTCGGCGCAGAGGACTTCGGACCGAGCGTTATTGCCCGACCGTTGCCGAGCCCTTAACACGCGCGGCCCGGCCCGGTAACTGCCCGTCAATCCTGATCGGCGAAGCCTCGGGTACAACCATTTCGCGTGGCAGGCGGTGGCCCGACGGGGGCCTCCGCGCGCGCGGCACAGGGCGTCGCGATGGATCCGGCAAGCATCGGCAAGGCAGTGCTGCTCGCCCTGGTGGAGGGGGCGACCGAGTTCATCCCGGTCTCCTCGACCGGCCACCAGCTGCTGGTGGGGCACTTCATCGGCTTCCACTCGCCCAACAACACCTTCGAGGTGCTGATCCAGCTCGGCGCGATCCTGGCAATCCTGCTGGTGTATTTCCGCCGCCTCCTGGGAATCGCCACCGCGTTGCCGTCCGATCCGAAGGCGCGCCGCTTCGTCCTCGGCATCCTGGTGGCGTTCCTGCCGGCGGCGATCATCGGCGGCCTCTTCTCGAAGCTGATCAAGGCCTACCTGTTCAACCCGTGGATCGTCTGCGCGACCCTGGTGGCCGGCGGGCTCGTGCTCCTCGTCATCGACGACACCGACCTCGAGGTGAAGAAGACCGACGTCTACGACTTCTCGCTGCCGATGGACCTGAAGATCGGCATCTTCCAGTGCCTGGCGATGATCCCCGGCGTCTCGCGCTCGGGCGCCACGATCGTGGGCGCGATGCTGATGGGCGCCGACAAGCGCTCGGCCACCGAGTTCTCGTTCTACCTCGCGATGCCGACCATGGCGGGCGCCTTCGCCAAGGACCTGCTCGACAACTATAAATACCTCTCGAGCAACGATGTCGGGCTGATCGCGATCGGTTTCATCGTGTCGTTCGTCTCGGCGCTGTTCGTGGTGCGGTTTCTCCTCGACTACGTCTCACGCCACGGTTTCTGGCTGTTCGCGTGGTGGCGGATCATCGTCGGTGCCCTCGGCTTCGCCGGCCTGATCATCCTCGGCTGACGCGGGCGGGATCGCGCCCCGTTCGGTCGGCCCGGGCTCGCCGGCAGCGGCTCGGGATCGCGATCCGGATCGGCAGGTGCCCCTCATCGCACTTGCGCCGCATCACTCAAAAATCGGTGATCCGCGGCTTGAGCTTTCCTCAACCATCGGGCGATTGCCAGCGGCGGTGCGGCGTGCGAGGCAAACGCATGAAAGCGGTGCAGAAGACGCCGCGCCCTGGGACGTACCGATGGAAGACAGACCGCTCGCCGACCTCTTCGAGCCCGCAGACCGGGCGCGCTGGCTCGGCCTCGTCGAAGGCGTCCTGAAGGGCGCCGATTTCGAGAAGCGGCTGGTGTCGCGGACGGCTGACGGACTGCGGATCGAGCCCCTCTACGGACCGGCCGAGCCGGCGGCGCAGCCGGTGCGCGAGCCCGGACCCTGGCGGATCGCCCAGCGGGTCGACCATCCCGACCTCGGAACCGCGAACACGCAGGCGCTCACCGACCTCGAGGGCGGTGCCGATGCCCTCGTGCTCGCCTTCGCGGGCGCGCCGGGCGCCCGCGGCTACGGTCTCACCGCGGCGAGCGTCGAGGAGCTCGACGCCGCGCTGAAGGGCGTGATGTTGCCGCTGATCGCCCTGCGGATCGATGCCGGCGGCCGCGGCCTGGAGGTGGCCCGGCTAATCAAGGCGCTGGCGGAGCGCCGCGGCGAGGATCTCTCGACCTACGACGTCGATCTGGGGCTCGATCCCGTCGGCGTCCTGGCGGCCACCGGCAGCCTCGGAGCCGTCTGGACCGACATCGCGCCCCGCCTCGCCGAGGCCGTGGCCGAGCTGGAGGCGGCGGGTTTCCGCGGCCGGGCCTTCCTGGCCGACGGCCGGCCCTACCACGAGGCAGGCGCCGGCGAGGCGGCGGAACTCGGCGCGGTGCTCGCCACCGCCGTCGCCTACCTGCGCGCCCTGGAAGCGGCCGGTCACGATCTCGCGAGCGCGCGCGACGGCGTCGCCGTGCTGCTCGCGGCCGATGCCGACGAGTTCGTCACCGTCGCGAAGTTCCGCGCGATGCGGCGCCTCTGGGCGCGCGTCGAGCAGGCCTGCGGCCTCGAGCCGAAGTCGCTGCGCCTCCACGCCGAGACCGCGTGGCGGATGATGACCAAGCGCGACCCTTTCGTGAACATCCTCCGCACAGGCATGGCGGCGGCCTCGGCCGGCATGGGCGGCGCCGACAGCGTCGCGGTCCTGCCGTACACGCAGGCCCTCGGCCTGCCCGACGCCTTCGCCCGGCGCGTGGCGCGCAACAGCCAGATCGTGCTCATCGAGGAATCGCACCTCGCGCGGGTCAGCGACCCCGCGGCCGGGGCCGGCGGGTTCGAGACCCTGACGGCCGAGCTCGCCGAGGCGGGCTGGGCGGCGTTCCAGGCGATCGAGGCCGAGGGCGGGATCGTCGCCTCGCTCAGCGTCGGCAAGCTCCAGCGGCGGATCGAGCTGACCCGTGAGGCCCGCGCCAAGGCGGTGGCGACCCGCCGCGAACCGCTCACGGGTGCGAGCGAGTTCCCGAACCTCCCCGAGAAGCCGGTGACGGTCCTCGACGTGCCGCCCGTGGCGGCGGTGCGCGGATCCAACTTCGGCGCGGGCTCGGCGGTTGCCTGCGACGCGCTGCCGTCCCAGCGCCTCGCGGAGCCTTACGAGGCCCTGCGGGACGCCTCGGACGCCTTCCTCGCCAAGACCGGTCGGAGGCCGGTCGTGTTCCTGGCCAATCTCGGCCCGGTGGCGGCCTTCAACGCCCGGGCGACCTTCGCCGCCAACGCCTTCGCGGCCGGCGGGCTCGAGGCTCTGTCGAACGAGGGCTTCACCGATGCCGAGGCGGCGGCGGCGGCGTTCCGGGAGTCCGGCGCGAGCCTCGCCTGCATCTGCTCCACCGACGGGATCTACGCCGAGCGCGCGGTCGCGACCGCGGAGGCGCTGACCGGGGCCGGCGCCGGACCGGTCTACCTCGCCGGGAAGCCGACGGACCTGGCCGAGCCGCTGAAGCAGGCGGGCGTGGCCGCCTTCCTGCATGTCGGTTGCGACCTCCTCGCTCTCCTCAACGCGGCACTCCGTGCGGCCATGCGGACGCCCGCGCCGCAGGCGCCGCGCTGACGGGGCGCCGGTCTCCCCGAAGCCCACGGCACTCCGGATCCGCATGACGCCCCGCATCGCCGTCGCCCTGCTCCTCGCCGGCACGCTGCCCGCCGCGTCCGCCCCCCGCGCCGCCCTGCCCGATCGGTTCGACGGCACCTGGAGCGTCGAGATCATCACCGAGACGGGGAACTGCGACCGTGCCTACCGCTACCCGGTGCGGATCGAGCGCGGGCGGGCGCGCTTCATCGGGACCGCCTTCGTGGTCGAGGGTGGCGTCGCGCGGAACGGGGCGATCCGCGGCTCGATCTCCAACGGCGCCGCCACCGCCGACGTGCGGGGACGCCTGGGCTCGGACGGCTTCGGTGCCGGAACCTGGGTCTCGACCGGGGCCCTCGCCTGCCAGGGACACTGGAACGCGGAGCGGCGCGGCTGAGCGCGGCTGTGGCCGTCGCGAAACAGCCCGGATCTTGCCCGGAATCGGGCACCCGGACCGAACCGCCAGCCCCGATCCCGACGCAATCATGAGCGAGAGCTGAACACGGTTCGGACACCCGACGAGGCCGCCCGTATGAAGACTTCGATCCTCGCCACCTTCGCCGTCCTCGCGCTCGTCTCGGCCGCCGAGGCGCGGCCTCACCGGCACCCGGCCGCCCCGAAGGTGAACGCGGCGGAGGCCGAGAAGGTGTTGGCGCCGCTGCGGCAGGCCGCCACCGCGTGCTTCGCCGAGACGGTGCTGTCGAACCCGAAGGCGACGGCAGAGGCGCGCGCCGGCCGCTGGTACGAGGCCGTCGGCATCACGGGCTTCCTGTGCCGCCCGGAGGTCGCCGCGATGATCCGGACCCACGACAACCTCTACGGCGCGAAGACCGGTGAGCGCTACTTCAAGGGCGCGTACGTCAAGCATCTGGACCAGCAGCTCGCCGAGCGCCTTCAGCCGATGTTCGCCCGCAAGGCCGTCGCCAGCGCCGAGCCGCCACTCGAGAAGGCCTCGGCGGAGGAGCCGGCCGAGAACAACTGAGCGGGAAACGTCCGGGGTCGCCGCGCCTTCCCCGACCCGGAGGCGGCGATGCCCTACGAGCTCCATTACTGGCCGATGATCCAGGGGCGCGGCGAGTTCGTCCGCCTCGCCCTCGAGGAGGCCGGCGCCGACTACGTCGACGTGGCCCGCCAGGACGACGATTCCGGCGGCATCGGACCGATGCTCGACCGACTGTCCGACCCCGCCGATCCGCGACCGCCCCTGGCACCGCCCTTCCTGCGCGACGGCGACGTCGTCGTCGGGCAGAGCGCCGCGATCCTGCTCTATCTCGGATCGCGCCTCGGGCTCGTGGGCCCGTCGGAGCGCGACCGGATCTGGACCCACCAGCTCCAGCTCACCGTCGCCGACGCGGTCGACGAGGCGCACGACACCCACCATCCCGTCGGCGTCGGCCTGTACTACGCGGATCAGAAGGCCGAGGCGCTGCGCCGGGCGGCCGAATTCCGGGGCGAGCGCATCCCGAAATATCTCGGCTATTTCGAGCGGGTGCTGGCGGCCAACGGCGGCGGCGGCCTCGTCGGCGCGGAACTTTGCTACGCCGACCTGTCGCTGTTCCAGCTCGTCGACGGCCTGCTCTACGCCTTCCCCAAGGCCACCGCCGCGGCCCTCCGGAGAACCCCGCAGGTGGCGCGGCTCCACGAGACCGTGGCGCGGCGCCCGCGGCTCGCCGCCTACCTCGCCAGCGCGCGCCGGATCCCGTTCAACGAGGACGGCATCTTCCGCCGATATCCGGAGCTGGATCCCTGAGGCGCGAGCCGGGGCTCACCGACGCGGGCCGGCGATCAGGATCGCCGCGAGCACCAGCGCGACGAGCCCGAGCACCAGCGACAGCAGGCGCCAGAACAGCAGCGGGTCGCGCTCCAGGAGCGATGCCCGCCGGCCATCCGTGAAAGCCGGGTTGGGGTGGCGCAGGTCGTGGACGAAGGCCGACACGGTCGCGTAGCGCCGCTGCGGATCGGGATGGACGGCCCTGCGCAGCGCGCCGTCGACCCAGACCGGCAGCAGCGGGCGCACGGTCAGCGCCGACGCGTAGCGCAGCCGCCGCTGCGCCGCGCGCGTCCGGGCTCGGGGCACCGCGTCGCCGTAGGGCAGCCGCCCCGTGAGCATCTGGTAGGTCATCACGCCGACCGCGAAGACGTCCGACTGGGCGGTCCCCGGGGCGCCGAGGAAGCACTCCGGCGCCGTGTACTGCACCGTGCCCAGGATCTCCGCCGGGTCGATCCGCGGGTCGCCCTCGACGACGCCGGCGACCTGGGTCGCGCCGAAATCGATGATCTGGACGGTGCCGGCCGCGTCGATCAGGACGTTGTCGGGCCGCAGGTCCTGGTGGACCATCTCCCGCCGATGGAAGGCCTGCACGCCCCGGGCGAGCTGCTCGACGAGCCCCCGCACCGCCTCCAGCTCGGGCGCCGCGTGGTCGCGCATCCACTGGGTCAGGGTCTGGCCCTCGACGTAGCGCATCACCGTGTAGAGGTGGCTGCGGCGGCCGGCCTGGGGATGGGCCCTGAGCACGTGCGGATTGTCGATCCGCCGCGCGATCCACTCCTCCATGACGAAGCGCTTCCGCTGGGCGGGATCGTCCCGCAGGTCCAGGGACAGCACCTTCAGCGCGACCTGCGCACCGGTCTCCGCCTCGAGCGCCAGGTAGACGCGGCTCCGCGGACCGGAGTGGAGGATCCGCAGCAGGCGGAAGCCGTCGAGCTCCGCGGGCGGGTCGAGGAGCGGCGCCGGGTCCAGCCCCTCGGCCTGGCCGAGGAGGTCGGCCGGCTCGCCCTCCGGCACGGTCTCGACCCGCACGATCTGGATCGTCAGGTTGTCCGGGCTGCCGGCCGCCAGGGCCATCTCGACGATCGCCCGCGCGGCGGCGTCCAGGGTCTCGGCCGCAGCGATCTCCGCGACCATGTCGCGGGGCCGGACATGCTCGTGGATGCCGTCCGTCGTCAGCACGAAGGTGTCGCCGGCCTCGACGCCCACGGCGTGGTAGTCGATCTCGACGCGGCCCTGCGCTCCGAGGGCGCGGCCGAGATACGATTCCGCAGCGGAGACGACGACCCGGTGGTCCTCGGTGAGCTGCTCGAGCGACCGGCCGGACACCCGCCAGATCCGGGCATCGCCCACGTGGAAGAGGTGGACCACGCGGGATTTCAGCACGAGGGCGTCGAAGGTCGTGACGTGGCCCCGGTCGGCATCGTTCGGATCGGCGCCGCGCCGCGTCTCGGCGTAGAGCCAGGAATTCGTGGCCGCGATCACGCGCTGCGCCGAGGTCTTCACCGACCACGTGTCCGGCGTGGCGTAGTAGTCGCTGAGGAAGCTCTTGACCGCGGTCTCGCTCGCCGCCGCGCCCGCCGCGCTGCTGCTGATCCCGTCGGCGAGGGCGACCGCGATCCCCTTCAGGCCCAGCGCCGGCTGGACGGGAACCAGCGCGCCGTTGAAATCCTGGTTGGCGGCCTTGCGGCCGGCGCTGCTGTGCTGGCCGATCGTGACCGTCAGATCGGCCGGGCCGCGCGGTCCGGCGCTCAAGCGGCGGCCGCCGCGCTGTCGCCCCGGCCGCGGTACGACAGCGCCTCGGCGAGGTGGAGCCGGCGGACCTGCGCCTCGCCGTCGAGGTCGGCCAGGGTCCTGGCGACGCGCAGCGTCCGGTGGAAGCCGCGGGCGGAGAGGCGCATGCTCTCGGCCGCCTGGCGGATCAGCGCCGTCCCGTCGGCGTCGGGGCTCGCGACGTCCGAGATCAGCGTCGCGGGACAGGTCGCGTTGGTGGTGGATTCCGGGAGGCCGCGCGCGGCGTAGCGCGCGCCCTGGAGCGCGCGGGCCGCAGACACCCGCGCGGCCGCCTCGCGGGAGCCCTCGGCCGGCGCGGGCAGGATCAGGTCGGCGGCCGTCACCGCCGCCACCTCGACGCGCAGGTCGATGCGGTCGAGCATCGGGCCGGAGATCCGCGCCTGATACTGCGCCATGCAGCGCGCGTTCGGCCCGCGCCGGCAGGCGTAGCCCGGTTCGAGACCGTGGCCGCAGCGGCACGGGTTCATCGCCGCGACCAGCTGGAACCGCGCCGGGTAGGTGATTCGGTGGTTGGCCCGGGCAATCATCACCGCCCCGGATTCCATCGGCTGGCGCAGGCTGTCGAGCACCTGCGGGGAAAATTCGGGGACCTCGTCCAGGAACAGCACGCCGCCATGGGCCAGGGAGACCTCACCGGGCCGCGCCCCGAGGCCGCCCCCCACCAGGGCCGCCATCGAGGCGGAATGGTGCGGCTGCCGGAACGGCCGGCGGTTCAAGAGCGCCCCGTCCTTCAGCGCGCCCGCCACCGACTGGATCATGGAGATGTCGAGCAGCTCGCGCGGCGTGAGCGGCGGCAGGATCGAGGGAAGACGCGCCGCCAGCATCGACTTGCCCGAGCCGGGCGGCCCGTTCATCAATAGGTTGTGGCCCCCGGCGGCCGCGATCTCCAGTGCGCGCTTGGCGCCCTCCTGCCCCTTGATGTCGGCGAGGTCCGGCAGCGGCCCGGCCGGCGCGGCGACGGCGGGCTCCGGCCGCGCCATCACCTGGCTGCCCTTGAAGTGGTTGGCGAGCTGGATCAGCGAGCGCGGCGCGAGCACGTCGAGGTCGCCCCCCGCCCAGGCCGCCTCCGGCCCGGTAGGCGCCGGGCAGATGAGCCCGAGCCCCCGATCGGCCGCCGCCATCGCGGCCGGCAGCACGCCGCTCACCGCCGTGATGCTGCCGTCGAGGGCGAGCTCGCCCAGGACGCAGTAGCCGGCGAGCGCGTCCGCCGGGATCGCGCCGATGGCCGCCATGACGCCCAGCGCGATCGGCAGGTCGAAATGCGAGCCTTCCTTGGGAAGATCCGCCGGGGCGAGGTTCACCGTGATGCGCTTGGCCGGCAGCGCCAGCCCCGAGGCGATCAGCGCTCCGCGGACCCGCTCGCGCGATTCCGCCACCGCCTTGTCGGGCAGACCGACGACGGTGAACACCACCGAGCCCGGCACGATCTGGACCTGCACGTCCACCGCCCGCGCCTCGATGCCCTCGAAGGCCACGGTGGCGACGCGGGTGACCATTCGTGCAGTGTCCTCGCCGCCGCGTTCCGGTACGGCCAAGATGTGCGGCAGATTCGGGGGCGGCTCAAGGGGATCACCGCCATGGAACTCCGCCGCGGCACGCCTGTTCACAGCCGGAAACAATTGCCGGATCGGAGACAGCCATGCGCCTGACCACGTCCCTTCTCGCCCTGACCTTGATCGCGGGCACCGGCCTCGCCGCCCGCGCCGACGAGAAGCTTCCGCCCGATCAGCAGGCCAAGGTCGAGGCCATGCTCAAGCAGGAAGGCTTCACCAAGTGGAAGGAGATCGAGCTCGACGACGGCATGATCGAGGTCGACGACGCGATCGACGCGAGCGGCAAGCAGTTCGACCTGAAGCTCGATCCGAAGACCCTGGCCATCGTGAAGCGCAAGGCCGAGTGAGGCAGCGCTTCGGCTGCGCTTCGACTCGGCTTCAGCAGCGCTTGCGTTCGGGCCGAGGCCCGGCCATATAGCCGGCGGGGGGTTGGCGAGGGACGTTTCACTCGCCAACCGGGTCAGGTCCGGAAGGAAGCAGCCCTAACGAGACCGAGCGGGTCTTCGTCCAGCCTCCCACCTCATCCCACGGCGCGCGGCAGCCGGACCCAGACACGGCATGGACGCTACGACCGGCACGCCTGACGACGAGCCGGGCCTGCCCGGGTTTCCAGCGCCCCCAGTTGCGGCGACGCCCTACCGGGTGCTCGCGCGCAAGTACCGCCCCACCAATTTCGGCGACCTGATCGGCCAGGACGCGATGGTGCGGACCCTCGCCAACGGGTTCGCGGCCAATCGCATCCCGCAGGCCTGGATGCTCACCGGCGTCCGCGGAGTCGGCAAGACCACGACGGCCCGCATCCTGGCGCGCGGCCTCAATTACGCCCGCGCCGGACAGCCCGACACCGGCCCGACCGTGTCGATGCCGGAACTCGGCCTCCACTGCGCGGCGATCATGGAATCCCGGCACATGGACGTGCTGGAGATGGACGCCGCCTCGCATACCGGCATCGACGACGTCCGGGCGATCATCGACGGCATCCGCTACGGGCCGGTCTCGGCGCGCTACAAGGTCTACATCGTGGACGAGGTCCACATGCTCTCCGAGAAGGCGTTCAACGCCTTCCTGAAGACGCTGGAGGAGCCGCCGCCGCACGCGAAATTCGTGTTCGCCACCACGGAGATCCGCAAGGTCCCGGTGACGATCCTGTCCCGCTGCCAGCGATTCGACCTGCGCCGGGTCGAGGCGCCGACCTTGCACGCGCATCTCGCGAAGGTCTGCGCGGCCGAGGGCGTATCGGTCGAGGACGAGGCTCTGGGCGCCATCGTGCGCGCTGCGGAAGGGTCGGTGCGCGACGCGCTCTCGCTGCTCGACCAGGCGATCGCCCACGGCGCCGGCACGATCACGGCGCAGAACGTGCGCGACATGCTGGGCCTCGCTGACCGCGCCCGGATCCTCGACCTGTTCGAGGCGGTGATGCGCGGCGCGGTGCCGGCCGCCTTCGCGGAGCTGCGGGCGCAGTACGATTCCGGCGCGGACCCGTCGGTCGTGCTCTCGGATCTCGCGGCCTTCACGCACCTCGTCACCCGGCTCAAGGTGGTGCCGGAAGCCGCCGCCGACCCGACGCTCAGCGAGACCGAGCGCGTCCGCGGCGCCGCGTTCGCCGAGAAGCTGTCGATCCGCGCCCTGTCGCGGGCGTGGCAGATCCTGCTGAAGGCGATTCCCGAGGTCCAGGCGGCGCCCCGGCCCCTCGCGGCCGCCGAGATGGCGATCGTGCGCCTCGCCTACGCGGCCGACCTGCCCACACCCGACGAGGCCCTGCGCCAGCTCCGGGCCGAGGCCGCCGCCGCGCCCGCGGACGAGGCCCCGGTCGCGTCGGCCCGGCCGCCCCTCCCGCCGATTCCTGACCTGCGCGGCGGCGGTTCCGCGGCGCTCGCCGCGGCACCCCGCACGGTCGCGCCGGGGCCCGCCCCGGTCGCGGCGCCCCTGGCCGCGCCCGTCGCGGTGAACGCGCCGGCGAGCGTCCCGATCTGTGCGCCCGTCGGTGCGCCGGCGCCGAGGCCGGCGCCCGCGGCACCGCCGACGCCGCGTCTCGGTCGGTTCGAGGACCTGATCGCGCTGGCCGACGCCAACCGGGACATCCTGCTGCGGACCGCGCTGGAGCGCGACGTCCATCTGGTGCGCTTCGAGGAGGGCCGGATCGAGTTCCGCCTCGCCTCCGGCGGCCGGTCGAGCCTCGCCAACGACATCGGCGCCGCCATCGAGCGCTGGACCGGGCGGCGCTGGGTGGTGGCCCTGTCGAAGGACGAGGGCGCCCCGACCCTCGACGCGGCCGCCCGCGCCGCGACCGAGACACGCCGGGAGAACGCCGCCGCCGACCCGTTCGTGCGCGAGGTCCTGACGCGCTTTCCCGGGGCCGAGATCGTCGACGTGCGCGAGACAATCTCCGAGGCCCTCCCCTCCGCCGAGCAGGAGATCCTCGGGGAAGGCGATGCCGCGCGTGTCGGCGAAGTCGAGGACGACGACGCCTGACGCATGGTGGCGCCCGGGCCGCGCCATACCCAGATCAGACGAGGAAACGGAGAGAGAGCCGCATGCGCGACCTGATGGGCATCATGAAGCAGGCTCAGGCCATGCAGGAGAAGATGGCCAACCTGCAGTCCGAGATGGATGAGATCGAGGTGACCGGCGCCTCCGGCGGCGGCTCCGTCCGGGTCACCATGAGCGCCAAGGGCCAGATGAAGGGGGTCAGCATCGACCCCTCGCTCATGGTCGCGGACGAGCGCGAGATCCTTGAGGACCTGATCGTCGCGGCCTGCAACGACGCCCGCGGGAAGGCCGAGGCGACCATGCAGGAGCGCATGGCCGAGCTGACCAAGGGCCTGCCCCTGCCGCCGGGCATGAAGCTGCCGTTCTAGGACGCATCCCGGACAGGACGTCCGAACCGTCTTCGCGGGCGCAGCGAAGCAATCCAGCGTAGCGCGACCGGGCTGCTTCCCTGCGCTCGCGAAGACGAACGGGACGGGCGGCCCCGCGGGCCGCCCGCTCTCGGTTTACGCCGCGATCGCCTGCGCGGTCGGCCCGGCGGCGCGCACGTCGGCGTCGACATGGGCCTCGAACCGCTTGAAGTTGTCGTCGAACATCTTCACGAGCCGCGCCGCCGTCTCCACGAAGGCGCCCTTGTTGGCCCATGTCTTCACCGGCGTTAGGATGTGCGGCTCGACGCCCGGAACCGAGACCGGCACCGCGAAGCCGAAATATGGGTCGCGGCGGAACTCGGCCTGCGCCAGCGAGCCGTCGAGGGCGGCGCTCAGCAGGCGGCGCGTCACGCGGATCGGCATCCGCCGGCCGGTGCCGACGCCGCCGCCGGTCCAGCCCGTGTTGACCAGCCAGCAATCGACGCTGTGCTTGGCGATGAGGTCGCGCAGCAGGTTGCCGTAGGTGCTCGGATGCCGCGGCATGAACGGCGCGCCGAAGCAGGTCGAGAAGGTCGCCTCGGGCCCGGTCAGGCCGCGCTCGGTGCCGGCCACCTTGGCGGTGTAGCCCGAGAGGAAGTGGTACATCGCCTCGGCGCCGGTGAGCTTGGCGATCGGCGGCATCACCCCGAAGGCGTCGCAGGTCAGCATGACGATGTTCTTCGGATGCCCGGCCCGGCCGGAGGCGCTGGCGTTGGCGATGAAGTCCAGCGGGTAGGCGCAGCGGGTGTTCTCGGTGAGCGACGCGTCGTCGAAATCCGGTGCGCGGGTGACCGGATCGATGATCACGTTCTCCATCACCGTGCCGAAGCGCTCGGTGGTGGCGTAGATCTCCGGCTCGGCGTTGCGCGAGAGGCGGATGGTCTTGGCGTAGCAGCCGCCCTCGAAGTTGAAGATGCCCTCGTTCGACCAGCCGTGCTCGTCGTCGCCCAGCAGCTGACGGGAGCTGTCGTTCGACAGCGTCGTCTTTCCGGTGCCCGAGAGGCCGAAGAAGATCGCCGAGCCGCCCTCGGCATCGAGCGCCGCGTTGGCCGAGCAGTGCATCGGCATCACGCCCTGGCCGGGCAGGATGTAGTTCAGGTAGGTGAAGACCGACTTCTTCATCTCGCCCGCGTAGGCCGAGCCGCCGATCAGCACGAGCTTCTTTGAGAAGTCGATGGCGATCACGGTCTTCGACCGGCAGCCGTGCCGGGCGGGATCGGCCTGGAAGCTCGGCAGGTCGATGATCGTCATGTCCGGCACGTAGGACGCGATCTCGGAGCGGTCCGGACGGATCAGCAGGTTGCGGATGAACAGCGAGTGCCACGCGAACTCGGTGAAGACCCGGGCCTTGACCCGGTAGGCCGGATCGGCGCCACCGTAGAGGTCTTGGGCGAACAGCTCCTTGCCCTCGGCGTGCTTCAGAAAGTCCTGGCGCAGGGTCTCGAACTGCTCGGGCGTGATGGCGCCGTTGTTGTCCCACCAGACCTCGTTCTCGGTGCCGGCGTCGCGCACCACGAACTTGTCCTTGGGCGAACGGCCGGTATGGCTGCCGGTGGTGGCGACGATCGCGCCGCCGCGGGCGAGTTGCGCCTCCTTGCGGGACAGAGCCTCCTCGTAGAGGCGCGGGGCCTCGAAATTCCAGTGGACGGCCTTGAGGTCGCGAAAACCCGCCGCCTCGGCGCCGTGGGCCGCGTTGTGATCACCGATGTTGGACATGATCGTATCTCCCGGGCCCCTGTTCGACCGTCGACGCGACTGAGCCGGACGGCACCGCCGTCCGGGTTTGCCCGGGAGACGTCCGTGCGGTCGTACAGGACCGCCGCACGCAGGTTCTCCGTTCCCGGCCGCTCGCCATCCCACGCTCGCGTAGGCGGCGAAGCTTCGCTGTCATAATGGGCTCCGTAGGGAGCCCGCAACGTGTACAAACAGGTTAGACCACAGTCGTGGACTCAGGAACCGAGGTCTGTAAGCAGTTCCGTCCGTCGTGCAGCATAATGCCACCGGCGCAGCGACGTCGGAATACCCATATACCACATACGATGGACCGCATCGGCGCAAGGACCCTTGCGCGGCGCTCGGCGCGGTCTATGCCCGTCCCGATCCGCAGCCCCTTCCTCGCCCCAGAGGCACGATGCCCCAAGCCGTCGCCGGCCCCGAGATCGAGCGCTTGATCCAGCTCCTCGCCCGCATGCCGGGCCTCGGACCGCGCTCGGCGCGGCGGGCCGCCCTGCAGCTCATCAAGAAGCGCGACACGCTGCTCGGGCCCCTCGCCGACGCGATGCGGGTGGCGGCCGACCGCATCATCGTGTGCACGAGTTGCGGGAACGTCGACACCTCGGACCCGTGCACGATCTGCCGCGACGCCGAGCGGGATCCGACGACGCTCGTGGTGGTGGAGGACGTGTCCGACCTCTGGGCGCTGGAGCGGTCCGGGGCCGTGAAGGCGCGCTACCACGTGCTCGGCGGCGTCCTCTCGGCGCTGGACGGCGTCCGTCCGGAGCACCTGAATCTCGCGAGCCTCGTGGAGCGCGTGGCCCGGCCCGAGGTGACCGAGGTCATCCTGGCGCTCAACGCCACCGTCGACGGCCAGACCACCGCCCACTACGTCACGGAGTCGATCCGGCACTGCGACGTGAAGGTCACGCGCCTCGCCCACGGCGTGCCGGTCGGCGGCGAGCTCGACTACCTCGACGAGGGCACGCTCTCGGCGGCGATCCGCAGCCGGACGGTGTTCTGAGGGCCGGCGACAGGTCGCGAACCGGTATTTGACCGGTCCTCGGCCGCATCCTATTCGACGGTGAGCCCGGACCCGTGCCGGCGCCTTCCCTGCCGGTTCCCGCCATGACCATCCGCCCGCTCGTCATCCTTCCCGATCCCGTCCTGCGCCTGGGCTCCGAACCGGTCGGGCCGATCACCGCCGAGATCCGGACCCTCGTCGCCGACATGTTCGAGACGATGTACGACGCTCCTGGCGTCGGGCTGGCGGCGATCCAGATCGGCGTGGCGAAGCGCGTCGTGACGATCGACACGTCGAAGGAGGAAGGCGTCCGCGACGCGCGGGTCTTCATCAATCCCGAGATCGTCTGGTCGTCCGAGGATAAGCGGGTCTACGACGAGGGCTGCCTGTCGATCCCGGACTACTACGCCGAGGTCGAGCGCCCGGATCGGGTGCGCGTGAAGTTCCGAGACCTCGACGGCAAGGAGCAGGAGATCGAGGCCGACGGCCTGCTCTCAACCTGCATCCAGCACGAGATCGACCACCTGAACGGCGTGCTGTTCATCGATCACCTGTCGAAGCTGAAGCGCGACCGGGTGATCAAGAAGTTCACCAAGGCGGCCAAGCGCGACGCGGCCTGAGCCGGCCATGCGCGTCGTCTTCATGGGCACGCCGGACTTCGCGGTGCCGACGCTCGCGCGGCTCGCGCAGGACGGGCACGACATCGCGGCGGTCTACACCCGCGCGCCCGCCAGGGCCGGCCGCGGCATGAGCCTGCGCCCCTCCCCGGTCCACGCGCTCGCCGACACGCTCGGCACGCCGGTGCTGACGCCCGCGACGCTCCGCACGCCCGAAGCCGCCGAGACCTTCGCGGCGCACCGGGCCGACGTCGCGGTGGTCGTGGCCTACGGGATGCTGCTGCCGCAGGCGATCCTCGACGCGCCGCGGCACGGCTGCCTCAACCTGCACGGATCCCTGCTGCCGCGCTGGCGCGGCGCGGCGCCGATCCAGCGCGCCGTGATGGCGGGTGACGCCGAGAGCGGCGTCGGCGTGATGCGGATGGAGGCCGGTCTCGACACAGGCCCGGTCGCCCTCGAGGCGCGGTTGCCGATCACCCCGGGCATGACGGCGGGGGCCCTGCACGACGCGCTCATGCCTCTCGGCGCCGACCTGATGGCGCGGGCCCTCGCGGCGCTCGACGCGGGCACGCTGACCTTCGCGCCGCAGCCGGAGGACGGAATCGTCTACGCCCACAAGATCACCAACGACGAGGCGCGGATCGACTGGTCCCGGCCGGCGGCCGAGGTCGCCAACCGGATCAACGGGCTGTCGCCGTTCCCCGGCGCCTTCTTCGAGGTCGATCTCGGCAAGGGCTCCGAGCGCGTGAAGGTGCTCCGCGCCGCCCCGGCGGAGGGTTCGGGCGCGCCGGGCACGCTGCGCGATTCCGAAGCCACCGTCGCCTGCGGGGACGGCGCCGTCCGGCTCCTGGAGCTGCGCCGCGCCGGGAAGGGCGGCAGCGCCAACGGGGCCGAGTTCGTCCGCGGCGCCCGCCTGACGCCCGGCGCCCGCCTCGGCTGATGCGCGTCGCCCGTTCACGGCATTCGGCGCGCGGCCCGACCCGTCATCGCGAGCGCAGCGAAGCGACCCAGGGCAGCGCACCCTGGCGAGGCTCGGCGCGACGCCGGATCGCTTCGGCGCGCTCGCAGAGACGATCGCGCGCGCAGCTTTCCGAAGCTCTGTGCCGTATCGCGAGATCGAACCTCGGAGCGCTATTGAGAGACCTTGAGGGGGCCGGCTGATGCCCCGCTACAAGCTCGTCATCGAGTACGACGGCGGTCCGTTCTGCGGCTGGCAGCGGCAGGCGGACGATCCCACGGTCCAGGGCGCGATCGAGGCGGCGGTCACGCGCTTCTCCGGCGAGGAGGCCCGGCTCACCTGCGCGGGCCGGACCGATGCCGGCGTGCACGCGATCCATCAGGTCGCCCATCTCGACCTCGCCAAGGACTGGCGGACCGACACGGTGCGGGACGCCCTGAACGCCCATCTGCGGCCGCAGCCGGTGGCGATCCTGTCCGCCGAGACCGTGCCGGAGAGCTTCGACGCCCGCCACTCGGCGATCCGCCGGCACTACCGCTACCGCATCCTCAACCGGCGCAGCCCCGCGGCGCTGACGCGCGCCCATGTCTGGCACGTGCCGTGGACCCTCGACGCGGACCTCATGCACGAAGCCGCCCAGCGCCTCGTCGGCCGCCACGACTTCTCGGCTTTCCGGGCCGCCGAGTGCCAGGCGAACAGCCCGATCCGAACGCTGGAGCAGCTCGACGTGGGCCGCGCGCCGATGGCGCTTCACGACGAGATCGTTGTGGCGACGTCGGCGCGCTCGTTCCTGCACCATCAGGTGCGGGCGATGGTCGGCACGCTGATGCTCGCCGGCTGCCGCCGCCTTTCGGCGGACGAGGTCGCCGCCATCCTGGCCTCGGGCGACAAGCGCCGGTGCGGGCCGCTGGCCCCGGCCGCCGGGCTGACCTTCGTGGGCGTCGACTACGAACCGGGGAAGTAGGCGTCGAGCACGCGCCCGTAGATCGCCGTCAGCCGCTCCAGGTCGGCGACCGCCACGCACTCGTCGATCTGGTGCATGGTCTCGCCGACGAGGCCGAACTCGATCACCGGGCAGGCATCCTTGATGAAGCGGGCATCCGACGTGCCGCCCGTCGTGGAGAGCGTCGGGGTCAGGCCGGTCTCGGCCCGGATCGCCTCCGCGACCAGCGTCACGAAGGCGTCCGGCCGCGTCAGGAACGCCGGCGCGTTCGAGGGCTGCAGATCCAGGCTGAAGCGCACCGCGTTCCCGGCCGCCTGTTCCAGGCGCCGACGGATCTCTTCGCCCAGGCTCTCGGCCGTCCAGTCGTCGTTGAAGCGGATATTGAAGGTCGCCCGGGCGGTCGCCGGGATCACGTTGGTGGCCGGGTTGCCGACGTCGATCGTGGTGAATTCGAGGTTCGAGGCGTCGAAATGCGCCGTCCCGCGATCCAGCGGCTCGGCGACCAGCGCCGAGGCGAGGCGCAGCAGGCCCGGGATCGGGTTCTCGGCCTTGTGTGGGTAGGCGACGTGGCCCTGCCGGCCGAGAACGGTGAGCTTGCCGGTCAGCGACCCGCGCCGACCGATCTTGATCATCTCGCCGAGCCGGCCCGGATTGGTCGGCTCCCCGAGGACACAGTGGTCGAACCGCTCGCCCCGGCGCCGCGCCCAGTCGAGGAGCTTCACGGTGCCGTTGACCGCCGGTCCCTCCTCGTCGCCGGTGATCAGGAACGCGATGGAGCCGCCGAAATCGGCGCCGCGCCGGTCGAGGAAGGCGAGGGTCGCCGCAAGCATGCAGGCGACGCCGCCCTTCATGTCGGCCGCTCCCCGCCCGTACAGCATCCCGTCGGCCACGGCGCCCGCGAAGGGATCGTGGCGCCACGCGCCCTCGCCCTCCGGCACGACGTCGGTGTGGCCGGCGAAGACGAGGCACGGACCGTCCCGCCCGACGCGGGCGTAGAGGTTCGGCGTGTCGGGGTAGCCGGGCTCCGAGAAGACCGGCCGCTCGACCGCGAAGCCGGCCGGCCGGAGCGCGTCGGCGACGACGTCGAGGGCGCCCCGATCCTCCGGCGTCACGGACGGGCACCGGATCAGGTCCTGCGCGAGGCGAAGGGCCGCGTCGGGGGCGTGATGATCTGCCGGCATGAACCCGTCCTCGGCGGCGCGACGTGCCGCGCGGCCCGCTTAACCCGAAGCGGGCCGCCCCGGAACTCCCGTCCCGGGCCCTACTTGGTCACCACGACCTGCACGTCGCCGTGGCGGCGTTGCACCGACACGGTGACGTCGTCGTCATAGCGCTGGAACCGGATGTCCAGGCGCGAGCCGCCGAGCTTGACGTTGTAGAGCGTCACCCCGTCGAGGAAGCCCGGCAGGATCGGGTTCTTGAGCCGGACACGGTTGCGCTCGTGGTCCAGTTCGAGGCCGAGGCAGGCCGCCAGGAACGCGAACGGCGCCGCCGCCGCCCAGGCCTGCGGGCTGCAGGCGACCGGGTACGAGACGGGGCCGCGCTGCTTGCGGCGCATGAAGCCGCAGAACAGCTCCGGCAGCCGCTTCTGGTCCTGGTAGAGCGAGGTGTCGAACATCCCCTGGAAGATGCGCGCGGCCTCGTGCTTGCGGTCGTAGCGCGCCAGACCCATCGCGATCAGCGCGTTGTCGTGCGGCCAGATCGAGCCGTTGTGGTAGGACATCGGGTTGTAGCGCGCCTCGCCCTTGGCGATCGTGCGCACGCCCCAGCCGTTGAAGCCGTCCTTGCACAGCAGCGTCTCGGCGACCCGCGCCGCCCGCTCCGGCTTGGCGATGCCGGTGAACAGGGCGTGGCCGGCATTGGAGGAGCGCACCGCGCACTGCTTCTTGGCGCCGTCGAGCGCCAGCGCGTAGGTGCCGATCTCCTCGTTCCAGAACGCCGCGTCGAACCGCTCGCGCAGGCTCGCCGCCTCCTGGGTGAGGCGCTCCGCCATCGGGTCGTGGCCGAGGAGCGCCGCGAGCTTCGCCATGCCGTTCTTGGCGGCGTAGACGTAGCCCTGCACCTCGCAGAGAGCGATCGGGCCCTTGGCCAGGTGACCGTCGGTGTGGAAGATCGAGTCGTGGCTGTCCTTCCAGCCCTGGTTCTCCAGACCCTTGTCGGTGTCGCGGGCGTACTCGACGAAGCCGTCGCCGTCGCGGTCGCCGTAGCGGTCCATCCATTCGAGCGCGAGTTCGAGGGCCGGCCAGATCGCCCGCACGGTCTCGAGGTCGCCCGTGACGGCGTAGTACTCCCAGGCCAGCATCACGAAGAGCGGCGTGCCGTCGATGGTGCCGTAATAGTGCCGGAACGGCACCTCGCCGAGCATCGCCATCTCGCCGCGCCGGGTCTCGTGGAGGACCTTGCCGGGCTGCGCGTCGGCGGCCGGATCGACCGCCTTGGCCTGGGTCGAGGCGAGGTAGCGCAGCACGCCCCGGGCGAATTTCGGGTCGATCCAGAGCGCCATCATCGCGGTGATGATGCCGTCGCGCCCGAACACCGTGGAGTACCAGGGGATGCCGGCGAAGGGGTAGATGCCCTCCGGGGTTCGGCTCGCGAGCATGTAGAGGTCGGCGGTCGCCCGGCACAGCCCCTCGTTGAACTGGTCGTTCGACGAGATGATCGTGGTGATGCCCGCCGTCAGCGCCCGCAGGTCGCGCCGCGAATCGCGGTAGGCGCGGGCGAAGATCGTCCCCTCGCCGAGATCCTTCGGCTCGCGCCGGGCACCGCCGGCATTGGCGGCGAGCGTCAGCTTGGCGGCCGCGTCCTCGCCGACCATCGTGTCGGTCGGGGGCTTGGTGAAGGCCCGGTGCGCCTCGAAGGTGACGCGGATGAACAGGGAGGTCCGGCCCTCCGGCGGGAGCGACACGTCGAACACGACCTTGCCGGGCTCGATCGAATCGGGCTTCGGGCCGAAATGCAGGGAGGTCGTCCGGACGATCTCGTCCAGGCCGACGTAGCGGAACTGCACCTCGCGGTCGCTCGCCACGAGCACGCCGCGCTTGCCGCGCTCCTGTCGATCTGTCCCGCGAACCTCGAAGAGGTCGCGGAAATCCGCGTCGAAGGTGACGGCGATGCGCAGGCGCCGGTGCTTCGAATCGTAGGAGCGGAGGCCGATCCGGTCGTAGCAGGCGCCGCGGAACAGGAACTTGGTGCGCTCGATCGCGATCGTCTCGCGGGGGATCGAGGTCTCGTCGTGGGCGTCGATGCGGATGTCGGGCGTCGTCATGTCGACGCTGAGGGCGCCGTTATCGTCCTGCATCACCGAGGAGAGCATCAGCGGGCGCTGGCCCTCGACCGTCACCTCCAGGCGCGAGAGGTAGCGCGTGTCCTGGAAATAGAGGCCTTCCGGCCCGGGCTGGACGCCGATGTCGCCGTAGGAATCGAGGACGCCGAAGGCCTCGCCGAACTTCAGCGAGCGCAGCGGCCGCTCGACCAGGGAGGTCTGCGCCTCGATGTGATAGGTCGGGAGGACGTCGTCCGCGTCCTGGAATCCGTGCGCCACGCTTCCGGCGCTCGCCGCGGTCCGGGCCTTCGCATCGTGGGCCGCTGCCGTGTTGTCCGCCGCCATGCAGGGCATCTCCGGGTGCAAGTGAGGGGTGCGAATCGAGAGGGCTGCTGCATCCCTTCGATGCAGCAGCCCTTGTTCACCCTACGGATGAGTCGCCTTTAAGACGCTAGGCCGAGCCGGCCCCGCCTCGCAAGCCCGGTGCCGGCTTTCAGGCCGGCATGGCGGCGACCGGGATCGCCGGACGCGCGGAGCCGTTGACCTCGCCGTACTGCGGCATGAAGCCGGACTTCGGCAGCTTGATCACGTCGGCGCCGCGGGCGAGCAGGTCCTCGTAGGCGGCGACGTACTTCTTCACCATGCACTCGGCGGTGAAGGCGCTCTCGAAGTGGCGGCGCACGCCGGCGCGGCTCATGGTCTTCACTTTGGCGACCGCGGCCACGGCGTCGTCCATGCTCTCGCAGAGAACGCCGCCCACGCCGTCCTTGATGACCTCCGGCACGGAACCGTTGCGGAACGCGATCACCGGGGTGCCGGCCGACATCGCCTCGATCATCACGAGCCCGAAGGGCTCCGGCCAGTCGATCGGGAAGGCGAGCGCCAGGGCGTTGCCGAGAAAATCCTTCTTCTGCTCCTCGTTGATCTCGCCGATGTACTCGATCAGCGGGTGGTGGATCATCGGCTCGATGACCTCGTCCCAGTAATCCTGATCGGCCTTGTCGACCTTGGCGGCGATCTTCAGGGGCGTGCCGGAGCGGATCGCCATCTCGATCGCGCGGTCGGGCCGCTTCTCGGGCGAGATCCGGCCGAGGAAGGCGAGATAGCCGCCCTTGGCGTCCGGGTAATACGGGCAGTTCTCGGCCGGCAGGCCGTGATGGATCGTCGCCAGCCAGTTGGAGGTCGGCGGCATGGGCAGGCGCTGGTTGTCGGAGATCGAGACCAGCGGCATGCCCGTGAAGGTGCGGTAGACCGGCATGAAGTCCGGCACGTCCAGGCGACCGTGCATCGTGGTGATGCACTTATGGTTCAGATCCTCGAACATCGGGTACTGAAGCAGGTCGATGTGGAAGTGCAGGATGTCGAACTCGTGCGCGCGGCGGTGCACCTGATGCAGCATCGCCAAGTGGCTGGCCGTGTGATCCCGGTAGCCGAGCAGGCGGAGGCCTTCGGGCGTGCAGGCCGCGAGCTTGGCAGTCGTCTCGGAGTCACCGCTCGCGAACAGCGTGACTTCGTGGCCCTGGCGAACCAGTTCCTCTGTAATCCAGCTGACGACGCGCTCGGTGCCGCCGTAGAACTTCGGAGGGACGGCCTCCGACAACGGAGCGATCTGGGCAATGCGCACGAAGTGTCTCCTGGTTGGCCAATTTGACGGGGGGTCTAACCCTGCCGGCCTGAGCGGGACATGAATGAAACCGACGGCTAAGGTTATGGTTCCTGGCGCACCCGCTGTCCCTCGCCGTTTTGTGCGGCGCGCAAGCCGTCCCCGAATTCCTCCGAATCAGCACGGACGAAACGGCCGCTGCCCCGCCGTTGCCGGCTCGCCGGCGCGGGTGTCGTGCAGAGAAGCCCGGTCCCAGGGCTCGATACGCCGCAGCCCGGCGACGCGTTCCCCCGGATCTCGATCTCGTGCTCCGATCCGCGGGCGTTGCCGCCGCGTCAGCTTTCTGTCATAAGCCGCCCCGCGTCGAACCGCCCGGCCGATAGGGCTGCCGTGGCGGCTCGTGCTGCTCCACCAGAAGCATCAGCGCGCGAACCTCATCCGATCCTCCCGGGTCGGTCCGGGATCATTTCGCGCAACGGAGAGCCAAATGCCCAAGTTGAAGACGAAATCGGGCGCGAAGAAGCGCTTCAAGATCACCGGCACCGGCAAGGTGATGTACGCCCAGGCCGGCAAGCGCCACGGGATGATCAAGCGGACGACCAAGCAGATCCGCAACCTGCGCGGCACCACGACCCTGTTCGAGGGCGATGCCGCCAACGTGAAGAAGTACTTCCTGCCGAACGCGCGGTAAGTCCTTCAACACCCGTTGCCACTGTCTTTCGTCGAATCCAGGAGATAACCGATGGCCCGCGTCAAGCGCGGCGTGACCAGTCACGCGAAGCACAAGAAGGTTCTGAAGGCCGCCAAGGGCTATTACGGCCGGCGCAAGAATACGATCCGCATCGCCAAGCAGGCGGTCGAGAAGGGCATGCAGTATGCCTACCGCGACCGCAAGAACAAGAAGCGCACGTTCCGCGCCCTCTGGATCCAGCGCCTCAACGCGGCGGTCCGCGAGCACGGCCTGACCTACTCGCGCTTCATCGACGGCTTGGCGAAGTCCGGCATCGTCGTCGACCGCAAGGCCCTGTCCGAGCTGGCGATCCACGAGCCGGCGAGCTTCGCCGCCGTCGTCGAGAAGGCGAAGGCCGCGCTGCCGCAGAACACCGCCAAGGCCGCCTGATCCAGGCCTGAGGCGAGACGGACGGAAGGCGCGGTTCCCCAGGGAGCCGCGCCTTCGTCGTTTACGAGGTCCCGCGCCCCGCGCTTGCGCCGGCGCCCGCAACGCGCGAGAGCACGGCCCGACGGCCGACTCCGCCAACCCTGCTCGAAGACAGCGATGACCGATCTCGACACCCTGGAACGCGACCTCCTGGCCCAGGTGAGCGCGGCCTCCGACGAGGCCACCCTCGACGCGGTCCGCGTCGCCGCGCTCGGCAAGAAGGGCAGCGTCTCGGATCTGCTGAAGACGCTCGGGTCGATGACGCCGAACGAGCGCAAGGAGCGCGGGCCCCTGATCAACGGGCTGCGCGACCGGGTCCAGGGCGCTGTCACCGCCCGCAAGACCGAGCTCGCCGAGGCCGCCCTGGAGGCCCGCCTCGCCTCCGAGCGGGTCGACGTGACCCTGCCGGTCCGCGAGGCCCCCGAGGTGCGCGGCCGGATCCACCCGATCTCCCAGGTAATTGACGAGATCACCGCGATCTTCGCCGACATGGGCTTCGCGGTCGCCGAGGGTCCGGACATCGAGACGGACGAGCTGAACTTCACGGCGCTCAACTTCCCGCCTGGCCACCCGGCCCGCGAGATGCACGACACCTTCTTCCTGGCGCCCGACCGCGACGGGCAGCGCAAGGTGCTGCGCACCCACACCTCGCCCGTTCAGGTGCGGACCATGCGGGCGCAGACGCCGCCGATCCGCGTGATCATCCCGGGGCGGACCTACCGGCACGATTCCGACCAGACCCACACGCCGATGTTCCACCAGGTCGAGGGGCTGGTGATCGACACGAGCGCCAACATCGCCAACCTGAAATGGGTACTGGAGGAGTTCTGCAAGGCGTTCTTCGAGGTCGACGGCGTGAAGATGCGCTTCCGCCCGTCCTTCTTCCCCTTCACCGAGCCCTCCGCCGAGGTCGACATCCAGTGCTCGCGCAAGGGCGGCGAGATCCGCTTCGGCGAGGGGGACGACTGGCTGGAGATCCTGGGCTGCGGGATGGTCCACCCGAACGTGCTGCGCAACTGCGGGCTTGACCCGGACGCGGTGCAGGGCTTCGCCTTCGGTGTCGGCATCGACCGCATCGCCATGTTGAAATACGGCATGCCGGACCTGCGCCCGTTCTTCGAGGCCGACGTCCGCTGGCTCGACCATTACGGCTTCCGCCCGCTCGACGTGCCGAGCCTCGTGGGCGGCCTCACCGGCTGAGCCGCCCCGGCCCCGCCGCGGCCCCCGGCCCCGCGATCCTGTTCCTCCGACGGTCGAGCCGATACCGGGCTCTCGAAGGTCCATCATGAAATTCACCCTCTCCTGGCTCAAGGACCACCTCGACACCGAGGCCTCCCTCGACACCGTCGCCGAGACGCTCACGCGGATCGGCCTTGAGGTGGAGGGCGTCGAGGACAAGGCCGCCGCGCTCAGGCCCTACGTGATCGCCCGGATCCTGACGGCCGAGCAGCACCCGAACGCCGACCGGCTCCGGGTCTGCACGGTCGACACCGGCGCGGGCGCGCCCGTGCAGGTGGTGTGCGGCGCCCCGAACGCGCGGGCCGACCTCGTCTCGGTCTTCGCGCCGCCCGGCACCTACGTCCCGGGCAAGAACATCACCCTGTCGGTGGGCACGATCCGCGGCGTCGAGAGCCACGGCATGCTGTGCTCGGGCGCCGAGCTCGGCCTCGGCGACGACCATGACGGCATCTTGGAACTCCCGACCGACGCGCCGGTCGGCCAGGCCTACGCGCTCTACGCCGGGCTCGACGATCCGGTCATCGAGATCAACCTGACACCGAACCGGCCGGACTGCACCTCCGTCCACGGGATCGCCCGCGACCTCGCGGCGGCCGGCCTTGGCACGCTCAAGGGCGAGGCGCTGCCGGCGCTGCGCGGCGAGGGTCCCTGCCCGGTCGCGGTCGAGCTCGCCCTCGATCCGGCCGACCGGCACCTCGCCCCGATGTTCGCCCTGCGGCTCGTGCGCGGCGTCCGGAACGGCCCGTCGCCGGCCTGGATGCAGGCCCGGCTGCGCGCCATCGGCCTGCGGCCGATCAACAGCCTCGTCGACATCACCAACTACGTCACCTTCGACCGCGGGCGGCCACTGCACGTCTTCGACGCCGCCAAGGTCGCCGGCACGCTGACCGTGCGGCGGGCGCGGGCGGGCGAGAGCCTGCGCGCCCTCGACGGCCGGACCCACACGCTGACCGACGACACCGTGGTGATCGCCGACGCGAACGGCGTCGAATCCATCGCCGGCATCATGGGCGGCGAGGCGTCGGGCTGCGACGCCGGCACCACGGACGTGCTGATCGAGTCGGCCCTGTGGGACCCGACCAACATCGCCCAGTCGGGCCGACGGCTCGGCATCATCACCGACGCGCGCTACCGCTTCGAGCGGGGCGTCGACCCGGCCTTCACGCTGCCCGGCCTCGACCTCGCGACGCGGCTGGTGGTCGATCTCTGCGGCGGAACGCCGACCGAGGCGCACGTCGCCGGCGCGCCGCCCGAATCCGAGCGCAGCATCGACTTCCCCTGGACCGAGGTCCGCCGCCTCGCCGGCCTGGACGTGCCGCGCACCGAGATGCAGCGGATCCTCGAGACGCTGGGCTTCCACGTCTCCGGTAGCGAGGACCGGGTGACGGTGCTGCCCCCGTCCTGGCGGCCCGACGTCGAGGGCAAGGCCGACCTCGTCGAGGAGGTCGTCCGCATCGCCGGGCTCGACCGGATCGTGGCCGAGCCCCTGCCGCCGCTCGCCGGGATCGGCCGCCCGCTGCTCACCGTGATGCAGAAGCGGACCCGCCTCGCCAAGCGCGCCCTGGCGAGCCGCGGCCTCATGGAGGCGGTCACGTGGTCGTTCGTGCCGCACGACGACGCCGTCCTGTTCGGCGGCGGCGGGGCCGACCTCGTGCTGGCCAACCCGATCGCCTCGGAGCTGTCCGACATGCGGCCGAGCCTCGTGCCGGGACTCCTGCGCGCGGCGCAGCGCAACGCCGACCGCGGCTACCCGGACGCCGCCCTGTTCGAGGTCGGCCAGTGCTTCGCCTCCGACGTGCCGGAGGGCCAGACCGTCCGCGCGGCGGCAGTCCGCCGCGGCGGCGCGACCCTGGCCGGCGCCGGGCGGCACTGGGACGGCACGGCCGCAGCCGTCGACGCATTCGACGCCAAGGCGGACGCGATCGCGTTACTCGGAAGCCTGGGCGTGCCGACCGGCGGCCTCCAGATCACGCCCGGCGGCCCGTCCTGGCTGCATCCCGGCCGCTCCGGCACGCTGCGCTTCGGTCCGAAGACGGAGATCGGCTGGTTCGGGGAGGTGCATCCGCGGACGCTGCAGGCCCTCGACCTGAAGGGAACGCTCGTGGCGTTCGAGATCGTCCTCGACGCCCTGCCCCTGCCCAAGCTCAAGCCGACCAAGGCCAAGGCCGCCCTGGCGCTTTCGGAATTCCAGCCGCTGTCGCGGGACTTCGCCTTCGTGGTCCGCCGCGACGTGCCGGCGGGCGACATCGTCAAGGCCGCCCAGAACGCCGAGCGCAAGCTGGTGACGGGTGTCGACGTGTTCGACCTCTACGAGGGGCCGGGCGTGCCGGACGGCGCGAAGTCGGTGGCGATCGCGGTGCGTCTCCAGCCCGTCGAGCGGACCCTGACCGACGCGGAGATCGAGGCGGTGAGCGCCAGGATCGTCGCCGAGGTCACCCGCAAGACGGGCGCGACGCTCCGGGCCTGAGGCGCCGCCATGGACCGGATCGCCCTGCTCATCGACGACCTCGCGGCGGCCGAGTACCGGCCGAAGGCGGCGTTGCGGGAGGCCCTGAACCACCCCGCCGCCGTCGCGGAGGCGACGCTGCCGCTGCTGGAGGCGGCCGCCGACGGGCGCGAGCTGGCGGCGGAGGAGACGAACCTCCTGTTCTGGGGCCTGCACGTCATGGCCCATGCCCGGGACACGCGCGCCCTCGCGCCGCTCCTCAGGCTGCTCCGGCACGACGAGGAGACCCTCGACGCGGTGCTGGGTGACGCCGTCACGGCGACGCTGGCCAAGGTCCTGGCGAGCCTGTTCGACGGCGATCCGCAGCCGCTGTTCCGGCTGATCCTGGACAGCACGGTCGACGATCACGCGCGCATGGCGCTGATGTGCGCCTGCACCTTCCTGACCCTGGAGGGACGGATCGACCGGGCCGCGATGCACGACCTGCTGGTCCGTTTCGACGACGCGCAGGCCGCGGTGGAGGACGGGCCGGCCTGGGTCGGCTGGGAGGAGACGATCGCGCATCTCGGCTTCCGGGACCTCGCGCCCCGCGCGGCCGCGGCCCGCGCCGACGGACGGCTCACCGACGAGATCAGCGACGCCGGGTGGTTCAAGGAGGCCCTGCGCAAGGCGGAGACCAAGCCGGACGACCGGGACCGGCTCGGGCCCTACCAGTACGGCTACCTCGACGATCCGGTCGAGGCTCTCGACTGGGCCGAGGAGGGCGCGGGCGAGCCGCAGCGCAACCCGTTCAAGGATGTCGGCCGCAACGATCCCTGCCCGTGCGGCTCGGGCAAGAAGTTCAAGAAGTGCTGCCTCGGCAAGGCCGAGGCGGAGGGGCCGTGGATGCCGCCGGTGCCCCTAGGCGGCTGAGGCGCCGCTGCCGCTGAGCGGGTTCTCGGGATCCCAGCCGTAGCTCAGGGTCTCGAACCGCATGGCGCGGGCGTCGACCATGAGCAGGCGACCGACGAGGGGCTCGCCGAAGCCCGCCACGGCCCGGATCACCTCCATGGCCATCAGCGAGCCCATGACGCCGGCGAGCGCGCCGAGGACGCCGGCCTCCGCGCAGGCGGGCACGCTGCCCGGCGGTGGCGGATTCGGGAAGAGGCAGCGATAGGTCGGGTTCGCGGTCCCGTCGGGCCCCGTCTCGTGCGCCCGGATCGTGGTCAGCGTGCCGTCGAAGCGGCCCAGAGCCGCGGTCACCAGCGGCCGACGCGCCCGGAAGCAGGCGTCCGACACCGCGTAGCGCGTGGCGAAATTGTCGGACCCGTCCGCCACGAGGTCGTAGCCGGCGATCAGGTCGACGGCGTTGTCCGCGTCGATCCGGAACGGGTGCGGGACCACCGACACGTGCGGGTTGAGGCGCGCCACCGCGTCGGCCGCGCTCTCGACCTTCGGCCGACCGAGATCCGGCGTCCCGTGGATCACCTGCCGCTGCAGGTTCGACAGGGAGACCGTGTCGTCGTCGACGAGGCCGATCGTGCCGATCCCCGCGGCGGCGAGGTACTGGATCAGCGGCGCGCCGAGGCCGCCCGCCCCAACGACGAGGATCCGGGCGGCCTTGAGCCGGGCCTGACCGGGACCGCCGACCTCGGCGAGGACGAGGTGGCGGGCGTAGCGTTCGATCTCATCGGGAGCGAGGGCCATCGTCTGCCCATAATCCGCGGCGCCGCCGATCGGAAGCGCTGAAAAAGACAACGCCGCCCCGGTGAGGAGGCGGCGCGGGTCTCGCGTCTCTGGATCCGGGCCGCTCAGCGCGGCGCGAGGATCATGATCATCTGCCGGCCTTCGAGCATCGGCTCGCTCTCGACCTTGGCGATCTCGGCGGTCTCGCTCTTCACGCGCTCCAGGAGGCGCAGACCGATGTCCTGGTGAGCCATCTCACGACCGCGGAAGCGCAGGGTCACCTTGACCTTGTCGCCCTCCTCGAAGAAGCGGTGCACCGACTTCATCTTGGTGTCGTAGTCGTGCTTGTCGATGCCGGGGCGGAGCTTGATCTCCTTCACCTCGACGGTCTTCTGCCGCTTGCGGGCCTCGTTCTGCTTCTTCTGCTCGTTGAAGCGGAAGCGCCCGTAATCGAGCAGCTTGCAGACGGGCGGCACGGAGTTCGGCGCGATCTCCACGAGATCGAGACCGGCCTCCTCGGCCAGATTGAGGGCGTCGAAGAAGGGAACGACGCCGCGGTTCTGCCCGGTGTCGTCGATCAGCTGCACTTCCCGCACACCGCGAATGTCGCGGTTGGCGCGCGGCCCGTCCTTCTGCGGGGCCGGCATGGCTCTCATCGGTCTACGAATGGCTTAGGTCTCCTGCTGCAACGGCGAAACGGCGGATCCTCAGGAAGATCTCCTGACCGCCAGCCGCTCCGGTCTCATCCGGACATACAACGTTGGTGGAACCGCGGCCAGAGTCAACCGGCTACCATCGCGACGCCGGAAATAATCGGCCGCCGCGTCGCGATTCGAGTCCGATGCCCTCAGGTCGAACGGCCGAGCAGCTCGGCGTAGACCGCCAGCGTGTCGCCGACCATCCGCTCCAGGGAGAAGTGCGCCTCGACATGCGCGCGGCTGCGCCGACCGAGGGCGTCGCGGGCGCTCGCGCCGAGGGAGAGGGCCTCGGTCAGAGCGGCGGCGAGCGCGGCCGGGTCGCCGGGCGGCACGCGCCATCCGGTGCGCTGGCCGGCGGGGGTCTCGGGCGGTGCCAGCACCGTCTCCGGCACCGCTCCGAGATCCGAGACGACCACGGGTGCGCCGAGCGCCTGCGCCTCGACGGCCGAGCGGCCGAAGGCCTCGGGCTCCACGGACGGCACCGCCACCACCGATGCGGCGCGGAAGGCCGCCGGCATGTCGGTGCAGTGCCCGACCCTGCGGACGATGCCCTCGAGCCCGCGCGCGGCGATCAGCGCGTCGAGCTCGCGCTCGTAGGCGGCGCGGCCCTGCGGATCCCCCGCGAGGACCACGGCCAGGTCCGGGACACCGCGATCGCGCATCCGCGCGGCGGCCTCGATCAGCACGCGGTGGCCCTTCCAGGCCGTGAGGCGGGCGGCCAGGAGGATCACCCGCTCGTGCGGCGCCACGTTCCAGCTCCGGCGCAGCGCCTCGACCCGGGCGGCCCCGACCGCCACCGGGTTGAACACCGCGAGGTCGGTGCCGCGGTGGATGACCCGCACGCGGTCGCCGGCCTGCTCGGCGTGCAGCCGGTGGATCAGGTCCGCGGTGTAATGCGAGTTGGCGATCACCACGTCGCCGCGGGCCATGATCGAGTTGTAGAGGACCTTCACGCCGGTTCGGCCGGAATAGCTGCCGTGATAGGTGGTCACGAACGGGAGCCCGAGCCGGCGCGCCGCCCCGAGGGCGACCCAGGCGGGCGCGCGGGAGCGGGCGTGGATGATCTGCACCTTCTCGCGGCGGCAGAGCGCCATCAGCCGCAGGACGTTCACCGCCATCGACGCCGGGTTCTTCGACGCGGCCGGGAATCGGAGCCAGTGCCCGCCCTTGGCCTGCAACTCGCCGACGAGCCGTCCGCCCTCGGTCGCCACCAGGGCGCGGGCGCCCACGGCCGCGAGGCCGCCCGCGACGTCGACGGTTGTGCGCTCGGCGCCGCCCGCGTCGAGTTCGGGGATGATCTGCAGGATGCGGGCGCCGGCGAGCGCCCCGACCTCCGCCGGGAAACCCGACAGGGCGTGGGGTCCGTCGCCCGTTCGCGGGCCCTCGGCGAGGACGCGCAGGCCCCCGGCCGGTATCTGCCAAATGCTCGCTGCCATTGATCCAGCATCGCCGCCGGGCTTTACGGTCCGGTAAACGAGAGTTGAAGCCGAACCGTTCAGGACCGGACTTCTTCCATGTCGAGACAGGGATACCGGAGAGAACGATGACGGATACGGCCCCCGAGTTCCTGACCGTCGGCATCGGCGACGCGGCCCGCCGCATCGCCGTGCGGGTGCGCGCGGGCGGCGGGCCGCCGGTGGTCTGGCTCGGCGGCTTTCGCTCCGACATGACCGCGACCAAGGCGACGGCGCTCGATGCCTGGGCCGAACGGACGGGCCGGGCGCTCGTGCGGTTCGACTACGCCGCGCACGGCGCCTCGGGCGGCACCTTCACGGACTGCACCATCTCGTCGTGGCTCGAGGACGCGCAGGCGGTCCTGGCGGCCTACGTGACGGAGGCGCCGGTGCTCGTCGGCTCGTCGATGGGCGGCTGGATCGCCTGCCTGGCGGCCCGCGACCGGGCCGCGCGCGGGGAGGCCACGGCGGGGCTGGTGCTCATCGCGCCGGCCCTCGACTTCACCGAGGAGCTGATCTGGAACCGCCTCAGCGAGGCGGCGCGCGCCATGCTGATCCGCGACGGCGTCCTCCGGAAGCCCAGCGACTACGCGCCGGAGCCGGACCCGATCACGCGGGCCCTGATCGACGACGGCCGCCGACACTGCATGCTGGGCGGCCAAGTCGATCCGGGCTGCCCGGTGCACATCCTCCAGGGCATGCGGGACACCGACGTCCCTTACACGCACGCCCTGCGAATCCTCGACCGCCTGCCGGCCGAAGGAACGGTGCTGACGCTGATCGCCGACGGCGACCACCGCCTGTCGCGGCCGCAGGACATCGCGCGGCTCGTGGCGGCGGTGGCCGAGATCGCCTGACCGGTCTCCCGGCCAGGCCTCTCAGCGGGTCGGGTGCAGGGTCAATGCAGGCTGACGGGCTGCAGGTCGTGCGCGGCGGCGTTGGCCAGCACGACGTCCCGCGAATCGGCGAGCATGATCGGCGCGCCGCTCGCCGAGAGCAGGGCGAACAGGTCGAGGCCGGGCGTCAGCTCGGGGGCCTGCGGGAAGAAGCGGCGGACCTCGTCGGACCGGATCGGCCGGACGTAGGCGATGTGCCCCTCGCCCAGCGCCGCGAGATCGGCCGGCTGGAAATCGGCCGGATCGAGATCGGCGGGGGTCAGAGGAGACGGATTCAGATCGGTCATAAAGCCCTCCTGGGGTGGCAGAGCGTCCACCGCCGATCCTGAAGGCATCGGCGGCTCCACCCTGATGTGGGGATCCGCGACGGCCAATCAATCGGTCGGCGTCAGCCGCGGGCGCCGATATCGATCTTGCGCACGATGCGGTCCGGCTCCGGCCGGACCAGATCGATCGACAGGAGGCCGTTGGCGAGGTCGGCGCCGAGCACCTCCATGCCGTCCGCGAGCAGGAAGGCCCGCTGGAACTGCCGCGCCGCGATGCCGCGGTGCAGGAAGTGGCGCTCGCGCTCGTCGACCTGCCGGCCGCGCACGACGAGCTGGCTCTCCTCCAGCATCACGTCCAGCTGATCGCGGGTGAAGCCGGCCACCGCCAGGGTGATCCGCAGGCGCTCGGGCTCGCTCTCGGTCCGGGGCAGGCGCTCAATGTTGTAGGGTGGGTAGCCGTCGTTGGCGGCCTTGGAGACCCGGTCGAGGGCCTGCTCGATCTCGTCGAAGCCGAGCAGGAACGGGTGCCCGAAGGGCGAGGATCGAGTCATCGCGGCCATCATCCAGAAAGCGAAGCCTCCGACCCCGGGATCTGCCGCAATCCCGGGATGCTCGAGCACCTCGTCGACAGGAGCCCGCCCGGGGCAGCGCTCCGCCGGACGCGACGACGCCGGCAACTCGGAGATATGGCCAAGGCCTTCCGGGCCATCAAGGGAGGGGACCGGAATCGACGGCGACCCGTGGTCGCGCGTTTCCGGGAAGTTTCGGCAAATTTATGCGGGATCGATAGGCAAAGCCTGCAACGGCCACGCTTTCTTCTAACAGTTTGGAACTGCTCTGATTTTCTCGCCGGGCCTTGATCCGGGCGGCGGGCCTGGATACTGCCGCGGCAGGCGACGATCCGGCTCCCGAGCTCGATCGCCGCGATCCTTTTCCGCGAGGCGCCGGAGCCGTGAGCACGCCCATGACCCCGTCGGACCACGCGGCGATGCGGCGCGTCGCAGACGTGTGCGGCGACGAGGCCGACATCCTGGCCCTGTCGGTGGCCCGCTTCGTGGCGGCCGGCTACATGACCAGCGACGTCGCTTGCTGGAACGCGGCCTTCGACGGGGCCGAGCAGCTGCTCGGGCCGACGGAGGGGTGCCGCTTCGTCGCCTGCGTGGTCGCGATCATCCGGGCGCTCCGCGCGGAACGCGACGGCGACTGGTCGTTCATGCCGGCGAGCTGCTGCCGCGTGACCGGCCACGAATGCGCGCTGGTGAAGCTGATCAACCGGGGCCGGCAGCGCCTCTGGGCGGATCTCGAGGCCGCCGCGGCCGAGATCACCGGCCAGGACGCGGCGCCGCGCCTCGTGGCGGCGGTCCGCGCCGCGGTCGGGCCGCTCGACGCGGCGGCCGAGCGCCTCGCCCCGGCCTCCTGCCCCGCCGGAACGGTGCTGCACTGATCCGGCTCCCCGTCACCCCGGACCGCGCGGCCCGAGCCGCCGGCCGGCGCGAACTCGAAGAGGACTTTGTCACGGTGCTTGCCCTGCGCGCTCCCCTGTACCGCCGTCGGATCGGGCGTGTCGCCCTCGACACGGCGGCCTGCTTCGCGCTCTCGGCGCTGCTCGTCGTGTCGGCCCTGGCGCAGGACGCGTCCGAGAAGGCGCCGATCAAGTTGCAGCTCAACAAGGTCGAGACCGCGGGCGAGGCCTGCCGGATCACGATGGTGATCGACAACAAGGGTTCGGGCCTCAAGTCCTACAAGGTGGATCTCTTCGCCTTCGACCCCGAGGGCGTCGCGCAGAAGCGCGTGGCGGTCGAACTCGGGCCGCTGCCGCCGAAGAAGACCACCGTGAAGATCTTCGATTTCCCCGGCATCGCCTGCAACAAGGTCGGTCGCGTCCTCCTGAACGACGTCCTGACCTGCAACGGCGGCGATCCGGGCCGCGAGGCCTGCCTCGAGCGGACCGAGACCGACAGCAAGGCCGGCCTGCCGTTCGACCGCTGATGCGGATGGTGTGACGGCTGACGAGACCAAACCGCCCGGCGGCGAGAGCCGCCGGGCGGCCTGCGGCTTTCGCCGCATCCCGAGACGATGGCGGCGCGACGCCGCGTGAGACCAGGACGCCAGGAGCCCGCGATGGACCCGACACAAGCCCCGATCGAGGCGGCCCACGACTTCTCGTTCCTCGGCCTGTTCCTGCAGGCCGACCCGATCGTGAAGGGCGTGATGATCCTGCTGGTGATCGCCTCGATCGCCTGCTGGACGGTGGTGTTCGAGAAGGTCATCCGGCTCGCCGCCGCGCGGCGCCAGGCCAAGGCCTTCGCGAATCTGGTCCGCTCCGGGGGCAGCCTCGACGGCGAGCATCGCGGCATCGCCGGCCACGTGGTGAAGGCGGCGATCGACGCGTGGCGCGATCAGGATTCCTCCGAGACCCGGGCCGAGCGCCGCGACCGCATCGAGCGGGCGATGAAGGGCGCCCTCGCCATCGAGGTGAAGCGCCTGCGCACCGGCCTGTCGCTGCTGGCGACCTCCGGCTCCACGGCCCCGTTCGTCGGCCTGTTCGGCACCGTCTGGGGCATCATGAACTCGTTCTCGTCCATCGCCCGGAGCCAGGACACCTCCCTCGCCGTCGTGGCGCCAGGCATCGCGGAGGCGCTGTTCGCCACGGCGATCGGTCTCGTCGTCGCGATCCCGGCGGTGATGGCCTACAACAAGCTCTCGAGCGACGTGAGCGGCATCCAGAGCACCTTCTCGTCCTATATCTCGGTTCTGGGCAACCGCCTCGCGCGCGACCGCGCCGGCGCCCACCGCGCGGCCGCCGAGTAGCGCGGCCGGCGCCAGCCCCCAGAGAGCCGAACGTAAAGGTACCGGAGACGCCCCATGGCGATGGGATCCATTCGCGCGAACGACGACGACGATTTCGACGACGTGCCGATGTCCGACATCAACGTCACCCCGATGGTCGACGTGATGCTCGTGCTGCTGATCATCTTCATGGTCGCCGCGCCGCTGATGACCACCGGCGTGCCGGTCCAGCTGCCGAAGACCGCGGCGCCCAAGGTCGCGCAGTCGAAGAAGCCCGCCGAGGTGACGGTCGACAAGGACGGCAACCCGTCCATCGCCAAGGAGGTGTTCACGATGGAGAGCATCGTGCCGCGCCTGCGCGAGATGGCGGCGGCCGACAAGGATCAGGTGATCCTCGTGCGCGGCGACCGCGACGTGCCCTACGGCAAGGTCATGGAGGTCATGGGCCTCGTCGGGCAGGCCGGCTTCACCAAGGTGTCGCTGATCGCGCAGTCGCCCGGCGGCGCCGCTCCGGCCTCGCCTGGCGCCGCCCCGGCCGCCCCCGCCGCCCCCGCAGGGACCGCGCGCTGAGCCGATGAGCACCTACACGTCGACGGATATGCCGGCCGGTCTCGGCGAGCGCCGCTCGTCCGGGCTGCTCGCCGCTTTCCTGGTCGCCCTCGGGCTGCACGCCTGCGTGCTCGCCGCCGTGATGTTCCTGCGGCTCTCCCCGCCCGCACCGCCCGGCGAGCAGCAGATCACCGTCGACCTCGCGCCGCTCATGACCGACGCCGCCACCGAGGCTCCGGCGGAGCAGCAGATGAGCCAGGAAGCCCCGCCGGAGGCGAAGCCGGTGGACACGCCGCCCGACGAGGCCGTCCAGCCGCCGCCGCCGACCGAGATGACCGAGGTGAAGCCGGAGGACACCCAGGCGGTCGAGATGCCGCAAGAGGCTCAGCCCGTGGAGGCGCAGAGCCAGGTGATCACCTCCGCGTCCGAGGCCGCCGAGCCGCTGGCGCCGCCGCCCACCGAGGTCGCCAAGTCCGAGGAGCCGCCCAAGCCGACGCCCGATCCGGCGAAGCTGAAGGCGGAGCGCGAAGCCAAGCTGCGCAAGATCCGGGAGGAGAAGCTCCGCGAGCAGAAGCGCGAGGAGGCGCGGCAGGAGCGCCTGGAGGAGATCCGCGAGGCGAAGGCCAAGGCGGCGCGCGAGGCGAAGGCGCGCGAGGCCAAGGCGCGGGCTGGCGCCGAGCGGAGTTCGGCGTCGGCCTCGCGGGCTAACGCGGCCGGCCGGGCCGCCGCGGGCAACGATCCGAGCGCCATGCGCCAGTGGCAGGGTGCCATCAGCGCGGCGATCCACAGCCGGATGAACGTGAACGCGGCTGTCGGCACCGGCGGCGGGACCGCGGTGGTGCGATTCACCGTGATGCGCTCGGGTCAGGTGACGGGCGCCGGCGTGGCCCGGTCCAGCGGCGTCGGCCAGATCGACAGCGCCGCCCTCGCGGCGGTGCGCGGCTCGATGCCGGCGGCGCCCCCCGGCGTGACGCAGTCCAGCCTCTCGGTCTCCATTCCGCTCAACTTCCGCGTGCGCTGATCGGAGGACGATCCGGGCCGGATCCCGCTCGGCCGACCGCGAGCCCGATCCGGATCGTCCGGCGGACGCGTACGAATGGTGTGCGCCGTCAGTCCCACGCGGCGATCCGGATTCGCCATCGGCCGCGCGGGCATGCTAAAGCCTTCGTGAACCTGCCTTCCCCGCGCGCCTGACGGCGATGCGGGAGGGCGCCGATCCGGCCTTGCCCCCCGCCCCTCGAACAGGCCGGACCCGCTCAGACCCCGTCCCGCGCAGGCTGCGCCGGGTCGGACCCGTCGAGCCGGGGTGAAAGGGACAGGATGAACGACGACACTGAGTACGACCTCGACGAGGTGAATGCCACCCGCGACGCGGAGGCGGAAGCCAAGACCCGGGCGGAGAACCGCGCCGAGCGCGCGGAACGGGCGGAGCGCATGGCTCGCGAGGGCGCCCAGGCGATGGCGGAGCACCACGCGGCCATCAAGGCGATGGACGAGCGGACGGTGCGGCTGCGCTCGCTCCGGCTCGCCAAGGAGGCCGCGGACGCGCAGGCCAAGGCGGCCGAGAAGGAAGCCAAGGCGGCCGCCAAGGGCAGCGCGAAGAAGGCCGCGCCGAAGAAGACGACCGCGAAGGGCTAGAGGTCGATGGCCGAAGACCGCAACCGCCGCCGCTTCACCGACCCGCGCGCGGCAGCCGAGGCGGCCTTCCGGGCCGCGACGAGCCCGAAGACGGCCGCTCCGCCGCCTCAGGCCGCGCCGCGGCCGGCAACGGTCCCAGGATCTCGGGAAGTGGTGAGCCTGCGCCTCGACAGCGCCGTGCTCGCGCATTTCCAGAAAGACGGCCCGGGCTGGCAGGACCGCATCAACGAGGCGCTCAAGGCCCTCGTCCCGGCGGCCGAGGCCTGAGACCTCCCGCGCGGGGAACGCCGTCGCGCCTGGGACCGGTGCTCAGACCGGCTTCGGCCGCTCGCGCAGGATCCGGTTCACCGCCCGGTCGAGGGCGGACAGGAAGGCCGACCGGTCGGCGCGCGAGAACGGTTTCGGCCCGCCCGTGATGGTTCCGGCCTCGCGCAACGATTGCATCAAGTCGCGCGTCGCGAGGGCGAGACCGATCCCGGCCTCGCTGAACGGCTTCCCAGTGAACGCCAGGACCGTGGCGCCGGCCTTCACGCAGCGCGCGGCCAGCGGAACGTCGGCGGTGAGGACGATGCTCCCGGGTCCGGCCCGCGCGGCGATCCAGTCGTCGGCGGCGTCGAGTTCCGGGCCGACGACCACGCGCTCGATCCAGGGCTCGCGCGGCAGGTTCAGCACGCTGTTGGCGACGACGTGGACGGTCAGGCCGTAGCGCTCGGCGACCCGGTAGGTCTCGTCTTTGACCGGGCAGGCATCGGCGTCGAGGTAGATCGGCGGGCGCGCCGGCGCGTCGCTCATGGCCGAGGCACCAGCTTCGAGGTGAAACCCGCCAGGATCAGGAGCACGCCCAGGGCGAACTGGCCGTGCTCGATATCGCCGCCCACCGACAGAACGACGGCGCGGCCGAAGACCGCGAGCCCGATCAGCGGCAGCCCGAAGCGCAGCGCCATCTTCACGGCGATCAGGGTGTTCGCCCGCGCGGTGCTCGCTCCGGCCATCAGCGGGCGACCGCGGCGCGGCGCGGCGCCAGATCCGCCACGGGCGCGGTCTCGGCGGGTCCGCGCTCGAGCGTCGCCACCGACAGCGGCGCGCCGCGGCCGCGGAGCGCGTGGGCGCCGAGGGACCGTGCCCGGACGCCGGCCGGAAGGCGCGGGAGGCGGTTGAGCAGATCCTGCGAGATCAGGATGCCGACGCCCAGCGGGCGGCACAGGGCCTCGATCCGCGACGTCACGTTCACGGCGTCGCCGAAATACGCGATCTTGTGGCGGTCGACCCCGACTTCGGCCGTGACCACCGAGCCGCCGTGCAGCGCCGCCCGGAGCCGCGGGACCGTCCCGAACCGGGCGGTCCAGGCTGCGGCGTCGGCCTCGATCCGGTCGAGCACCTCGAACACGCAGGTCACGCAGCGCGCGTCCTTCAGGCCGCGGGCCATCGGCCACGTCACCATGGCGAGATCGCCGATATAGTCGTCCACCGAGCCGCCGTTGCGCCGCACCGGCTCGGCGAGCGTCGCGAACACGGCGCTGAGATATTCCTGCGCGCGCAGGTCGCCGTGGGTCTCCGCGAAGGCCGTGGAGCCGACCACGTCGAGGAACAGGAAGACCCGCTCCTCCGCCACCGGCTTGTGGTAGCGGCCGATCATGAAGTTCACGAACACCTCGCCGCCGATCAGGTCGCGCATCCGTATGACGAAGACCAGCAGGCCCGACACGGCGAGGGCGTAGGCGAGCACCCGCGCGGTCATGCGGGTGGCGGTCGTGAGGTCGTCCGGTGTCAGGGCGAACGCCCAGACGAGCAGGCCGCCCAGGGCGTTGCCCGCCATGATCATCAGGACATAGGCGAGTTCCGCGGCCAGCACGTAGAGCCAGGCCGGCAGCCGCCGGATCTTCGCCTGCAGGCCGGCCAGGATCAGCCCGCGGTCGAAGGCCAGCACCGTGGCGCCCATGCAGAGGCCGTACGTGAATCCGGCGAGGGGCGAGGCGCCGGCCGCGAAGATGATGTTGTAGAGCAACCCCGCGCCGGCCGCCGCCAGCAGGATCAGACCCCAGAATATCCGGTGGGCCGGCAGCATCGAGGCATCTCCAGCATGGCCAGCCGACGGACCGTGCGCGGGTCCGGGCGTCGCGTCGCCCTGCGCGGCGGCACTGCGCGGGGCGGCGCAGACTCGGCGAGCCCGCGCCGCCGGACTTCGGGCATGGGCCTAAAGTTTAGCGCCGCGGGAGGCCGCATGCCATTGCTCAACGCCCCAAGATGGCGCGAGTAAGGCGTGCCGGGTTGTTGCGCGGCCGCGCCGTGATACGCCGGCGGCCCGGGACTCGACCGGACCGCCGCCAGCAACCCCCTGTGACAGCGAAGAGGGAGCGCTGCCATGTACGCCAGGAGCTTCGGCGCGACGCGCGTCTCTGTGCCGGTGATCGGCCAGGGCACGTGGCACATCGACAGTTCGGACCGGACGGACGCGGTCCGGGCGCTGCGGGCCGGGATCGACGCCGGCATGACCCATATCGACACCGCGGAGATGTACGGGGACGCCGAGGCGATCGTCGCCGCCGCCGTCGCGGATTGCCGCGAGGAGGTGTTCCTCGTCTCCAAGGTGGTGCCGGGCAACGCGACGCGCCGGGGCGTCGCGCGGGCGTGCGAGGCGTCGCTCCAGCGTCTGCGGACGGATCGGCTCGACTGCTACCTGCTGCACTGGCCGGGCCAGCACCCGCTCGAGGAGACGATCGCGGGCTTCGAGGATCTGCGCCGGGCCGGCAAGATCCTGTCCTGGGGCGTCAGCAACTTCGACGTCGAGGATCTCGATCGCGTCCGGGCCATCGCGGGGCCGGACCGGATCGCCTGCAATCAGGTCCTCTACCACCTGAACGAGCGGGCCATCGAGCACGCCGTGCTGCCCTGGTGCGAGAAGCACGGCGTCGCCATGGTGGGCTACTCGCCCTTCGGCAGCGGCGACTTCCCCGATCCGGCCAGCGCGGGCGGCCGCGTCCTGGCGGGCATCGCGCAGAACCACGGTACGACGCCCTACGCGGTGGCCCTCGCCTACCTGACCCGGCTGCCGGGCACGTTCACGATCCCCAAGACCGGTCGCCCGGACCGGGCCGTCGAGAATGCCGGCGCGGCGGACCTGCACCTCGGTGCGGCCGAGATCGCCCTGATCGACGCGCATTTCCCCCGCGGACCGCGGCCCCGGATGCTGCCGATGCTGTGAGCCGCGGGGCCGCTCAGGCCCGCAGCGCCAGGGCCACGGGATCCGCCGGCGCGGCGGCGCGGACGCGGTTGCGCCCGGCCTTCTTGGCCGCGTAGAGGGCCGCGTCGGCCGCCGTGAACAGCCCTTCGGGCGGATCGCCGCCGGCCGGATCGGCACAGGCGACGCCGATGCTCACCGTCGCGATGCCACCGACCTCCGGGGCGTGGGGGATGCGGAGGTTCACCACGGCCCGGCGGACGCGCTCCGCCGCGACGCTGGCGGCCGTCGCGTCGACGCCCGGCAACAGGGCGACGAACTCCTCGCCGCCGATCCGGAAGCTCAGCCCGGTGGTATCGAGGGTGCGTTGCAGGCACTCCGCCACCGCCTTCAGCGCCTCGTCGCCGCGCTGGTGACCGAAGCGGTCGTTGAACTGCTTGAAGTGGTCGGCATCGACGATCAAAAGCGCCAGGGGCGTCCGCAGCTGTGCGGCCCGCTTCCACTCCACGGCGAAGTGCTCGTCGTAGCTGCGCCGGTTCGGCAGGCCCGTCAGGCCGTCGGTCCGCGCGAGCACGGCGAGCGCGGCGTTGGCCTCGCGGCTGGAGGCCTCCGCGGCCACGTGGCGCCCGACCTCCCGGTGCAGCAGGATCGTCAGGCCGAAGGCGAGGAGGCAGAGGCACAGGATCAGGACGGCGACGATCGCCGCCTTGTAGATCCAGACGCTGCGGATGCTGTCGACGTCCGTCGCCACGGTCACGATCAGCGGCAGGTCGTCGAGGTCGGCGAAGCTGTAGACCCGCTCGACGCCGTCGAGGAACGAGCGTCCCTGGAACTCTCCGCGCGGCTTGGCCCGGTACATCTTGTAGCCGGGGCTCGCGCTGATGTTCTGGCCGAGCGCCTCCGGCCGTGCCGGCGCCCGGATCAGCAGCGTCCCGTCCCGGTGGAAGACGTTCAGAGCGATGCCGTCGTCGAAGTGCAGGCGCTCGAACAGCGCCTGAAAATGCGCGAGCCTGATCGATCCCGACACGATCCCGGCGAATGAGCCGTCGGGCGTCCGGATCCGCCGGGTCATGCGGATGATGGGCTCACCGGTCATGAGAGATACGGTCGGCCCGGACAGGATCAGGCCGCCTTCGGGATTCGACCGATGGAACTCGAATTCCGGCAGCGTGCGCATGTTGGGCCGGGTCCGCACGCCGGGATCGCTCGTCAGCCGGACGTCGCCGGCCGCGTCCGTGACGGCGATCGGACCGAGGCCGGAGCCCGCCACAGCCGTGTCGAACAGCGCCAGGCGCCGAATATCCGGGTCCAGGGCCGCGATGTCGGCGCGACTCGCGAGCCGTGCGGAGTTCCGCAGCGAGAGGTCGTAGACCCGCAGGCTGTGGCCGACGCCCTCCTCGATCACCGCCAGGAGATTCCCGGCGTTGCGGCGGGCGTTGTGCCAAGCGACGTCCCGCAGATCCAGGCAGAGATAGACGCCGAGCAGCGCGAGGCAGAGCAGCAGGCATGTGCCGGCCGCCGCGATCAGGCGCGAGGCGCGATCGTCCAGGTGAGCTCTGATCGCTGTAGCGGTCGCGCGCAGGAGCATGGGCTCGATCGGGCTGCCACGAACCGCGCCATTGCGGTTGACGGGCTTACTGTTCACCCGATCTTACGTCCACGAAGATTGAAAAAGCGGTTATTGGCGGCACTAAGAAGCGCTGAGTCACCGCTAATACAAATACAGGCCGCCGCGGCTGTCAGTCCCGCCGCGACGCGGTCGCCTTGGGCCGGAGCCCGGGCGTAGTCGCGCGGACGCGCGACGGCGCGCGCCGCGGGCCGCCTCTCGCCCGTGACGCGCGCCGTCGCCTGGTCCTGACGAACGCGGAGACCGCGGAGCGTCAGTCACCGATGCCGAACAGCTTCTCGATGAAATTGCGGTCGTCCTTCGGGGCGCGCCGCGACGGCGCGGCCTGGCGCGGCGCCGGGGCCTCCGGCTCGCCGAGGATCTGGCCCAGGAGCCCGCCCGGGCCCGCCGGAGCGGCGCTCGCCACCGAGGCGGTCGTCTCCGGCTGGCGGCGCCAGCGGTTGAGGCCCGGGAGCGGGACCGGCGTCTGCCCCTTCAGGGCCTGGGTCATATAGGTCTTCCAGATCTCCGCCGGCAGGTTGCCGCCGGTGACCTTCTTGGTGAGCTCGCCGTCGTCGTTGCCGAGCCAGACGCCGGTCACGAGGCTGCCCGAGAAGCCCATGAACCACGCGTCGCGATAATCCTGGGTGGTGCCGCTCTTGCCCGCGAGGTCCCAGCCGGGGATGTCGGCCTTCTTGCCGGTGCCGCTGACGAAGGTCTCGTGCATCATGGCGTTCATCATGCCGTCGGCGTTGGCGTCGATGACCCGGCCGAGACCGTTGTCGGAGCGCTTGTAGAGGACCTTCCCGTCCTGGCTCTTCACGGCGGTGACCACGTAGGGGATCACGCCGATGCCGCCGTTGGCGAAGGCCCCGTAGGCGCCGACCATCTCCAGGAGCGTGACCTCGGACGTGCCGAGGGCGATGGAGCCGTTGGCCTGGAGCGGCGAGGTGATGCCGAGCCGCTGGGCGGTCTGGACCACGGTCTTCGGCCCGACCTCCTGGCCGAGGCGCACCGCGACGGTGTTGAGCGACTGGGCGAGCGCCGTCCGCAGGGTGACGGGACCCTCGTAGCGGTGGGAGTAGTTCTCCGGCGCCCAGTTGCCGATCCGGATCGGCGCGTCCTCCCGGACCGTGTCGGGCGTGGCGCCGTGCTCCACGGCCGCGAGGTAAACGAAGGGCTTGAACGAGGAGCCGGGCTGACGCTTGGCGGTCGTGGCCCGGTTGAACTGGCTCTGCGCATAGTCGCGGCCGCCGATCAGGGCGCGGATGGCGCCGTCCGGCCGCATCGAGACCAGCGCCCCCTGGCTGACGTTGTAGCGCGTGCCCTTGGCGTTGAGCTCGTCGGTGAGCGCCTTCTCGGCCGCCGCCTGGAGGCTCGGATCGACCGTGGTCTGGACTGTGATGTCGGTGTCGAACTTGCCGACGTAATCGTCGAGCACGTCCATCACGAGGTCGGCGACGTAGTTGGCCGACCCGCCGCCGCGGGCGTTGGCGGGCCTCGCCGGCTGGGCGAGTGCCACCTTGACGTCCTGCCCCGACGCGAAGCCCAGCTCCTGCATGGCGGCGAGCACCTGCGCGGCGCGGGCCTGGGCGGCCGGGAGGTTGCGGTTCGGGGCAAGGCGCGAGGGCGCCTGCACGAGGCCGCCGAGCATCGCGGCCTGCGCGAGGCTCACCTCCTTGGCGGGCTTGCCGAAATAGCGCTGCGCCGCCGCCTCGACACCGTAGGCGCCGGCGCCGAAATAGACGCGGTTCAGGTAGAGTTCGAGGATCTCGTCCTTCGTGTACTTGTGCTCGAGCCAGAGCGCGAGGATCGCCTCCTGGATCTTGCGCGAGGCCGAGCGCTCCGGGGTCAGGAACAGGTTCTTGGCGAGCTGCTGGGTGAGGGTCGAGCCGCCCTGCGCCACACCGCGCCGGGTCAGGTTCTGGCCGATGGCCCGCATGATGCCGACCGGGTCGACGCCGAAATGCTGGTAGAAGCGCCGATCCTCGATTGCCACGAAGGCGCGCGGCAGGTAGGGCGGCAGCTCCTTGATCGACACGACGCGGCCGCCGGTCTCGCCACGGTTGGCGAGCAGGGAGCCGTCGCTCGCCAGGATCGCGATGTTGGGCGGACGCTTCGGCACCGCGAGCTGGTCGATCGGCGGCAGCTGCGAGGCGTGGTAAGCGATGAGCCCCGCGAGCCCGATCACCCCCCAGAGGCCGAGGACGACGCAGCCGTAGACGATGCGGCCGAGCCAGGAACGCCGGCGTCGGCCGCGACCCGAGGCCTTCGCCCGCCCCGTTGTCCGCGCCGGCGCCTTGCTCGGCTGCCGCGCTCCGCCGCCCGATCGCTTCGCCACGCCGTCTCCTGCCCCCGGGCGGTCCTCACGGGTCAGGCGCAGGTCGAGTTCGCCGCGATCCCGCGCGCGCCCTTCGGGCACGTCGAAGTTCGGCTCAATCCTGCCCCGACCCTTGGCCATGCATCCCGTTCTCGAATGTTCCGCCGCGACGCGCGACCGTCAGGCACGCTGCAGGACGGTTTCCGCACGCCAAATGCGGCGGTTTCGCGCCCCGTCCGGCAACGACACCGGGGCCGGCACCGCCGGCGATCCTTGTCAAAACCGTTTGTGACCGCTTCGCGGTACGGTGCGGAAAAAGGCTGGCCAATCCGTTAAGGACCGCGCCGGACGTTCGGGATCGAGCCCGGCCACCGCGTGCCGGGAGGACGCCGCCCTAGCGCGCGGCGCCCTGAAGCTCGCCCGTGCTCGCCAGGATCGTCTCCTGCAGCGCGGTCGCCGCCGCGTGGTGGCGACCCGGGCCGAGCACGACGAACTCGACCGCGCCGAGCGGCGGCAGGCCGGCCGCCTCGGAGATCGCGGCGAGGCCCGGCGGCAGGATCTTGGCCGAGTGCGGCGCGATGCCCAGGCCCGCCTCGACGGCGGCCCGCAGCCCCATCAGGCTTCCGCTGGTGCAGGCCACCCGCCAGGACCGGCCCACCGCCTCGAGGGCGTCGAGCGCCAAGGTGCGGGTCATCGACGGTGGCGGGTAGAGCACGAGGGGCAAGGGCTTGGCCGGATCCGGCACGAGGCCGGGCCGGCCCGTCCAGATCAGATCCTCCGCCCAGGCCAAGGTCCCGCGCGGGTCGCCGCGCCGCCGCTTGCAGAAGATCACGTCGAGCTCGCCCGCATCGTAGCCCTGGTAGAGAGCGCGGCTCAGCCCGACCGTGATCTGCAGATCGACTGCGTCGTGCCGATCGGCGAAGCGGGCCAGAACCTGTGCCAGGGTCGACAGGGTGTAGTCCTCGGAGACGCCGAGCCGGATTCGGCCGCGCAGGCCTTCCGGCGAGAAGAAGGCGCGCAGCCGGTCCTGCGCGTCCACCGCGTCGCGGGCGAAGCCGATCATGGCCTGACCGTCCGGCGTGGGCGCGACCCGGTGGGTGTCCCGCGTCAGGAGCGCGCGACCGAGCGCCTGCTCGAGCCGGGCGATGTGCCCGCTCACCGTGGATTGCCGCAGACCGAGAGCCTGCGCCGCGGCGGTGAAGCTGCGGCTCTCGACGACGGCCAGGAACGAGCGCAGCAGCTCGATGTTCGGGTTGCCTATCATGAGTCACGATAACCGATATCGGTAACCTGCGGGCGCCGCGCGGCGTTAGGGTTCGGGACAGACCCGTCCCAGAGCCGCGCCGCGAAGCCTTGCCTAATGTCCGCACCCGTTATAGTGACCACGCTGTTCGTCGGCGGCCTCATGGCGATCCCGACGCTCGGGAAATGGGCGACGCAGGTCACCGAGGTGCTCGCCTCCCTGCTGGCGATCGCCACCGTGCTGGTCGCGATCCTGTATCTCTGCGATCGCTGGCCCGACTACTTCGCCAATCCGCGGATGCCGGTCGGCCTGACGGCGACGCCCTTCGCCGACTGAGACGATGACCCGACCCGCGCGAGCTCGGAGACCGGGGAGCGGTCCTTTCGCCGGCGCCGCCCTGGCGTTCGTCGCCGGATTCGTCGACGCGGCGGCCTTCATCGCCCTGACCGGCCTCTTCACCGCTCACGTCACCGGCAACTTCGTCCTGATCGGCGCCGAGCTGGTGGCGAGCTCCAGCGGCGTGGTTGCCAAGCTCCTGGCGCTGCCCGTCTTCGTCGGAGCGGTGGCGGGGGCTCGAATCCTGGCCCTGGCGCTGGAGCGGCGGGCTTTCGAGCCCCTGCCCTGGCTCCTCGCCGTGGAGGTGACCCTGCTCGCGGGATTCGGGTTGTGTGGCACCGTGTGGTCGCCCCTCGGCGGAGCGGACAGTGCCGCTTCCATCGCCGTCGGCATGCTCGCGGTCGCGGCCATGGGGTTACAGAACGCCATCGGCCGCCTGTCTCTGGGCCATCTCGCCCCCACCACGGTCATGACGGTGAGCGTCAGCCAGGCCGTCATCGACGCGACCGACCTCGTCCTGGGACGCGGCCCACAGCGCGATCAGACCCGGGAGAGGTTCCTGCGCGTGCTCCCGGCGATCGCGGCCTTCGCCGCGGGCGCGCTGTTCGGCGCCTTCGGGATCGCCCATCTCGCCTTCGGCAGCATCGTCCTGCCGCTCGGCGTTCTGACGGCCCTGATCGTCCTGGCCGCGGCGCCCGGAGACGCCCGCGCCGGGCCGTGAGGAGCCGCGCCGCGCGGCGCCCGGGCGGCGGACCGCCGTCACCGCTCGGCCGGCAGTTCGGGCGATGGCTTACCTAGCACCCGTCGCGCCTCGGCGAGCAGCACGGGATGGCGGGCCGCCTGCGGACCGGAATCCGGCGTCTCGCGGCCGAGCCGGGCGATGCGCGCCCCGAACAGGCGCCGGCGCAGACCGAAGCGGCGGACGCTCATCAGCAGCGCCTGAAGCACGAGGCGGACGGCCTCGGTCCGCTCGCGCTCCTCCACGATCGCCGCCGCGAGAGCGGCCTCGCGCCGGAGCGCGGCCTCGAGCTCCTCCCGGACGGCGGCGCGGGCCGCCTCGTCCTTGCGCGCCGCGTCGAGCTGGATCCGGCATTCCTGGAGCGCGCTGAGCAGCAGAAGCTCCTGCGCGGACGCATCCCTCATCAAGGCCTCCCGGGGCGCCGTCTCCCGTCCGACGACGGGGCGTTCCGCCCGATCATGTCGCGCCGGCCGCGGACCGGCCCGCGCGCATCCTGGTGCGACGCCATAGCGAGCGCGGCCGCTGGCCGGAAGCCGCCGACCGGATTATTCGGCACCCACACCGCGAACCACGGGGGAATCGGGGACGTGCAGATTCGGATCGCTCTGGCCTTCGGGGCCATCACGCTGGGAGGCGGCGCGCTGGCACCCGCCCCGGTCCAGGCCTACCAGCTCGACACGGTGAACCTGGTCGGCTGCGCGCAGGAGGGCGGCGTCTGCCGGATGCCCTATCCCACCAACGTCTATTACGGCGTGCCCGGCCGGACGAACGGCCGGCCGTTCCCGCAGGGCGGCGTCGTGCCCTGCAACACCCAGACCTTCGGCGATCCGGCGCCGGGCCAGGCGAAGAGCTGCTGGTACGCCCCGCGGATCAACGCGGGCGGCGGTGGGGGCTACGGCGGCGGAGGCTACGGCGGTGGCGGCGGGGGTGCCTACGGCGGCGGGGGCGGCTACCGGAATGACGGCTACGACGACCGACGCGACGCCTACCGCGACTACGACCGCCCGCCGCCGCGCCGCTCCTACGACGACGATTACGGGCCGGGGCCACGCCGCTACCGGGGTGATCCCGACGAGTACTGATCTCGGTCGAGCAGGGCAGGCACGGGAACGTATTTGCCCTGTTAACCGCGATCCGGCATCGTCCGGCTCCGCGGAGCCGCGAGACAGGACGGAGGAGCTGATGACGGAGAATCGCCGCGGCACCTTCCGGAAGAACGCCTTCACGTTCGGCGCCGTGCTGCTCGACGGCGGCGAGGTGAGCTGCCTGGTCTGGGACGCCACCGACGTCGGCGCGCAGATCGAGGTCGAGGACGATCAGGCCGTGCCGGACCGCTTCGCGCTTCGTGTCAGCACGGGCACCGAACCGCGCCCGGCCACCGTGGCGTGGCGGCGCAGCCGGCGGATCGGTATCGCCTTCGACGGCTGAGGTCCCTCAGGTCGCCTGCAGGGCCGGGCTCTGCTTAGGCCCGGACCCGGCCAGCCGGAACCGGCGCGGCCGGACGAACAGCAGGTCGAGCGCCGTCCCGCGGACCAGCCGCTCCAGCACCAGCGGCAGGATCACCGCCATCGCCATGACGGTCAGGCTCGCGAGGCCGATATCGGTGATCGCGCCGGTGCGCACGAGGATCTCCCGTGTCGCCGCCATCGGCAGCGAGAAGGCGAGGTAGATCACGATCGAGCGCTGGCCGCAGGTCCGGACCGCCTCGGCGACCGGACCGCCGGCGCGGCCGATGAGAGCCGCCGCCACCACAATCGCGAGGGCACCGGCCCCGCCGAGGGCGAGGCTCACCAGCGGCAGGCTGGCGAGGGTCGGATGATCCGGCAGGCCCGACGGGGTCAGCGCGAGCCAGCCTTCCAGGACCGCCCAGGCGGCGAGGCCGCAGAGGGCGAGCGGGACGCGGCGGCGCGCCGCGTCGGCGAGCGCGAAGATCCGCCCGGCGAAGAGGTAGCCCGCGACGAAGTAGACGTAGCGGGCGCAGAACTCCTCGATCAGGGTCGACTCGCTGCGGATGTCGGCGATCTGCAGCAGGGCGGCGCCGGCGAGGAGCACGCCGCCGGGCACGCGGCGCAGGGCCTTGGTGACCACCGAGAACACCGCCAGCAGGTAGATGAACCAGAGGGTGGAATAGGGCTCGATCAGCGCGTGGGCGAGGTGCGCCGCGAAGGAAGCGGGGCCGGCATCGCCGACGATCTTGCCGTACTTTGCGACCGACTGGATCACCAGCCAGAGCAGGTAGAAATAGGCGAAGTGGACGACCCGGCGGTCAAAGAACAGGCGCCAGTCGCGGTCGATTACCCGTCCCACGAACAGGCCGGAGAGCAGGAAGAAATCCGGGATGCGGAACGGCTTCGCGAAGGCGACGACCGGGTGGAGGAAGCCCTCGCCGCCCATGGCCTCGCCGGTGCCGATGACCGAATGCATCATGACGACCAGGAGGATGCAGATCCCCTTGGCGATATCGACCCAGGCGAGTCGATCCCCCGTATCACCGACCCCGGCCATCGTCCCAACCCTCGCGATCGGGGCGATCCTGGACCGGTTCGGGTTGACGGCAAGGAACGGGGCGGCGGCCACCTGCACATGTGACGAACGCCCGGTAAACGCCGGCCGGGCAGGTGTCAGATCTTGCGGCGCGCCGACTTCCGCTCGCGGGTCATGCGCGTGGCGGCGTGGAAATCGTCGGGCTTGCCGCGGACCCAGACGAGGAAGCGCGCGATCTCCGGATCGGCGCGCAAGGCCTCGACGTCGGCGAGGCGCTTGGCGATCTCCGCCTCGCTGTAGCGGGCGTGGATCGCCGAGTGGCAGATCTGGTGCAGCCGGACCGTGCCGCGATGGGTCCCGCCCTTCAGCTTCGGCGTGAGGTGATGGAGGCTGGAGCGGGCACGGCGCGGGATCGGGCGCTCGCAGAGGGGGCAGACCGGGTCCGGCGGGCCCGGGACGCCCGGCGCGTCCGGATCCTCGGCGCTCCAGCGCTGCGAGCGCCGTCCGACCACGCGAGCCTCCCTCTCCTACCCCTGCTGATCCACCGGTTGCGGGCAGGCCGGACCGACGCTCTGTCCGAACAGCGCCTCGGCCTCGCGATCCCGGCTCCCCAGGATGGAGACGTGGTCCCCGGGGATCACGTCGATCCGCGCCCGCTGGCCGGCCGCCTCGGCGAGGTTCCGCGCCAGCTTGGCCGGCACCACCGTGTCGTCGCGGCCCTGCACGATCAGCACGGGCGCCGACCCGTCGCGGATGCGCAGGTCCGAGCGGTACGTGTCGCGCAGGAGCCAGATCGGGGCTAGCGGGACATGCAGCCGCACGGTGTGGGTCATCGAGTCGAACGGCGCCTCCAGGTACAGGCCGATCGTCGGCACCCGTTCGGCGACGGCCACGGCCACGGCGGCCCCGAGGGAGTGTCCGTGGAGGAGGATCGGCGCGCCGGGCGCCCGCGCCCGCGCGGCCTCGACGGCCGCCAGCCCGTCGCGGATCAGCCCGTCCTCGCTGGGACTCCCGGTGGAGCCGGGATAGCCGCGATAGGCCACGGTGAGCACGCCCCAGCCGCGCGCGCGCCAGGGCTCCGCGGCGAAGCGGGCCGCGTGCGGCTCGGGGCGGGACCCGTTGCCGTGGAAGCTCACGACGACGCCGCAGCCCGGCCGCGGAGGCCGCCACAGGCCGTGCAGGGTCTCGCCGTCGGCGGTCGCGACCGTGATCGTCGCGAGGCCCGGCGGGATCGTCCAAGGGTTCTGCGGCCCGAAGGCGCCCGGATAGAGGAACCGGCGCTGCCCGAGCGCGAGCGCGGCGCAGGCCAGCCCGCAGAGGAGGAGCGCGGCGAGCAGGAGGCCGGCGATGAGGCGCATTGCGGTGCGATTGAGTACCGGAGGACGCGTGCGTTCGGACGAACGGTTTCGGGGATGTGTTTTCTAGGGCGGCCGGTCAGCATTGACAAAGCGGCCCGCGGGCCCGAGTCTGGAACCGTTCCGAGGGGGGCCCTGAAGAGGGCTGAGATTGGGCACGCTGCCCTGACCCTTGAACCTGATCCGGCTCATACCGGCGGAGGGACGGGAACCTGCGGTCGCATCTCGCGCGACCTCATCTCATCTCGGCCATCGCGTGGACCGGACCGCTCCAGCACGAGGAGAGGCCCACGATGAACGCACCCGTTCTCCCGAAGGACGTGAAAGGCAGCCCCGAGACCGTGACCACGGGTCCGGTCACTGGATCGCGCAAGGCGTACGCGAACCCGGCCGGGCGGCCGGACATCCGCGTTCCCTATCGCGAGATCGTCCTCTCCGATCCGAAGGAGGAGCCGGTGCGGGTCTACGACCCGTCGGGCCCCTACACCGAGACCGATGCCCGCATCGACCTCAACGCCGGCCTTCCCGGCGTGCGCGAGCCCTGGGTCGCGGCCCGCGGTTACGCGGCCGTCGCGCCGCGCGCGGTGAAGCCCGAGGATAACGGATTCGCGGGCGATAAGCTCGTGGCCCCCTGCCCCGCCGAGCGGACCATCCGCAAGGCGGCCCCGGGCCAGATGGTGACCCAGTACGAGTTCGCCCGCGCGGGGATCATCACCGAGGAGATGATCTACGTCGCCCATCGCGAGAACGTCTGCCGCGAGGCCATGCTCGCGGGCGCCGAGGCCGCGCTCGCGGACGGCCAGAGCTTCGGGGCCTCGGTCCCGCCCTTCATCACCCCGGAATTCGTGCGCGATGAGATCGCCCGCGGCCGGGCGATCATCCCGGCCAACATCAACCACACCGAGCTGGAGCCGATGGCGATCGGCCGGAACTTCCTGGTCAAGATCAACGCCAACATCGGCAACTCCGCCGTGACCTCCTCGGCCGCCGACGAGGTCGAGAAGCTCGTCTGGTCGATCCGCTGGGGCGCCGACACGGTCATGGACCTGTCCACCGGCCGCAACATCCACAACATCCGCTCGTGGATCATCCGCAACAGCCCGGTCCCGATCGGCACAGTGCCGATCTACCAGGCGCTGGAGAAGGTCGGCGGCGACCCGCTCAAGCTCGACTGGGAGGTCTTCAAGGACACGCTGATCGAGCAGGCCGAGCAGGGCATCGACTACTTCACGATCCATGCCGGCGTGCGGCTCGCCCACGTGCCGCTGACCGCCCGGCGCGTCACCGGCATCGTCTCCCGCGGAGGCTCGATCATGGCGCGCTGGTGCCTGGCCGGGCACCGGGAATCGTTCCTCTACGAGCGGTTCGACGAGATCTGCGACATCATGCGGGCCTACGACGTCTCGTTCTCCCTGGGCGACGGCCTGCGCCCGGGCTCGATCGCCGACGCCAACGACGCCGCGCAGTTCGGCGAGCTGGAGACGCTCGGCGAGCTGACCAAGGTCGCCTGGGACAAGGGCTGCCAGGTGATGATCGAAGGCCCCGGCCACGTGCCGATGCACAAGATCAAGGTCAACATGGAGAAGCAGCTGAAGGAGTGCGGCGAGGCGCCGTTCTACACCCTCGGCCCGCTGACCACCGACATCGCCCCGGGCTACGATCACATCACCTCGGGCATCGGCGCCGCCATGATCGGCTGGTTCGGCACCGCGATGCTCTGCTACGTCACCCCGAAGGAGCATCTCGGCCTGCCGGACCGAGACGACGTGAAGACCGGCGTCATCACCTACAAGATCGCCGCCCACGCCGCCGACCTCGCCAAGGGGCATCCCGCCGCGCAGCTCCGGGACGACGCGCTCAGCCGCGCCCGGTTCGACTTCCGCTGGGAGGATCAGTTCAACCTGGGCCTCGATCCGGATACCGCCCGGCGCTTCCACGACGAGACCCTGCCGAAGGATGCCCACAAGGTCGCGCATTTCTGCTCGATGTGCGGGCCGAAATTCTGCTCGATGAAGATCACGCAGGACCTGCGCGCCGAGGTGTTGGCGATGGAGGAGGCCGGCGAAGTCGTGGGCGCGGCGCCCGCGATGTCGAAGGCCGAGGCCGAGGCCGGCATGCGGGCGAAGTCGCAGGAGTTCCTGGCCGAGGGCGGCAAGCTCTACGTCGACGCCGCCGAGTGAGATGGCGGCGCGCCCGGTCCGCTCAGGATTCGGGCGCGCCGCAGCCCCGCCCCGGCGTTCCGCCGTGCGGGTCCTCGATATCGAGAATGTCGCCCGGGCGGGCGCCGTAGGCATCGTGCAGCGCCGCGAGCATCAGATCCGCGGCGATGCCCGTGTCGGGCGGCGATCCCAGCTCCACCAGGCGCGAGAAGTTCTCCGCCGGGTCCGCCTGGACGTATCCGAGCGCCGCCAGCGCCTGCCGTGCCGTCGCATCCAGCCGCAGGCGCCTTCGGCCGGGTGGCCCGTAGGCGCCCGACGCGGCCTCGCAGAACATCCGCGTATCCCGATCCTGGAAGATGCACTGGACGTAGCGCTGCGCCTGTCCGTGCGGCGCGACGACGATGAAGCGGTCGCGCGAGACGTCGACCGGCCCGCGCCTGTGGATGGCGTCGAGACGCTCCACGACGGCGCAGCGGTGCTCGCGGATGAACGGCGCGCGCGTCCCCGGATCGCCAGCGGCGGCCGGCGCGGCGAGCGCGGGACTGGTCGCCAAGACGAGCATCGCCGAGATCCTGTACATCGCGTGCTCCACGCTGCGCGGGGCGGGCCGCAGTCCCGTCGCGGGAAGACGAACCGGCTGGGCGCCGAGTCGACCCAGGAGAAAATTCAGCACGGATTTGTGTCGCCCCGGTAACGCGATGTTCATCGCATCTCCGATCCCGCCGCATCATCCGGTGGACCGGCGGTCGCCATTAAGGAACGATTAGGCAGGACCGCGCCTCAATCCTTCGATCACAGGATCGCAGGAGACCGGCGATGGAGATCCGAACGCTGACATCCACGACGCCGGGGCCGCAAGGCCTCGACGCGCTCGGAGCGACGGCCGCCGCCGCCGTGACCCAGCAGGCGCCCGAGCCCGAAACCTCCGCCAAGCCGCTCGAGCCCGCGGTGAAGCTCGACATCGGCACGAACGGCGGCAAGGCGCGGTACATCCAGGATCCGGACACCAGCTCGATCGTGTTCCAGGTGGTCGATCCGTCGTCCGGCAACGTGATCGACCAGCTCCCGAGCGAGACCGCCCTGCGCAATCGCGCCTACGATTCCGCCCGCAGCACGCAGGGTTCGCAGAGCGGCAGCCTCTCCCGCGTCGCCTGAGCGGAGTCGCTCAGGCGCGCAGCCGGCGGACCGAGTCATCGACCGGCGGCGCGGCCAGGCCGAACTGCGCCAGCGGCAGGATCTCCACCGGCGCGTCCCGCCGCGCGACGAGCACGCTGTTCTCGGCGACCGTCGTCCAAGTGCCGTGATCCCGGTCGAGCGGCTCCGAGGCGACGACCACGCCGCCCTCCGAAGCGCGGTAGTAGAGCGAGTTCGCCTTGTCGTTCGCGGCGTAGCGGAACGCGTAGAGATCGCGCCCGTCGGCCAGCGCCGCGGTGAACCGGAACGGATGCGGCCCGGCGAGATCCGTGAAGCGCGCGAGCGCGCGCGCCGTCGCCTCGACCGGATCGCGGCGCGGCCCCGGTCCCATCAGGCCGCAGCCCAGCAGCCCGAGGAAGATCGCTTCGGAATCGGTGGTCCCCGCGCGCGACGGGTACAGCTCGTCCGGGATCAGCGCCTCGACCGGCCGCCGCAGGCGGCTCCAGTCGCCGATATAGCCGTTGTGCATGAACAGCCACGGACCGCAGGCGAAGGGATGGCAGTTCGGCCGGGTGATCGGCGTCCCGGTCGCGGCGCGCACGTGCGCGAAGAACAGGTGCGAGTGCAGGTGCCGGCACAGGTAGCGCAGATTGTCGTCCGACCAGGCGGGCTGGACCTCGCGGTACCGGCCGGGCTCCGGGTGATCACCGTACCAGCCGAGCCCGAACCCGTCGCCGTTGGTCGCCGCGGTCGATTCGAGCGCCGCGATGCTCTGCGAGACGAGGCTGTGGGACGGCTCGGTGACGTAGTGCTCCAGCGGGATGGTGCGTCCCGCATAGGCGATCCAGCGGCACATCGACGGGCTTCTCCGGGTGTCTGTCGACCGGCTGATCCAAGACGATCGTGGACAAAGCGCGGCACCTTGAGCGCGCGGTCGATCACGATCCGTCGCGAAAGGCGTGCCGCGGCCCGTCTCAGACGCCGTGCGTCTGGAGCCAGCTCTCCAGAAGGGCCACCTGCCAGAGCTTCGAGTTGCCCTTGGGCGTCAGCGTGCCGTCGGGATCGGCGAGCAGGTGATCGACGTAGGCGCGGTTGAAGATGCCACGCGCGCGCGCCTCGGGCCGGTCCAGCACGTCGCGGACGTAGTCGAGGAACGGGCCGCGGATATGCTTCAGCGCCGGAACGGGGAAATACCCCTTCTCGCGGTCGATCACCTCGGCCGGGACGACCGCCCGCGCGGCCTCCTTGAGGATGTACTTGCCGCCGTCCCGGACCTTGAGCTCCGCCGGGATGCGGGCCGCCAGCTCGACGAGGTCATGGTCGAGGAACGGCACCCGCGCCTCGAGGCCGCAGGCCATCGTCATGTTGTCGACCCGCTTGACCGGATCGTCGACCATCATGACCTCCTGGTCGAGTTGCAGAGTCTTGTCGATGGCGCTGTCGCTCCGCGAGTTCGCGAAGAAGGTCGCGATGTAGTCGGTGCTGTGATCGCCGCCGACCATGTCGGGCGTCAGGGCCTCCCGCATCTCGGCATGGTCGCGGTCGAAATACGCTTTCGCGTAGTCGGCGACCGGGTCCGTCGAGCCCATCAGCTTCGGATACCAGTGATAGCCGCCGAACACTTCGTCGGCGCCCTGCCCGCTCTGGATCACCGTCACGTGCTTGGCGACTTCCTGAGAGAGCAGGAGGAAGGCCACCGCGTCGTGGCTCATCTGCGGCTCCGACATCGCCGCGATCGCCGCGGGCAGCGCCTCCAGCGTCCGGGAGCCGTCGACCGCCAGCTTCGTGTGGTCGGTGGCGAAGGTCTCGGCGATGATGTCCGAGTACTTGAACTCGTCGCCCTCGACGCCGTTCACCGCGTCGAAGCCCACCGAGAAGGTCTTCAGGCCCCGCTGCCCGCCGCGCGCCAACAGGGCCACCAGCAGCGAGCTGTCCAGGCCGCCCGAGAGGAGGACGCCCGTCGGGACGTCGGCGACCTGACGGCGCTCGACGGCGGTGCCGAGGGCGTCGAGGACGGCTTCGCGCCAGTCTGCCTCCGTCCGGCCACGGTCGGCCGCGCGGGGGCCGATCGCCAGGGTCCAGTAGGTCGACGCGTGCCGCGTCCCGTCCAGCTCGATCGTCAGGATCGTCGCCGGTGGCAGCTTGCGCACGCCCTTGAGGATGGTGAGCGGGGCCTGGACGCCCGCGTGCCAGCTCATGTAGTGGTGGAGCGCGACCGGATCGATCGCGGTATCGACGTCTCCGGCTGCGAGCAGAGCCGGGAGCGACGAGGCGAAGCGGAAGCGGCCCTTCGTCTCGCTGTAATAGAGCGGCTTCACGCCGAGCCTGTCGCGCGCCAGCACGACCCGCCCGGAATCCCGCTCCAGGATGGCGAAGGCGAACATGCCGGCGAAGCGCTCGACGCAGGCATGTCCCCAGGCGTGGTAGGCCTTGAGCACCACTTCGGTGTCGCTCGTCGAGAAGAACGCGTAGCCCTTCGCCTCGAGTTCGGCGCGCAGCGCGCGGAAATTGTAGATGCAGCCGTTGAACACGATCGCGAGCCCGAGGGCGGGATCGATCATGGGCTGCTGCCCGGCCTCGGACAGGTCGATGATCTTGAGCCTGCGATGGCCGAAAACGACCCGGCCGGAACCGAAGAGCCCCGCTGCGTCGGGCCCGCGCGGCCGCAGAGATCCCATCATCGCGTCGACGGCGGCAGGGTCCGCCGGCCGATCGAAGCAGATCTCGCCGCAGATTCCGCACATGGTGTCAGCAGGGTCTCGATCCGGCGCCACGCGCGCTTCATCGAGCGAAACGGCCCGCGCGCCGTGGCGTTCCGCCGACCCCACCGGGACGGCGCGCCGGGCTCCGGCGGGGCCGCCCAGGGATCACGACCGGGAGATGCCGGACCCGTTTGACGCCGTCACCGTCGAACTGCTAGATCATGGCCGTACATGAGCGCACGGCGCCGTTAGGAGTTCGCGCTCCGCGATAGACCGTATCCGTGTCGACCATGTCGGCGGGCGTAGTTCAGTGGTAGAACGTCAGCTTCCCAAGCTGAATGTCGTCGGTTCGATCCCGATCGCCCGCTCCATCCAAACCCCTGCTATGGCAGGGGTTTTTCTTTTTCCGGGGTTTCAATTCACGTTGTGTTTTTGGTTCGGATCGGGCCCTTTTGGGCTCGTTTGTGTTCGATTTTCACAACCCAATTCACAACAGCCCCGCGTACCAATCATCTCGATCTACGAGGCCGACATGCTCCAGGCCGACGTGATCGGCAGGATGAAGGTGACAGGACAAAAGCCTCCGTGGGTGAGACGGTCTCGTTGCAAGCGTTCACCAGCGGCGGCGAATGGTCGGGGCGGACAATGCCGTCACACTTGGGCGGATCCTCGGTTGCCGAGGTCCAGGAGCGCCACCTCTAACACGGCCGTCGAGCGGATGCTGACCGAGAGGGCGTGACCGAAATACCGCTTCGAGGCTCATCTGACCGCCCTTTCTCCACTCAAGGTTGAGAAGCTCGGCAGCGCGATCTACGGTCCCGCCGAGAGCGCGACGGGCGTCTGAGACCGATGGCAAACACCGCCAACTTCGGCTTCATGGGAGGGTACGGGCAGAACTTTGAGGCTCTGCCCGCGCTCGCGGAGAGCTATTTCCGAACGGATCCCTCGACGGCCCTGATCAAGCTGCGGCAGTTCGCCGAACTCCTGGCCAAGGAGATCGCCGCCCGCCAGGGCCTGTATCAGCCTGAGCGTCGCGACAGCTTCGAGACTATCCTGTCGCGCCTGTCCTACGAGCGTGTCCTCCCCCGCGAGACCGCGGACCTGTTCCACGGCCTGCGTAAGCTCGGAAATGACGCAGCCCATGAGGTCAAAGGCACGCACGCCGAGGCGCTGTCGGGCCTAAAATTCGCCCGTCAGATCGCGATCTGGTTCCACCGCACTTACGGCAAGCAGCCCGACTTCAAGCCGGGCCCGTTTCTGCCGCCGCCGCCGCCGGTCGATGCTTCCGCGACCCTGCGCGAGGAGATTGCCGCGCTGCGGCTGAGCCTCGCCAACAGCGAGGGCGCAGCCGAGGCAGCCCGGCTGCTCGCCGAGCAGGAGGCGCGCGAGCGTGAGAGCCTGTCCGAGCGCCTGCGTCGCGAGAGTGAAGACCGCGCAGTCTGGGAGGCGCTCGCCCAGGAGGGCGAGGTCGAGAAGGCCGAGTTGGCCTCCAGACTCGCAGCCCTTCAGGCACAGGCGGAGAAGACCCCGGTTGCGACCCTCCAGGCTCTCGTCACGTCCGGCGAGAAGGCGGCCGAGAAGATCGACCTGGACGAGGCCGATACCCGGGCACTGATCGACCGGCAGCTAAAGGACAATGGCTGGGAGGCCGACACGCGACGGCTGCGTTGGAGTGAGGGCACCCGGCCGGTCAAGGGCCGCAACATGGCCATCGCCGAGTGGCCTGTCTCCAAAGGGCGTGCCGACTACGCGCTGTTCATCGGCCTGACCCTCGTCGGCGTGGTCGAGGCCAAGCGCAAGAACACCAGCGTGTCGAGCGCCATCGATCAGGCCGAGCGTTACGCCCGCGACATCACCGAGACCGGCGGGGTCACGTTCGTCGATGGCGCGCCGTGGCAGGACGGGCCGCACGCCTATCGCGTGCCCTTCGTGTTCGCCGCCAACGGCCGCGTGTACCTCCGGCAGATCGAGACGCAGAGCGGCGTGTGGTTCCGTGACGTGCGCCGCCCGTCCAACCTTCGCCGCGCGCTCGTAGACTGGCCGACGCCAGAGGGTCTGTTGGGTAAGCTCAGCGTCGATGTCGAGGCGGCGACCAAGGCGCTCAAGGATCAGCCGATGACCTTTGGCTTCCCCTTGCGTGACTATCAGAAGGTCGCCGTCGCCAAGGTCGAGGAGTGCCTAGAGGCGGGTCAGCGCACGATGCTGGTGGCGATGGCAACCGGCTCGGGCAAGACCAAGCTCGCCATCGCGCTCCTGTACCGCCTACTCTCGACCAAGCGCTTCCGCCGCGTCTGCTTTGTCGTGGACCGCTCGGCGCTCGGCGACCAGACCGAGGGCGAATTCTCGACCACCAAGGTCGTCACCGGCAAGACTTTCGCCGACATCTTCGGCTTGAAGGGCCTTAAGGACGTGGTGCCCGATGCCGAAACGAAGCTGCACATCTGCACGATCCAGGGGTTGGTGAAGCGCGTCCTGCTCACCGACGACCCGGCGCAGGCGCCCGCCATCGACCAGTACGATCTGATCGTTGTAGACGAGTGCCACCGCGGCTACCTGCTCGACCGCGAACTCTCCGACGCCGAGTTGAGCTTCCGCGACGAGGCCGACTACGTGTCGAAGTACCGGCGCGTGCTCGACTACTTCGACGCGGTGAAGGTCGGCCTGACCGCCACGCCCGCGCTGCACACCACGGAGATCTTCGGCGAGCCGGTGTTCACCTACTCGTATCGTGACGCGGTGATCGACGGCCATCTCAACGACCACGAGCCGCCGGTCCGGATCGAGACCGAGTTGGCGCGCTACGGCATCGAGTTCGCCCAATCCGACCAGTTGGAGTTCTTCAATCCCCAAACGGGTGAGATCGACCTCGCGCACGCGCCCGACGCCCTGCGCTTCGAGGTCGAGCAGTTCAACAAGAAGGTGGTCACCGAGAACTTCAACAAGGTCGTGGCCGAGGAACTCGCGCGTCACATCGATCCGAGCCTGCCGGGCAAGACCCTGATCTTCGCTGCCTCGAACGACCACGCCGACATCGTCGTGAAGCAGGTCAAAGATGCCTTCCAGGCCGCCTACGGCGAGATCGACGACTCCGCGGTGAAGAAGATCACCGGCAAGGTGGACAAGGTCGGCGACCTCATCCGCGCCTTCCGCAACGACGCCAACCCGAAGATCGCGGTCACGGTGGATCTCCTGACCACCGGCATCGACGTGCCGTCGATCACCAACCTCGTGTTCCTGCGGCGCGTGAACTCCCGGATCCTCTACGAGCAGATGATCGGGCGGGCGACCCGGCTGTGCCCGGACATCGGCAAGGACGTGTTCCGGATATTCGACGCGGTGGATCTCTACCCCCACCTCCAGAAGATCACCGACATGAAGCCGATCGTGGTCGCGCCCGCGATCGGGTTCGAGCAACTGGTCGCGGAACTCGCCTCCGCCGACGATGAGCGGCAACGCGAGACCGTGCGGGCGCAGTTGGTGGTCAAGCTGCGGCGTCGGCTCAAGACGATGTCCGAGGAGGCGCGCAGGCGGTTCGAGGCGGTCGCGGGCGAGACGCCGGAAGCGACGTTGGCGAGGTTGCACGCGGCACCCGGCGAGGATCTCGTCACCTGGGTGCGTGCTCACCAGGGCATCGGAACCGTGCTCGATGCGTCCAGGAGCGACGGTGAGCCCGACCGCAAGCCGATCTCGCACCACCCGGATGCGGTCATCGGTGTGACGCGCGGTTACGGCGCCGCCGAGAAACCCGAGGATTTCCTCGACGGGTTCGCCACTTTCGTGAACGAGAACGTGAACACCCTCGCGGCCTTAAAGGTGGTGGTGCAGCGTCCACGCGACCTCACCCGTGCACAGCTACGCGAACTCCGTGCTGAACTCGACCGCGCAGGGTTCCCCGAGGCGACGCTCAAGCGCGCCTGGAAAGATGCGAAGAACGAGGACATCGCCGCCTCGATCATCGGCTATGTCCGACAGGCAGCACTGGGTGATCCGCTCCAGCCCTACGAGGAGCGCGTCGCCGCGGCGATGAAGCGGATCATGAAGCGCCAGCCCTGGACGGACCCACAGCGCGAGTGGTTGAAGCGGATCGGCGAACAGATCGTGCGTGAGGTCGTCGTCGATCGTGAGGCGCTCGACCGCGAGCCCTTCCGGTCGGACGGCGGGTTCAACCGCCTAAACAAGATTTTCAGCGGCGGCGTGGAGACGCTCCTCGCCGACGTGAACGAAGAACTCTGGAAGCAGGCAGGCTGATGGAAGCGGTCACTCCCACCACGCGCGACATCGTCGCCAAGCTCTGGTCGCTCTGCCACGTGCTGCGCGACGACGGCGTCGGCTACAATGAGTACGTCACCGAGATCACCTATCTTTTATTCCTCAAGATGCTCGCTGAGACCAGCGGTGAGGGGCGGCTGCCCACGCAGTACCGCTGGGCGGGGCTCGCCGGGCGCGAAGGGCTCGACCAACTCGACCATTACAAGCGCCTACTTCTCGATCTCGGCAACCCGAAGATCGAAACCGACCACCTCGTGCTCGCGATCTTCACGGACGCGCAGACGCGTCTGACCCGTCCGACGAACCTAAAGGCGCTCACGAGCGCGATCGACAAGCTCGACTGGTTCTCAGCGCGTGAGGAGGGCCTGGGCAACCTCTACGAGGGCTTGCTGGAGAAGAACGCAGCGGAGAAGAAGTCCGGGGCCGGGCAGTATTTCACCCCGCGCCCACTCATCGACTGCATCGTGCGGCTCATGCAGCCGCAGCCGGGCGAGGTGATCCAGGACCCTGCCGCTGGCACAGCAGGGTTTCTCGTGGCGGCCGATCACTACATCAAGGCCAAGACCGACAACCTCTACAAGCTCCCGGAGGCTCAGGCGTTCTTCCAGCGCAACGGCGCCTATCACGGCGCCGAACTCGTCCACGACACGCACCGTCTCTGCCTGATGAACCTGATGCTGCACGGCATCGAGGGGGGCGTCGAGCACGTGGACACGCTCTCGCCGGACGGTGAGGGGTTAGGTAAGGCAGACCTGATCCTGACGAACCCGCCATTCGGAACGAAGAAGGGTGGCGGAAGGCCCACGCGAAACGACTTCTCGGTAACAGCCGAGACCTCGAACAAGCAGTTGGCGTTCGTGGAACACATCGTCCGGGCGCTGAAGCCCGGCGGGCGGGCAGCCGTTGTGGTGCCTGACAACGTCCTCTTCGAGGACAACACCGGCCGTCGCCTACGCACATGGCTCATGGACCTGTGCAATCTGCACACGATCCTGCGGCTTCCGACCGGCATCTTTTACGCGCAGGGCGTGAAGACGAACGTGCTGTTTTTCCAGCGCGGGAAGTCGGACAAGGGGAACACGAAGGCGGTCTGGGTGTACGATCTGCGAGCCGACATGCCCGCGTTCGGCAAAACGCGCCCGCTGACCGTGGCGGACTTCGCGGCCTTCGAAACCGCTTACGGTGCTGATCCGAACGGTGTAGCGGAGCGGCAGGATCAGGGCGAAAGCGGGCGGCTCCGGTGCTTCACGCGTGAGCAGGTAGCGGAGCGCAACGACAACCTCGACATCACGTGGCTCCGGGATACCGAGGCGGACGCTGAGGAGGGTCTAACCGAACCCGAAGATATCGCGACGGCGATCATCGGGCATCTGAAGGCGGCATTAGACGATATTGAAGCACTCTCGGATGAATTGGAGAGTGACGAAGATAGTAAAAGAGCGGCGGCGTTGCTGGAGGCCGCCGAGTGACTAGCATTCCAGAAAAGTGGTCTGTTTATCCGCTGGCCGATGTTACGGACGCAGATGCGCCGATAATATATGGCATCCTTCAACCAGGGCCGAACGTTCCCGATGGCGTTCCATACGTTCGCCCGACCGAAATAGAAGGAAGTCGTATTGCACTTGACGCACTGCGACGCACAAGTTCCGATATTGCGAAAAGATATGGACGCGCATCACTGAAACATGACGACGTGTTGCTTTCGATTGTTGGAACCATTGGCAAAGTGGCCATAGTTCCTAAAGAGTTGCGGGGCGGTAATATTACCCAATCATCATGTCGAATACGGACGGACCGCAGAATAATCTCTCCAGAATTATTGGCTTTATTTTTGCGATCCCCTGCCGCAGTTGCTCAGTTCGGCGAGTTTATGCTCGGAACCGCAGTTCCGCGCTTGAACTTGGAAGACGTGAGACGCATCAGGATCCCGCTTCCGCCTCAGCCTGAGCAGGGCCGCATAGTCGCGAAGATCGACAGCCTCTCAGCAAAGTCGAAGCGCGCGCGGGACCATCTCGATCATGCACCGAAACTCATACAGAAATACAAACAGGCGATTTTGTCCAGGGCATTTCAAAGCAGTTTAGAAAAAAATGTCACAGCGAAAAATATTCGACCAATATCTGATCTAATACTGTCTCTCGATCAGGGCTGGAGTCCGAAATGCGAGAGTGAACCAGCGAAATTCGATAATCAGTGGGCCGTAATGAAAACGACGGCAGTTCAACCTATTCTGTTTGAGGCGAAGGAAAACAAAAAACTACCAGAAAATCTGGAACCTCGTCCATCACTTCAAGTCTCTGAAGGCGATGTTATCATAACGCGGGCCGGTCCAAGAAATCGGGTTGGTATCTGCGCCTACGTTGAAAATACTCGGCCGAATTTAATGATCTGCGATAAAGTATATCGATTGAAGATCAACAAAGGGCGCGCATGCCCTAAATACATCGCGCTTATGCTTAACTCTCCGGAGTTGCTATCCGTCATTGAGGAGATGAAATCAGGCATCAATGATAGCGGACTTAACCTGACGCAGTCGAAATTTCTCGACATCGAAGTCCCCTGTCCTGGCCTCGATGTGCAGCAGAAAGTCGTCGGGCTAGTGGAGACGGCTTTTGCCTCGATAAACCGCCTCGCCCTGGAGGTCGCGAGCGCCCGCAGACTTGTCGATCACCTCGATCAGGTGGTCCTCTCGAAAGCGTTCCGCGGCGAGCTTGTACCGCAGGATCCAGATGATGAACCGGCGAGCGTGCTGCTGAAGCGGATCAAGGCTGAACGTGAGGGGGCTACACCTACTCGTCGAGGCCGTGGGCGTCCGCGCCTTGCAGCGACGATCTGACTGTCGCAGCGATCTCACCTCGATCACGGATCGCTGTCGGAGTTCGAGGTGATGATCGAGGTCTACACCTGGGTGAAGATGCAGCAGACCCGTAACAGGACTCAGTGGCGATGACACACCTGCCTCGTCACCAGCCACGCGCCGCAAGCCAGTCGCGGAGTGCAGCCGCGTCGGCTGGATCCTCGAACTCGAAGATGATCCTGTCCAGGACGGCGTTGCCACTGCGCTCGCGGATGCGTCGGCGCCACGGGCTTATCGCATGCGCCTCGCACCACTGGAATGCGACGCGGTGCCGACAATCCTGAGACCTGGAGTTCAGGTCCAGGATCATCGTCTCGGTGTCGGCGACCATGAAGGCGTTGCGTGCGAGGATCTCTTGAATTTCGTGGTCAGCCCGTATCTGAGCGACCATCCGGCGGATGCTCTGAACATTCATCTGGGCCATCACGGGCACCTCGCGTCGATGGAGCGGCGCCCGAGCAGGTCGGCAATGCGCAGGTCACGCAAGATCGCGTCGTCGTAGGCCCGCACCCGGTCGCGGAGATCTCCGGTCAGGAGCGAACCGGCCTCGGCCAACCGCATGCGAATCCGCTCGACAGTCCGCGGTGAAACCCGCGAGGTCGCCCCGTCACGCCGCATGTAGTCGCGGAGGTATCCGGGATTTCTGCCACACCAATGGCGAGAGTATTGCTCACGCGACGAGACCAGACCCAGCGCATTCATCTCCTCGAAAAGTCTCACTAGCTGAAAACCGTACATAGAACCTCCTGGGATTGGAACAGGGATAAATATCTCTGAACTACTTATACAGGAGATGCTTTTGTGAAGATCAGGGATTTGTTTGATCGTTCGCTTCCCAGAAATACCACGAGGGATCAGAGCGTAAAGCCACGCCAACAGGATCCGGTAATATCCGCATCGACTCCAGGCGTCAGCCGACCGAAGCCGCTCCGAGTTCAACAGGAGGTGTCTGCCGTCCGGCCCGCAGCGCTGCATAGTACGACGAGCGGCTGATCCCGAGCATCCGACAGGTTTCCGCCACTGTGCTGCTCGCATCCTCGTGCGCCAGCGCTACCTGCCGCACCAGGGCCGTCGTCAACTTGGGCGGTCGCCCGAACCGAACCGCATTCTTCTTCGCCACGGCGCGCCCAGCCGCACTGCGCTCCAGGATCAGGTTGCGCTCGAACTCTGCCAAGACCGCCAGCATGCCGATCAGCATGCGCCCGGTCGCGGTCGTGGTGTCGATGTTGTCCTTGAGCGAGACCAGCTTGGCTCCCCTGCTCTCGATCTCCTCGATAATCTGGAGGAGGTGCAGTTGAGAGCGTGCAAGTCGGTCGAGTCGGTAGACGCAGAGGCGGTCCCCGGCTCGGAGAAGATCGAGCACGCGTCGAAGCTGATCGCGGTCGCGCTTAGCGCCCGAGGCGGTCTCCCGGAATACGTCGCGGTCATCGACGCCCGCACGTTCGAGGGCCTCCAGTTGCAGCGACCAGTCCTGGGCGGAGGTCGATATGCGAGAGTACCCGTAGCTGCGACTGGCCACCGTGCAAAAACTCCGTCCAGAAATCTCGATTTATCGCACGTACTTTCTGGACTGCAAGCCCCTCTGGCGGCCACGCTTAACCGCGGTGTGCGGAAAGTGATGACTTTCTGCACGAGGGTGAGCGACTCCCTTCTAGGGCGCGCCCGCGGCGCTGGCTATCCCGCTGCCCCATCGCTTTAACGTCCCGCTTACCCTGGCCCACCACGGTCGTGCCTCTCGTCACAAGGATCAGCGCATGACCAAGAAGATCGAGATCACCGACACCGTCGCCGTCACGGGCGAACGCATCTGCTCGATCATCGAGCGCATCGAGCGGTTGGAGGAGGAGATCAAGGACCTGATGGAGGCCAAGAAGGAGGTCTTCGCCGAGGCCAAGGGTGAGGGCCTGGACGTGAAGGTGCTCAAAGAGATCCTGAAGATCCGCAAGCAGGACAAGGACGAACGCGACGAGCAGGAGACCCTCCTCGACGTGTACCTGCGCGCCATGGACGCGCCATCGCCCGCGCCCCTGGCCGAGGCCGCCTGAGCTACAGCCCTGGGTGAGGACGGTGCGTAGGTGCCGTCCCGCCTATTCGACGTTCGACCCGTCCCCGGGCAGGTCTTCGCAGCCTCAGGCGCTTGCCTGAAGACCTGCGCAACCGAGCAGGAAGATACCGTATGCGCATTCCAGCCACGCTCGCCCTCTTGGCCACGTTCGGCCTCACCGCGGCTGTCCACGCGCAAGGATTGGAGCGAGGCGCGCAGGACGGAGCAGCCCGCGGCGAGGAGGTGGCCGGTCCCCTGGGCGCGATCGTCGGTGGGGCGATCGGGGCGGCCGTGGGCACCGCCAACGGGATCCTGGGTGTCGATCGGCGAGAGCGGTTTCGCAACTACACGCTAGGCGAACACCGCCCGT
>NZ_JBKFAL010000014.1:0-144042 GCF_053345625.1 Methylobacterium sp. D53M
TCATGAAGCTCGTCGCCGCCGTCCAGGAGAGCCTGGGACCGCGCCTGCCGCTGCGCGCGGTCTTCGATCACCCGACGCTGGCGGATCTGGCCGCCCGGATCGACGCGGACGGCAGCACCGGCAGCACCGGCGGGGCCGGGGCGGCCGACCTCACCGACATGGAGAGCTGGCTCGACGCGATCGAGACGGCGGCAGGAGCGACGCGGACATGACCCTTCAGGCCACGCAGATCGCGCGACGCTTCGCCCGGCTCGCGCCGGAGCAGCGCCGGGCCTTCCTCGCCAAGCTCGCCGAGAACGGGATCGACTTCGCCACCCTGCCGATCGTTCCGGCGGACGGCGACAGGACGGCGCTGCCGCTCTCGGCGGCGCAGCGCGGCCTGTGGCTGACCTGGCAACGCGAGCCCCTGAGCCCGGCCTACAACCTGACCGGCATCGTCGAGATCGCCGGGACCCTCGATCCGGCGCGGCTCCAGGCCGCCGTCGACGACCTCGTGCGGCGCCACGAGCCGCTGCGCACCACCTTCGGGCTGGATCCGCAGGGCGAGCCGTGCCAGCGCGTCCACCCGGCCGCGCCTGTCCCGATCCGGGTCCGCGAGGGGCTCGACGCCGCCGGCAGCGACGCCCTCGCGGAGGCCCTGGCCCGCACGCCGTTCGATCTGGAGGCCGGCCCCCTGCTCCGCGTCGAGCTGCACCGCCTCGGGGACGGCACCGACCGGATCCTGCTCGGCCTGCACCACATCGCCGCCGACGGGCAGTCGATCCCCCTGCTGCTGCGCGACCTCGACGCCCTGTACGCGGCCCGGTCGCTGGAGGCGGGGGCCGACGGGCTGCCGCCGCTGCCCGTGCAGTACGCGGATTACGCCCTCTGGCAGCACGGCCGGCTCGAGGCCGGGGAGGCCGAGCGCCAGGCCGCGTACTGGCGCTCGGAACTGGGCGCGTCCCCGCCCGAGACGCCGCTGCCCCTCGACCGGCCCCGCCGCGCGGAGCGCGCCGCTTCGGGCGGGATCCACGCGTTCCGGATCCCGCCCGGGGTGAGCGAGACCCTGCGGAGCCTCGCCCGCCGCGAGGGCGCGACGCCGTTCATGGCCGCCCTCGCGGGGTTCGCCCTGACGCTGGCGCGCTACGGCGACGGCGCGGACGTGCGCGTCGGCCTGCCGCTCGCCGACCGCGCGCGGCCCGAGACGCGCGGCATGGTCGGCCACCTGACGGGCATCGGGGTCCTGCGGGCGCGGGTCGACCCGCGCGACGGTTTCCGCGTCCATCTCCGGCAGGTCCGCGATCGGCTGCTGGCCGCCCAGGCGCACGCCGACCTGCCGTTCGACCGGATCGTCGCGGCGTCGGCGACGGAGCGCCGGCCCGGGCTCCACCCGCTGTTCCAGGTCAAGGTCACCGAGCAGGCCGCGCCCCCGCCCGACGCCCGGTTCGCCGGACGGCCGATGCGGCTGCGCGGCCTCGACGGGGGCGACGTCCACTTCGACCTCAGCCTCGATCTCGTCGATTCCGCCGAGGGCCTGTGCGGCCGCTTGGCCTTCGCCCGCGACCTGTTCGACCCCGAGACCGTCGCGGGCCTGGCCGAGGCCTTCGCGACGCTGCTCGCCGCGGCCGTCGCCGAACCCGACCGCCCGCTCTACGCGCTGGCGAGCCCCGCCCCGGCCGCGGCGACGGACCCGGCTGCGCTCGACGTGGTCGCGCTCGACGTGGTCGCGGCCTGGCGCGCCCGTGCGGCCGAGGCGCCGGAGGCGCCCGCCCTGCGGCAGGGCCGGCGCTCCCACAGCCGGGCCGAGCTGGATGCCGCCTCGGACCGCCTCGCCGCGCGGCTGGCCGCGGACGGGGCGGGGCCGGAGACGCGGGTCGCCCTCCATCTCGGCCGCGGCCCCGAATGGGTGCTCGGCCTCCTGGCGATCCTCAAGACCGGCGCCGCCTACGTGCCGATCGATCCCGGCCTCCCGGCCGCCCGCCGGGCCGACCTCGTGGCCGAGTGCGGGGCCTGCCTCGTCCTGGGCGACCCGGTTCCGGGCGACCGGCCCGACCGGCCGGTGATCGCGGCGCGCTTCGACCCGGCCGCGGACGCGGCGGCCTCGCCCTTCGCGGCCGCGCCGCCGCATCCCGACGCGGCGGCCTACATCCTCTACACCTCGGGTTCCACGGGCCGGCCCAAGGGGGTCGTCGTGACCCGCGGCGGCCTCGCGCAGTACGTGGCCGGAATGCTCGCGCGCGTCGGCCTGCCCGCCGGCGGCCGCGTCGCGATGGCCTCGACCGTTGCGGCCGACCTGGGCAACACCGTGCTGTTCGGCGCACTGGCCGGCGGCTCGGAACTCGACCTCCTCGACCACGAGACCGCCCTCGACCCCGACCGCTTCGCCGCGGCGGTCGGTGGGGACGCGGCCGGGGGCCGGAGGATCGACGCCCTGAAGATCGCGCCGAGCCACCTCGGCGCGCTGCTCCAGGCGGCCGACCCCGCCGCCGCGCTGCCCGAACGGCTGCTCATCCTCGGCGGCGAGGCGCTGCGCTGGCCCCTCGTCGACCGGATCGCCGCGCTGAAGCCCGGCTGCCGGGTGGTCAACCATTACGGGCCGACCGAGGCGACGGTCGGCGCGCTGTGCCAGGAGGTCCGCGCGGGGGCGGAGCACCGGGGCGGTGCGCTCGGCCCGGAGGACGGGGCCGGACGCTGGGCCGGCGGCGCGCCCATCGGGACGCCGCTCCCGGGCGTCCGCGCGCGCGTGCTCGACGGATTCCTCGCACCGGTGCCGCCGGGCGCGACGGGGGAGCTCTACCTCGGCGGGCCGCAGGTCGCGCGGGGCTATCTCGACCGGCCGGGCCTCACCGCCGAGCGGTTCGTTCCGGACCCTTACGCCGGCCCCGGGGCGCGCCTCTACCGGACCGGCGACCGCGTCCGGCTTCTCCGCGACGGCAGCCTCGCCTTCGTGGGCCGGGCCGACGACCAGGTGAAGATCCGGGGCCACCGGGTCGAGCCCGGCGAGGCGGCCGCGGCCCTGCGCGAGATTCCGGGAATCCGCGACGCCGCCGTCATCGCGCTCGCCGAACCGGAGGCCGACGGGGCAGAGGGCCCGCGCCTCGCCGGCTACGTCGTGGCCGACCCGGACCTCGACCTCGCGGCGCTGGGCGCCCGGCTCGCCGAGCGCCTGCCGCCGGCCCTCGTGCCGACGAGCCTGACCCGGCTCGACGCGCTGCCCCTGACCCCCAACGGCAAGCTCGACCGGCGCGCCCTGGCGTCGCTGGAGGCGGCGCGCGGGACGGAAGGGAAGGATCCTCCCCGGGACGGGACGGAACGGGTACTCGCCGCCCTCTGGGCCGACCTCCTCGGCCTGGATCCGTCCGCGATCGGCCGCCACGACGCCTTCGCCGACCTCGGCGGCGACTCGATCCTGAGCCTGAAGATGCTCGCGCGCATCCGCCGGCAGGGCGTCGCGGGGGGCAAGACCCTCACCCTCGCCCAGATCCTCGGCGCGAAGAGCCTCGCCGACCTCGCCGAACGCGTCGCGCCGGCGGCTCCGCGCGGGCCGGAGATCGTCCATCTCCGCCGCGAGGGCGGACGGATTCCGCTCTTCTGCGTCCCCGGCCTGATCGCCAACGCGACCGAGTTCGCCGCGCTGGCCGCGCGGCTCGGCCCGGAGCGGCCGGTCCACGGCTTCGTCAGCCACGTCTACACGGAGGCGCGCTGGCAGGGGTACGACGTGCCCGCGCTGAGCGGCGCCTACGCGGACTGCATCGCCGCGCACGCGCCGGGCGGCCGGTGCGCGCTGGTCGGCTGGTCGTCCGGCGGCGACCTCGCCTACGAGACCGCGCGCCGTCTCGACGGGCGCGTGCGCGTCGACTTCCTGGGCCTCGTGGATGTGTTCGAGTCGGTGCCCTTCGCGGCGCCGCGGGCTCTGGACGCGGACGCGCGGGCGCTGGCCGCGCGGCGGCGCGCGGACTGGCTGGACGGCTCGCGGATGGCCGAGCAGTGGCGCGGGCTGATCGCCCGCATGGACGCGGACGAGCGGGAGGCGCTCGACGCCTACCTCATCGACAACCCGGAGCTGCCCGCAGACGGGCCCGACCTGACGGCGCGCGAGTTCGAGCTGTGGGCTCTCCTGGACAAGCGCGTGCGGGCCAAGCGCCACGCCTTCGCGCCGCTGGCGCGGCCCGTGCACGTCTTTCAGGCCGCGGATTCGCTGACGCGACCGGAGCGCCTGCGCGACTGGAGCGCGCTGGCGCCGGTCGCGGACCTGAGGATCATTCCCGGCGCGCGGCACCTGGACATCCTCCGGAGCACCGCGTTCCGGGACGCGTTCGCCGAGGCCCTCGACGCGGCCGAAGCCTGATCCGGGCGCGGGCCCTTCCGCGAGGGCCCGCGTCGATCCCGACAGGACGGCGCGGACCTCTGCTCCCGCGCGCGGGACGAGGGGCCGCGGCGGCGGCGGGGACCCGGAGCGCGCGGCGCTCCCGGTCCGCGGCGGGCGCAGGGGTGCGTCGGATCAGGGATCGCGCGCCGATCCGGCCGGGATCACGGCGGCGGGGTCACGGCGGCCGTCCGACGCGGATGCCCGGGCGCGGTCCCGCCGCGTCCGGACCCGCCGCCCCGCGTGGGGCGGCCGCCGGCGAGAGGCTCACCACCGGTATGTGAGCGTCCCGAACACGTTGCGCGGCTCGCTGTACCGGCAGCCATTCACCGTGACGCAGGTGACGTAGGAATGGTCGAGGACGTTGCGGGCGTTGATCTGGGCGCGCCATCCCTTGAGGCTCGGGTCGGCGACGCCGAAATCGTAGAGCGCCACGAGGTCGAACAGGGTCGCCGCGCGCGAGTCGAAGGTCGCGCCCGAGATGTTCGAGCTGCCGACGTAGCGCACGCCGCCGCCGAGCCGCAGGCCCGGGATCCCGAACAGGCCCATGTCGTAGGTGCCGAACACGCCGGCTTGGTTGTAGGGCACGAGGTCGAGGCGCTGGTTGAAGTTCGCCGCGACCGTGGTCCGCGTCTGCCGGGCATCGGTGTACGAGTAGGAGGCGACCGCCTCCAGCGGGCCGAAATTCGTCCGCGCCTCGGCCTCGAAGCCCTGCGAGCGGACCTGCCCGGCCTGCGTGCTGAAGACCGGGTTGACCGGGTCCGCCACCAGCGCATTCGTCTGGTTGATCCGGTAGAACGCGGCGCTGAGCAGGGTGTCGGCGCCCGGGACCTCCCAGCGCAGGCCGCCCTCGTACTGCTCGCCGAGCGACGGCTGGAAGGGATTGCCGTTCCGGTCGGTGACCGCGAAGGTCTGGAAGGACTGGCTGTAGGAGACGTAGGGCGCCAGCCCGTAATCGCCGAGATAGAGCAGGCCGAGCCGCCCGCTGAAGGCGCTGTCGTTCTGATCGAGCTGCGCGCCGGTGCGGTAGGTGAGGACCTGCGTGCGCGCGAAGTCCTGGCGGCCGCCGGCCAGGAAGACGAAGCGGTCGAACCTGACCTGATCCTGGACGTAGATACCGACTTGGTCGAGCAAGCTCTTCGAGCCGGTGTTGATCGCGTAATTGATCCGCGGGTAGGTCAGGCCGTAGACCGGGGCGTAGACGTTCAGATTGCCGACGGTGCCGTTGGTGTAGCGCTCCGAGTTCAGGAAGCTGCGGTAGTAGTCGATGCCGGTCAGGAGCGTGTGCGCGGTCGGGCCGATGACGAACTTCGTCTCGAGCGAGGTGTCCGACGCCACGCCCGTCGCGTTCTCGTTGCGCATGCTGATGCCGCGCGTCGCGACCTGCCGGTTCGCCAGCAGCCCGTTCGGGAGCAGGTAGTCCCAGTCGACCCCCGACTGGTAGTAGCGCAGGGCGTGGCGCAGCCGGACCGAGTCCGAGAAGGCGTGGTCGATCTGGTAGCCGATCGCGCCCGACCGGGAATCGAAGCGATCGAAGGCGGGCTCGCCGTAGAACCGGTCGATGGCGAAGCGGGGGAACCGGCCGTTGGGCAGCAGCGTGCCGACCGCCGAGAGCGGCGGCTGGAAGCGCGTGTGGATCTCCTGATAGTAGCCGAGCAGCGTGACGGAGGTCGCCGTCGACGGCCGCCACGTGATCGCGGGCGCGATGTAGCGCTTGTCGTCGGGCGTGTACGCGAGATAGCTGTCGCTGTTCCGGATCAGCCCGGTCAGCCGGTACGACCACGCGCCGTCGTCGGTGAGCGGTCCGGTGAAATCGCCCGACACTTCCTTGCGATTGTACTGGCCGAAGGTGACGTTCATCTCGTTGAACGGCGTCTGGAGCGGATGCTTGCTGACGGCGTTGACGATGCCGCCGGGCGAGAGCTGGCCGTACAGGATCGACGCCGCGCCCTTGAGGACCTCCAGGCGCTCCAGCCCGTACGGCTCCTGCGTCCCGTCATAGACGCCCGATTGCAGCTTCAGGCCGTCGCGCAGCAGCCCCGAATTGCCCGCCTCGACGGTGAAGCCGCGGATCGTGAAGCCGTCGGAGACCTTGGCGAAGCCGCCCACGGCCTGGCTGCTCAGGCCGGGCGTGTAGGCCAGGGCCTCGGCCAGCGTCGAGGCCCCCTCGTCGCGTATCTGACGGGCGCCCACGACGTTGATCGTCTGCGGCGTCTCGATGATCGGCGTGTCCGTCTTCGTGCCGGACGCGCTCGCCTTGGCGACGTAACCGTTGACCGGCCCGGTCGCCGTGTTGGGCGACAATCCTCCCTGTCCGACAACCTGGATCTCGTCGAGGGTGACAGCAGTCTGCCCGCCGCTCACCGGCTGCGCGGCCAATTCGTCGGCGGGCAACGAGATACCGACGGCCGCCGACAGCAGGAGCGGCCCCCAATACGGGAGGCGCTTCTGTGGTCGATCGGACGGAGCGGGAGCGAAATCGACGCACATGCAGGCAACTCTTGGGCGCTGCAGCCGCCGCGGTCGGATTCGGCTGCGAGACCTCCATCTGCGCGGCCGCCGTACAGGAACGCAATAGGTCAATCTCGCCTGTGAGCCTATAACGGCAGTTCAGTTGCAGATCAGAGACAAAATCAACATGTAATAATTCTAATTTGCGAGATTTCCCCGGACCGCCCCGTCCGATCACTCCGCGCGAAATCGGCGGAAGAGAGTTGCGCACAATCGCTCTACTGCGATGTGCTAGTCCTCGCAGGACAACCCGGCAGGGATGGCGGGATCGACGTGATCCGTGACGCGGGCGCGGGAGCCCGCCGAACATCGCCCGGCTCGGGGCCCGGATCGGGGCCCGGATCGACGCCCGGATCGACGCCCGCTCTCAGACGGCCCAGTCCGCCGCCAGCGCGGCGGCCGCGTACCGGGCGCGCGCCGCGGCGTCGCGCGGGAGCCCGGCGCGCTCGCACCACGCCGCGAAGATCTCCGGCTCGACCGGCACGCGCACGACCTCGACGCCGCTGCGCTGCACCTCCCGTTCCATCTGCTCCGTGGCGACGCGCCAGGTCTCGTAGTCGGGGGGCAGCTTGGCGCCGTCCGCGAGGCTGGTGCGCAGGGATGGGTACTGCTCCGGGGTGTACCAGGGCAGTCCGACGCGGCGGGGGCGGTCCATCTGGGCTCTTCGAACGGTCACGCTGAACGACCGTCAACGGTCATGGGCGGCCTCTGGTTCGAACCCGCATCGCGATCATGCCCCGGCGGCCTCGACCCTCACCGTCTCGGGCTTCCGCGTGCGGCTCGGCCGGCGCCGAGGTCCGGGATGTCCAGATCGAGGAGCGCGGCGCCGAGGCCCTTGCCGTGCGCGTCGAGGGCCAGGGAGCGGGTAACGCCGCCGCCGAGCGCGCCCGTGAGCACGAAGTTCAGCGCCCCGAGCTTCGGCAGCGCGTAGCGGGTCACGTCGCCGGTCACGAGCCCGCGGAAATGCGCCCGCACCCGCTCGACCGTGACGTGCGCCGCGAGGTGCTCGTAATCGGCCGCGTCGTAGGCGATCAGCGCGATGTTCGACGTGTTGCCCTTGTCGCCCGTGCGGGCATGGGCGAGCGCGCGCAGCTTCATCCTCGGATCTCCCGGCTCTCAGGCTTCGACGACGTGCACGTGCGGCCGGGCGAGGGCGGCCGGGACGAGGACCGACTGCACCGCCACCACCTCGCGGGCCGATTTCCAGGCGCCGCCGCCGCCGGCCGGGCCGTTGGTGTAGAGCGTCTCGACCTCGTTGCCGATCCGCACGGCCTCGGCGTGGGTCTCGGTCCGCCCGGCGACCCGCAGGCGGACCTCGTAGGGCTCCCGCCCGCCCGACAGCGCCGCGCCGTGGAGCGCGTCGACGCCGATCAGGTCGCAGCGCAGCTCGGTCGTCGCCACGCCGGTGAGGGCGAGGCGCTCGCGCACCACCGACAGGGCGAGCCGGCCGCGGGCCAGGGCGCCGGGCCCGGCGTAGGAGATCTGCCCCTCGCCGATATAGGAATCCACGTACCCGACCGAGACCTTCAGGAGGCCCGTCGCCGGCGCGCCCGTCGCGCCGCGCACCCGGACGCGGTCGGGGCCGACCTGCTCCATCTCGACCTCGGAGAAGTCGCCGACCACGTCCGGCTGGATGTAGCGCGCCGGGTCGTGCACCTCGTAGAGCAGCTGCTCCTTGCAGGTGGCGAGGCTGATCCGGCCGCCCGAGCCCGCGACCTTCGTGATCTCGACCGTGCCGTCCTCGGCCACGATTCCGATGGGGAAGCCGAGGCGCGCGAGGTCCGGTACGTCCTTGCAGCCCGGATCGGCGAAGTAGCCGCCGGTGATCTGGCCGGCGCATTCGAGGAGGTGGCCCGCGAGGGTGCCGCGGCCCAGGCGCTCCCAGTCGTCCATCGCCCAGCCGAAGGCGTGCACCAGGGGGGCCAGGAACAGGGCCGGATCGCCGACGCGGCCGGTGATGACCACGTCGGCGCCGTCCGCGAGGGCGGCCACGATCGGCGCCGCGCCGAGATAGGCGTTCGCCGAGACGACACGGTTGCCGAGGCCGGCGACCGGCTCGCCGCTCTCCTCCAGGACGAAGTCGCCCGCCCTCACCGCGTCGAGCAGGTCGTCGCCGGTCACCGCGGCGATCCGCAGGCCGGCGAGGCCCATCTCCCGCGCGAGCGCCCCGGCGTTCCGGGCGGCGGCGACCGGGTTGGCCGCGCCCATGTTGGTGACGATGCGGATGCCGCGGGCCCGGCACGGCGCGAGCACGGCTCGCAGGCGCGCCTCCAGCAGCGGATCGTAGCCGCCCTCGGGGTCGCGCAGCTTCGCCTGCTGCGCCAGCGCGATGGTGCGCTCGGCGAGGCACTCGAACACGAGGTAGTCGAGGTCGCCGCGCTCGGCGAGTTCGACGGCGGGCTCGATGCGGTCCCCGGCATAGCCGGCGCCGGCGCCGAGGCGGACGGTTCTCATGGCGCGCTCTCCGCTGTCAGAGGGGTTCAGATGGGGAAGACGCCGAGGACGACGCAGGCGAGGGTCATCACCACCGAGGCCGCCAGCAGGAACGGGAAGGTGAATCTCTGGTGGTCGGCGAGGTCGATCCCGGTCAGGCCGCAGACCAGGAAGGTCGCGGGCGTCAGCGGGCTGACGGGGAAGCCCGTCGTCATCTGGCCGAGCAGCGCCCCCTGGGCGACCTGCACCGGCGGGACGCCGAGCTGGTGGGCCACCTCCGCCACCACCGGCAGGACGCCGAAGTAGAACGAGTCCGGGTCGAACAGCATCGACAGGGGCATCGACACGAGGCCGAGCCCGAACGGGATGTGGCGCCCCATCTCGGGCGGCACGAAGGTGACCGCCGTCTGGGCCATGGCCCTGAGCATGCCGGTGCCCTGCATGATCCCGGTGAACACGCCGGCGGCGAGGAGGATCGAGGCCATCAGGATCGCGGCCCTGGCGTGCGCGTCGACGCGCTGCCGCTGGGCGTCGACCTGCGGGTAGTTGATGACCAGCGCGAGCGCCGTGCCGAGCATGAACATCAGCGCCGGCGGCACCTTCTCGGCCAGGAACACCATCGTCCCGAGGACCGCGGCCGTGAGGACGATGTTGATCCAGAAGCGGTCGGGCCGGCGCAGGGCCCGCTCCGCGTCGCTGAGGGTCCGGGCGGTCGTGGCCGGGCCGGGCGCGGACCCCGCGGACCCCGTCGCCCCGGGGACGAGGGCCAGACGGCGCTCCTCCCGAAGGCCGAGCCAGTACGAGGCGGCGAAGATGAAGACGAGCCCGACCGCTTGTACCGGCACGAGGGGCGAGAAGATCTCGGGGATCGGCAGCTTGAGGGCCGCGGAGGCGCGGATCATCGGCCCGGTCCAGGGCAGGAAGTTCACGCCCGCCGCCATCGAGGCGGCGCAGGCCAGGATGCGCCGGTCGATGCCGACGCGGTCGTAGAGCGGCAGCATCGCCGGGATGGTGATCAGGAACGTCACCGCGCCCGACCCGTCGAGGTGGATCAGCAGCGCCAGCAGGGTGGTGCCGGGCACGATCCGGGTGGGGCGGGTGCCGACCCGGGCGAGGATCCGGTCGATGATCGGGTCGAGCATCCCGGCATCGCTGACGATGCCGAAGAACAGGATCGCGAACACGAACATGCCGACGACGCCCGCGAGGCTCTGCAGGCCGGCGAGGACGAACTTGCCGGTGTCGAACCCGAATCCGCCGATCAGGGCGGCCGCGACCGGGATGACGATCAGCGCCACGAGGGGCGACATCCGCTTGGTCAGGATGACGGCGAGCAGCAGCCCGATCGTGCACAGGCCGAGCAGGGCCAGCATCCGTTCCTCCCGTTGGCGCCGGCGCGGTTCGGATCCGCGCCTGTATCGGGTCAGGAAACGGCGGAATACTTCATGATACAATTGAAAAGATCGGATCGCAGCGATAGTCTGAGATTATGGATCTCAGCCTGCGGCAAGTCCGGGCCTTCGTGTCCGTCGTCCAGGTCGGCAGCTTCACCCGCGCGGCCGCCCTGCTAAACCTGTCGCAGCCCGCCCTGACGGTTCAGATCCAGCGCCTGGAGGAGATGCTCGACGCGCGGCTCCTCGACCGGACCAGCCGCACCGTCGCGCCGACGCGGCTCGGCCGCGAGCTGCTGCCCGTGTTCGAGCGGGTGCTGCGCGACCTCGACGCCGTGGTGGTCGACACCCGCGACCTCGCGGCACGGCGCCACGGGGTCGTGCGCGTCGCGACGCTGCCGTCCTTCGCGGCGAGCGTGCTGTCCGACGCGATCGTCCGCTTCCGCGCCGAGCACCCCGCCGTGACGTTTCGGATCAAGGACGTCATCGCGCAGCGGGTGCTCGACCTCGTGCGCGACGAGGAGGCGGATCTCGGCATCGTCGGCGGCGACGTCCGCGATCCGGAGATCGGCGTCCTGCACCGGACGCGCGACACCCTGCACGTGATCTATCCCGCCGATCACCCGATCGGCGTGCTGCCCCGGGTCACGATCGCGGCGCTCGCCGAGCACCCCCTGATCCTGATGGACCCGGCCACGAGCGTGCGGGCGGTGGTCGACCGCGCCTTCGTCGGCTCGGGCCGCCTGCCCCGCGTGGCCTGCGAGGCCACCTACATGATGACCGCTGTCAGCATGGTCCGGGCCGGCCTCGGCCTGACGATCCTCCCGGGCGCGGCGCGGGAGATCCGGGCCGAGCCCCTGCTCCGTTCGCGGCCGATCGACGACCCGCTGTTCGAGCGTCCGGTCTGCCTGATCAAGAAGGCCGGGCGGACGATGCCGCCGGCGGCAGAGGCGTTCTGCCGGATGGTGGCGGACCGGCTCGCGGATCCGGGCGGGACGGCCGCCGGCGCCGCGCCGGGCCCCTGACCGGTCGGCCAGGTCCTCAGGCCCGGTGCCGCACGACGCCGTCCATCATGGTCAGGGCGACCTTGGTCCGGTGGATCTCGTGCGGATCGATCGTCAGGATGTTGCGGTCGAGGACGATCAGGTCGGCGCGCTTGCCCACCTCCACCGACCCGATCCTGTCGTCCATGCGGAGCTGGTAGGCGGCGCCCATCGTGTTGGCGTGGATCGCCTCCGCGACCGTCAGACGTTCGTCGGCGGGGCTCAGCACGGGCGCGTCCGGCCGGCCGACCAGCTGCCGCGTCACGCCGACCTGGATCGACGTGAGGGGCTCGTAGGTCGAGACGTAGCCGGCCGCCGGCCAGTCCGTGCCGAAGGAGACCCGCCCGCCCTGCTTCAGGATCGTCCTGGTCCGGTACATCCGGCTGGCGCGGTGCGCGCCGTAGCGCGCCATCATGTTCTGCAGCGTGTCGGGGTCGGCCGACGACCAGTTGGCCGAGAACTGCGCGGTCACGCCGAGCCGGGCGAAGCGGGGCGCGTCGCTGTCCTCGACATAGACCAAGTGGGCGATGGCGTGCCGCCGGTCGCGGGCCGGGTTGTTCGCCACGGCCTTCTCGATGGCGTCGAGGGCGACGCGGGCGGTCCGCTCGCCGCAGGCGTGGACGTGGACGTCGAAGCCCGCCGCGTCGACCGCGCCGACGAGGTCGTGCCACTGCGCCTCGGTGAAGGGCGACCCTCCGGTCGAGTCGGGCATGTCGGCGTAGGGCTCGATCAGCCACGCCGTGTAGCCGCCCTGCGAGCCGTCGCCGACGATCTTCACGATGTCGACGTGCACGAGCTCGCCGGAGACCTGCCGACGCACGGCGTTGAACTGCTCGACCGTGTCGTCGATCGGCAGCGACTTCACCGAGTAGGAGGCGGAGACGCGGAACGGCAGCGTGCCGCGCTTCTCGGCCTCCACGTAGAGCGCGATGATGGCGGCCTGATCGCTGCCGACGGGCGGGACGCCCGCGTCGAAGACCGTGGTGATGCCGGCGGCCGCGGCCTTGGGCAGCCAGCCCTCCAGCAGGCTGCCCATGGCGGCGACGCTGATGGGTTCCACGGCGTTGACCAGCCCGAGGACCGCGTTGACCTCGAGCACGTAGCCGGTGGGGTCGCCCTTCTGGTCGCGCGCGTAGTAGCTGAAGCGCGGGATCGGGTCGGGCGTGTCCCGGTCGACGCCGGCCATCGCCAGCGCCTTGGAATTGGCCCACAGGCTGTGCCCGTCGATGGCGAAGAAGAAGGCCGGCCGGTCCGGCAGGATGGCGTCGAGTTCGGCCCGGTTGGGGCCCTCCGGAGGAAACATGTCGACGCGCCACCCGAAGCCGCGGATCGGCCCGGTCGGATGCGCCTTCGCGTAGGCCTCGATGGCCGCGAGGACCTGGGCGAGGTTCTCGCGCTGCAGGTCGACCCCGGACGTCAGGAACGCGCCGAGGAAGGGGTGGGTGTGGCCCTCGACGAAGCCGGGCATCAGCAGCCGGCCCTGGAGATCCACCACCTGCGTGGCCGGGCCGGCCAGCGCCAGCGCGCCGGCCGCGTCACCGACATGGACGATGGTGTTGCCGCGCACCGCGACCGCCTCGGCCCAGGGGGCCGGCCCCGCCACCGTGTAGACGGGGCCGTTGTGGAACACGACGTCGGCGGGCCCCGCTGCGGCCGCGCGGCCGCTCCCCGGTTCGGCGCGGGCGCCCGTCGGGACGAGGTCCAGCGCGAGCGCCGTCGCGGTGATGGCCGCGCCCGACCGCAGCACCGCGCGCCGATTGACGGCGCGCCCGCCCCCGAAGGCCTGGAAATGGGGCGCCCAGTCACACGCGACGCACATGCGAGGCTCCCTGTTCCCGGATCCGCTCTCGACGGGACCCGATCCCGCTCTTGTAAATACTTAGCTAATATTTATTAGCGATCGACTAAGATCTGACCGGATAGCTTTCGCCCCATGATCGCGCGATCGGATCGGACCGACCGGGCCGGCAGCCGAACCGGTCCGCCAACCGATCGCTCCGAGCGCAGTCGGGACTCTATCGGCCAGTCGGATTACGGTGGATAGTGGAGCCATCCGGCTCACGACTGGACGAAGGCGGTTTCGGGAGGCGACGGATACTGCCAAGCTGTTTCACGCGCGCTCGACGACGGGAGGTACGATGACCCGAACCCTCTTCCGCTCCGCGGGCCTGGCCCTGCTGAGCTTGGCCGTCCCGGCCACCCTCGCGGCCCAGGGCCTGGCGCCCGACCAGACCGGGACGGGCGGCGGCCCGGCCACGACGATCACGGCGCCGAACACCAACAGCCTCGGCGTGACCAAACCCCCCGGCACGTCCCTCGGCCCGGGCGAGGTGCCGCCGCGCGCCGTGCAGGAGCACGAGCGCGCCCGGCTCAACAAGATCGAGCGCAGCATCTGCGACGGCTGCAACTGAGCGCGGGCGGGGCGGCCCGATCCCCGGGCCGACCGGCGCGCCGAGGCCCCACGCGGGCGGCGGTCCCGGTCGTTGTGCACCGTTTCGGAATATAGATCCGGGAGACAGACGCTCCGGCGGGGCAGCCGCGCCATGCCCCCTCTGCCGTGCGGGAGAGGGGCCCGCACCGCGGACGGCACGGGCTCGGCGATCGCCCCGTCGCGCCTCGATCGGGCGCAGCTCTAGGCGGCCCGGACCTCGTCCAGGAAGCTGCGGACGGCCCGGCTGAGCCCGTCGGACCGGACCGCGAGAGTGCGCGCGGCGTCGAGAACCTGCGTCGCGGCCGATCCGGTCTCGCCGGCCCCCTCGCGCACCGATCCGATATGGCCCGTGACCTGCCGGGTCCCGTGCGCGGCCGCCTGGACGTTCCGCGCGATCTCGCGCGTGGCCGCGCCCTGCTCCTCGATCGCCGAGGCGATGTGGGTGGCGATGCCCGACATGTCGTCGATCGTGCGGCTCACGCCCTGGACCGCCTCCACCGCGCCCCGCGTGGCGGACTGGATCGCGCCGATCCGGGCGGAGATCTCCTGGGTCGCCCGGGCCGTCTGCTCGGCCAGCGTCTTGACCTCGGCGGCCACCACCGCGAAGCCGCGGCCGGCCTCGCCGGCGCGCGCCGCCTCGATGGTGGCGTTCAGGGCGAGCAGGTTGGTCTGGCTCGCCACGCCCGAGATCAGGCCGGCCGCCGCGCCGATCCGGTCGGCGCTGTCGGACAGCTCCCGGATGATGGTGCCGGTCTCCTGCGCGCGCGCGATGGCCGAGGCGGCGATCTCGACCGAATGGGTCACCTGCCCGCTGATCTCCTGCACGGAGGCCGCCATCTCCTCGGTCGCGCTCGCGACCTGCTGGACGTTACCGGAGGTCTGCTCGGCGGCGACCGAGACGCTCGCCGCGAGGGTGTTGGTCTGCGCGGCGATCTCGGTCATCGAGGCGGCGGTCGCCTCCATCTCGGTGGCGGCGGCGGTCAGCTCGTCCGTGAGCGCCCCGGCCTCCCGCTCGAAACCGCGGGTGATGCGGTCGAGCAGCTCGGCGCGGCGCATCTTGGCGGCGTCGGCTTCGGCCTGGAGGGCGGCCAGCCGCCGCGCCTCGATCCCCGAATCCTTGAAGACCTGCACGGCGTCGGCGATCTGGCCGATCTCGTTCCGCTCGCCCTGGTGCGGGATCGCGACCGCGAGGTCCCCGGCCGCCAGCCGCCGCATCGGTTCCAGCACGGCGCGGACACTGGCGGCGATGCTCCGCACGATCAGTGCGCCGAGCGCGGTCGCGAGCACGAGGGCCACGGCGCCGATCGCCAGCATGAGCCGCTTCGCGCCGGAGGCGGCGGCCGCGCCCTGGGCGATCGCCGTCTCGCCGCTGGCGTTGTTGAGCGCCACGATCTCCTCGAGCGCCTGGGAGGCCGCCTTGATGTGGGGGCGGACGCCGACCAAGCTCTCGCGCAGCGCCAGATCCTTGCGGCCCGTCCGCGAGTATTCCAGCACGGCCGGGATCGCCGCGAGGTAACTCTTCCATTCCCGGTCGAACACGTCGAAGAGCGCGCGCTCCTTCGGACCGTCGATCAGCGGCGCGTAGTTGCGCATCGCGGCGGCCACCGCCTCCGTCTTCTTCGACAGGGCCGCCTCCTCGGCCCGCATGTGAGCGGCCTCGGGATAGAGGATGTGGTTCACGACGCTGACGCGCACGTCGATCACGTTGCCGCGCAGCTCGCCGGCGTAGCGCACGCTGGGCAGGGTGCCGTTGCCGAGGCGGATCTGGTCCTCGGCGAGATCGCCGACGGCGTGCAGGCCCACGCCGCCGACGAGGAGCAGACAGACGATGAGCAGCGCGAGTGCTCCGACCAGCCGGTGCTGGATCGAGAGTTTCGCGAACCAAGCTTTCATTGTCCGAGCGCAGCTCCAGAGCGGGGCCACCAAGATGGAAGCGCGACGATAAGATTCCGTTACGGGATCTGTTGCTGATGCTCCCACAAGCAGATCGCCCAAATCAATTTTCAGTTGAACTCTTCGCGCCCATCATTTTGTCTGTCCACGCATCGTCACTGCTGAACGAGATCTGACGCAGAGCGTGCAGCTGTCCTCCGCGGATGGGAGCGGCTCGCTGCGGCGCCGCGCGGGCCCGCGCACGGCCGGGATCCGCGCTTCGTCGCCGCGCCGGGCGGCACGACCGGGAACGGGTCGCCCTCGGCGCGTCGGGCGCGCGGCGTCACAGGGGATAGCGCATGGCCACGTTGCAGCGGGCATAGCGCCGGCCGAACCGATCCATGATCTCCGGGTCGTGCCGGAACCCGACCTTCTCGTACAGGTGCACGGCGGCCGCGCACTTGGTGTTGGTCAGCAGGTAGAGCGTCTCGATCTCCATGGCCGCGGCGCGGGCCAGCACCGCCCGCAGCAGGTGCTCGCCGGCCTTGCGGCCCCGGGCCCGCGCGGACACGGCCATCTTGGTCAGCTCGTAGCAGCCCGCCTCCGTCCGCATCAGCGCGCAGGTGCCGACGATCCCGAGATCCGCCGACTCAACGAACAGGATGAGCCCGCCGCGGTCCAGGATCTCGCCGCGGGGATCGGACAGGATCCGGCGGTCGTTCTCCTCCAGCGCGAACATCGCCTCGATCCACTCGGCGTTGATGTCGCGGAAGCGGTCCGCCAGCGCGTCCGTGTAGTCTCGGATCGTCAGGCCCGTCGCGGTGTCGCCGGCCGCGCCGTCCTGGCGGATGCGGGCCGCGAACGGGGCGGCGTCGAGCCTGCGCTCCAGGGCGGCGACCTGGTCCAGCAGGGGGCCCGACAGGCCGGCACACAGGCTCGCGACGGCCCAGTCGACGCGCGGCCAGAGCGCGTCCTTGGCGCGCGCCATCAGGGCCTTGCCCGCACCGCTGAGCGACAGCGCCTTCTGGCGAAGGTCCGCGTCCGACCGCGCCTCTTCGAGCAAGCCGAGCGCGACGAGGCTCGCCGCCGTGCGCGTGGCCGCCGGCTGGCTGACGCCGAGGGCGGCGGCGGCGTCGCCGATGGTCAGCGGCCCGTAGCGGTCGATGGCGGCGAGGAGCGGGAACTGGGCCGGCTGGATGCCGAGCCCCTCGTCCCGCAGTATCCGGGCGGCGTCGGCCTGGAAGCGGTCGGCGAGGCGCTTGAGGCGGCTGCCCAGGAACAGCGGCCCGAGTTCGTCGAGGATGTCTGCCGGCATATCGGTCCTCCCGACACGATTTATATAACGCGTTATGCTTTACGCAAGTCCTCATAACTCGAAGGTCGGCGCATCGCGGCACTGCCGCGATGGGACGATGGCTCAGCGGTATAGCCAGTCGCCCCTCCGGAAGCGATCGCGTCAGATCGTAGATTGTGTCCCGTGCGCACTGGTCGATCGCGCAACGTAAGGTAAAATCACTCAACCCTCGCTCATCGGTCCCGCCGTGAACGTCGTACCCCGTTCCCTCTTCACGACGGATGCCCTGCCGGAGCGCGACCGCTTCGCCGCGTGGCGCGCGCTGTTCGCAGCCCACGACCTCGATGCCGATCCGCACGGCTTCTCGGGCCGGATCGAGACGACGCTGATCGGCCCGATGGCCCTGCGCGTCATGAGCGCCGCACCGCAGGGGCCGGCCCGGTCCCGCTCCCGGATCCGGCGCGACGGTCAGGACGGGTTCGTCCTGCACCTCAGCCGGCACGCCTACAGCGTCGAGACCGAACGGGGCGTGGCGGAGGTTCCGGCGGGCGCGGTCAGCCTCAACGACCTGTCGCAGCCGTACCGCCGCAGCCGGGTGCCGGAGACGGACTCGCTGATCCTGGCCGTCCCGCGCGCCTCCATCGCCACCGTGCTGCCGGACGAGGACGCGATGCACGGGCTGATCCTGACCGGCGGCGCGGGCCGCCTGCTCGCCGACCATATCCGGAGCCTGGCCGCGCATAGCGGCGCGATCACCGCGACCGACGCCGCCCCGATCGCGCAGGCCACGCTCCACATGGTCGCGGCCTGCGCGCGCCCGAGCCTGGAGGGAGCGGCCCGCGCGGCCGCGCCGCTCGAGGCCGCCCGGCTCAGGGCCGCGAAGCGGTTCATCCGCGGCCAGCTCGACACGCCGCCCCGGATCGACGCGATCGCGCGGGCGCTCGGCATATCGCGCTCCCAGCTCTACCGCCTGTTCGAGCCGGAAGGCGGGGTGGCGCGTTACCGCGCGCGGCAGCGCCTCGCGGCCGTGCGGGCCGCCCTCGACAATCCGCTGGAGCCGCGGTCGATCGGCGCGATCGGGGAGGCCTACGGCTTCGGGAGCGGCGCCCAGCTCAGTCGCGCGTTCCGGGAGACCTACGGCCTGACCCCGCGCGACTACCGGGTCTCGCGCAGCGGCGGCTGACGCGACCGGGACGCCGGGACGAAGTCCGTCGCGGCGTGGGTCTGCCGCGAGGGGGGTCGGGACCCGCGTGTCGTCGTGGCGCCGGCGGTCAGAACCGCCCGGCGATCGTCAGGCGCACGGCCGTGGGCTCCACCGGGTGGAAGACGCGGTCGATCAGCCCCGCGGCGGGCTCGCCCGGAAGGCGCGAGACGTAGGCGTAGGTGATCTGGTCGGCCTTGCTGTTCGTCAGATTGAGCACGTCCAGCGAGACGCTCACCCCGGTGTCGAACAGGTAGCCGATGCGGCCGTTGAGCAGGGCGGTCGCCCGGGAGCGGATCGCGTTGTCCTCGATGAGCGGGCGCGGCCCGAAATAGCGGACCCGCAGGCTCCCGAACCAGCCGAGGGGCTCGCCGAAGGTCACGCCCGCCGACGCGATGGTCGTGGGCGCCTCCGGCACCCGGTTGCCCGCCGGGTCGTAGCTGGAGAACCGGGCGTTGGTGATCGTCAGATCCCCGTCCAGGGACAGCCACGGCGTCACCGCGTAGCGGTTCGTCCACTCGACGCCGAACCGGCGGGTCGGGCGGCTCGGCTCCGTGGTGCCGGTGTCGCCCTGGAAGATGTTCTCCGAGGCGAAGTCGAGCCGGAACAGCGCGAGGCTCGTCTCCAGCCCGGCGATCGACCGGTTGCGCAGGCCCAGCTCGTAGCCCGTGGAGGGCACCAGGAAGGGCGACCGGGTGATGTTGAACAGGGGGCTCGCGGGATCGACCGTGGCGGTCACGCCGCGCGCGTCGTTCGAGTGGAAGCCGCCGCCGTAATTCACGTAGATCTCAGTGTCGGACCACGGTCCGAACACGAGGCCGAGCTTCGGGTTGACGATGCCGTCGGTGGCCCGTCCCGAGTTCGCCGGCGTGTCCGAGCGGACGTCGGCGTAGTAGCCGTCCGCCCGCACGCCGACGCTCGTGCGCAGCCACTCGGTCCAGCGCACCCGCGTGTCGAGGTAGAGGGCGCCGCTCGATTCCAGCACGCGGTCGTCGAGCACGGTCGAGCGGTACTGGCGGACGGCGGTGTTGAACAGGCCGACGCGGATCGAGTCCGTCCGCGTCTGGGCGCCGACCTCGACCTCCAGCGGCCGGCCGAACAGGTCGCCCTGGAAGATGTGCAGCACCTCGCCGCCGCCGAGGACGCGCTGGTCGAGCTGGTGGAACTGGTCGCCGCCGACGGGATCGTTGAGGAAGTAGGTGAAGTCGTTGAACAGGTTCATCTGGTAGCGGATCACGTAGGCCGAGGCCCGGGTGATGCCGGTGTCGTCCGTCGCGCTGAACCGCCCCGACAGGGAGAAGCGGGCGGTGTCGCCGCCATCCTTGGGGTTGAGGGTGCCGTAGCGGCCGATCAGCCCCGCGCCGACGGCCCGCTCCGGGATCTGGTTGGTGGCCGTCCAGCGGGACGCGTAGGCCATGCCGGTGACCGCGAACCCGTCCAGCGCCGTGCCCTGGCTGTAGCGGGCGACGCCGTTGAGCTTGCGCAGCGCGTCCGGGACGGTCCATGGCCCGTCGTAGACCTGCGCCTCGCCGGCCACCAGCAGGGTGCCCTCGCCCAGCGGGGCCGAGGCGATCGACAGGGCCCGCTTGTAACCGAAGCTGCCGATCGAGGTCAGCGCGAGATTCTCCCGCACGGTGTCGAGATAGTCGATGCGCACCGAGCCCGCGGAGGCGAAGTCGCCGTCGCGCACGAAGTACGGCCCCTTGTGGTACTCCACCGCGCCGACGAGTTCGGGGATGAGGAAGTTGAGGTCGGCGTAGCCCTGGCCGTGGGCGTGGGTGCGCATGTTGACCGGCATGCCGTCGACGCTGATGGCGATGTCGGTCCCGTGGTCGAGGTTGAAGCCGCGCAGGAAGTACTGGTTGGCCTTCCCCTCCCCGCTGTGCTGGGTGACGATCAGGCCCGGCACTGCCTCCAGCACCTCGCCGGGCCGCGTGACCGGGCGGGCGTTGAGGACCGCCCCGCCGATGAGGCCGGCGCTGGCCGCGTCGACGCTCAGCAGGGCGCCGCCGATCCCGGTGACGCCGCCGACATAGCCCGCGCTGGCGCCGGGCCCGTCCGTCGCGGGGATGACTGGAGGCGCCGCGGGGACCACCGAGATCTCGGACAGGGTGACGGCCGACGGTGTCGGGGCGCCCTCAGGCGCCGCCCAGCCGCGCCCGGCGGTCGCGACGACGAGGCCGCCCGCGGCGAGCAGCCGGGTCACGGCGCGGAGGCCGGGGGCGGCAGGCCGGTGGCGGCAGACAGGACGGGAAGTCGAGCGGGAAGTCGGGCGGGACACCGGCAGACCGGGCGAGGCGTGGCGATCCCCGGACTCTCGCACGCCGCCCGTATGATAAACATACGAAAAAATCATACGGGCGGATTAGGCCGGCCGTGTTGCGCGTGGGGCGCAGTCGACGGGGCGCCGGATCGCGGGCGGGGGGCGCCCTCACCCCGGGCCGTCGTCGCCGTGGCCCGGATGGGCGTGGGCGTCGTCACCCTCCGGGATGAGGTGCAGGTGACCGTAGCGGACGCCGCGCTGCGTGACGACGGCGTCGGCGTAGCTCTGCATCCGGGCCACCGGCCCGCGCAGGACCGCCACCTCGAGGCACGCGTCGTGGGTCAGGTGCACGTGCAGGCTGGCGATCGAGACGCCGTGCTCATGCCCCTCGCCGGTCAGCCGGCGGGCCAGGTCGCGGGTGCCGTGGCTGTAGACGTAGCTCAGCGCCCCGTAGCAGGCCGCCGATCCGTCGGGCTCCGCGGCGCGGACCGGCGCCAGGGCGTCGCGGACGATGTCGCGCACCGCCTCCGAGCGGCTGCCGTAGCCGCGCCGCGCGCAGAGGTCGTCGACCGCCGTCAGCAGGGCGTCGTCGATGGTGATGGTGATGCGCTGCATGCCCGTCCTGCCGCTCCCGTGGCCTTCTGGTACGGGGACGCGGGGCCCGTGAACAGCCGCCGGGCCCGCATCGCCCGGCGCGGCAGAAAAAGAGCCCCGAGGGCCGCGCCTCGAGGCTCAAGTTCTGGGTCTCGGGGACATGTCCAGCGTGCGCTTGGGATGGACCGCGCTGGAACGCCTGGGCCGAAGGATCAAGGGCGTGAAAATCGACGACACAGGCGCGACCGGCTGGCATGCCGGCCGAACCATTCTGCACAGATACAGTCGACGCGCATCCGATATATGTCAGGCTTCGGAAGTTATTTTGAATTAATTCGCCGCACTGGGTTCAATATACCAGTTCAATTTTATCATATCGTCTCCCGATCTCCCGGTACCGGCATGCCGGGCCGGGTCTGGTCCCGCCGCGCGTGCCCCGCGATCGAGAGCCCGGCGGCCTCCGCGGGGCCGCGGGACGCTCCGCCGCGCCGCGCGATCGTGCGGACCGCGAGCAGGATGAGGGCGGCGAGGGCCAGCATCGCGCCGTCGAAGGCGAGGAAGACCGGCTCGACCGGCGCGTCGCTGCCGAGCCGGAGCGCGACGAGGCGCCCGACATCCGCGGCCGCGACGGCGCCGTACAACGCGGCCGCCGCCGTCAGCGTCTCCGGCCAGACCCGCCCGGCCGGGCGCAGGAGCGCCGCCACGGCGACGAGCAGCCAGACGACGAAGAAGGCCCCGACCTCCCACTCCGCCCGCGCGGGCAGCGCGGCGGGGAGCAGCCGGTTGGCCAGGAAATAGGCGGCGACGGCCGCGGGCAGGCCGGCGATCGTCGCGACGTTCAGGCCCTGGACGAGGCGCAGGCCGAAGCCCCGGGGCGCGTCCCCCTTGGGCAGGCGCGCCACCGCCCAGAGCAGCAGCCCGGTCGCCACCATGGCGCTGCCGGCGAGGCCGCACAGGAAGAACAGCACCCGCAGGGCCGGGCCGGCGAAGTGCGCCTCGTGCAGGCCGACCATCGCGGTGAACGTCTTGGTCGCCGGCCGCAGGCCGCCCGCGCGCACCTCCAGGACCGCGCCCGTCACGCCGTCGAAGGCGATCTGCGGGTGCTCGTGGGAGAGGCCGTGCGGCTCCTCGAACACCGCCACCACGGTGGCGCGCGCGTCCGCCGGGTTGACCACCGTGATCCGCTCCAGGGGTTCCGGCCGCATCGCCAGGGCGCGGACCACCAGCGGCCCGACCGGCACGAGCGTGCCGGGCTGGCCGGCGGGCGGGCGCGGCGCGGTGATCTGGCCGGACTCGGCGAAGTAGCGCTGGCTGTCACCGCGATAGGCCGTGTTCAGGCCCCAGGGCACGTACATCACCATGAGGGTGGCGAGCCCGGTATAGGTGATCATCAGGTGGAACGGCAGGGCGAGCACGCCCGTGACGTTGTGCGCGTCGAGCCAGCCCCGCTGGGCGGACTTGTCCCGCCGGAAGGTGAAGAAGTCGGCGAAGATGCGCCGGTGGGTGACGATCCCCGAGATCAGCGCCACCAGCATGATCATCGCGCAGGCGCCGACGATCCAGCGGCCCCAGAGCGGCGGCAGATTCAGCTCGAAGTGGAAGCGGTAGAGGAAGTCGCCGCCGCGCGTCGCCCGCACCGCCGCCGGCGCGCCGCTGTCGGGATCCAGGAGGACGTGGCCGGGCGGGCGGCCCGGGCCCGTCCGCCAGAACAGCTCCAGCACCGGCCGGTCCGGCCGCGGCAGCGCGAGGAACCACGTCCGCGCGCCGCCCGCATGGGCCTGCAGGTGGGCGACGCCGCGCTCGGCCGCCGCCGCGAGCTCCGCCGGCCCGAAGGTCCGGTCGGTGCGGAGCTCGGGCCGCATCCACTGCGAGATCTCGGGCCGGTAGTAGCTCGCCGTGCCCGTCACGAAGACGGCGAACAGCACCCAGCCGACGACGAGGCCCGACCAGGCGTGGAGCCACGCCATCGACTGCCGGAAGGTCTTGCCCACGGCGGCCGCCTCACCAGCGGTAGCGCAGGGTCGCGTAGACCGTGCGCGGCAGGCCGTAATAGCAGCCCGAGTAGGTGAAGCAGCCGGTCACGTAGCGCTCGTCGAGCAGGTTCTGCACGTTGATCTGCGCGCTGAGGCCGGCGAGCCGCGGGTCGAGGTGCTTCATGTCGTAGGAGGCGACGGCGTCGACCAGCACGCTCTCGGGCACCTGGAACGTGTTGGCGGGATCGCCCCAGGACGGGCCGAGGTAGCGCACGCCGCCGCCGAGGCCGAGGCCGATGAGCGGGCCGTCGGTGAAGCGGTAGTCGACGAACAGCGAGGCCGTCGTGTCCGGCACCTGCACCGGCCGCAGCCCCTGGAGCGGCACCTGCCGGCGGGTCAGGTCGTTCGTGGTGAAGCCGGTGTCGCGGACGTTGCGGATGTCGAGGAGCGAGAAGCCGCCGATCAGGCTGAGGCCCTCGGCGAGGGTGGCCCGCGCCTCGAACTCGACGCCCTGCACGCCGACCTCGCCGGTCTGCACGACGAAGCCGGGATTGACCGGGTCGGTGGTGGTGGCGTTCGAGCGGCGGATGTCGAAGAACGCGGTGGTCAGCAGGATGTCGGTGCCGGGCGGCTGGTACTTGATGCCGGCCTCGTACTGGTTGCTGGCGATCGGGACGGGGATGCGCCCGGCCGAGCCGAAGGCGGCGTCGAAGATCCGCCCGTTGACGATCGGCTCGAACGCCTCGCTGTAGGAGACGTACGGGGCGACACCGCTGTCGAACAGGTAGAGCAGGCTGGCGCGGCCGGTGAAGGCCTCGGCCGGGACGTCCTGGATGGTCAGCCCGTTCGGCGCGAAGGTGCGGGTCGGGCCGGTCTGCCGGGCGGTGTCGTAGCGGCCGCCGAGCGTCAGGATGAAGCGGTCGAACTTCGCCTGATCCTGGAAGTACACGCCGGTCTGCTGCGCGTCGATCCGCGAGGTCGACGTGAAGGCGGGGAACCGGATCGGCAGGTCGTGGTCGGGGGCGAGGGCGTTCAGGCTCGTCGTCGCCGGGAACGGGCCGGTGACGGACCGCGTGCTGAAGGTCCGGTGGTCGACGCCGAGCAGGGCCGTGTGGGCGATCGGGCCGGTGTCGAAATCGGCGATGAAGTTGTTGTCCATCGTGTAGGCTTCGATGTCGACCTGGGTGCCGCCGACCGACCGGCCGATGATCGGGCCGCTCGTGTACGGGCCGTTGACGTCGCCGAAGGTCGTGAACACGCTGCGGTAGTCGCCGTTCGAGCGCAGGTAGCGGCCGGCCGAGTGGAAGCGCAGGTTCTCGGCGATCCGGTGGTCGAACAGGTACTCGACGGAGGCCTGGGTGCGGTCGGAGCGCTCGATGGTGCGGTCGCCGTCGTAGAAGTTCACCGGCAGCCGGCCGAAGACGCCGCTGCCGAAATTGCGCGGGAACACCGTGCCGACGGCCGGGAAGCCGCCGTAGAAGCCCGAGAACGGGTCGCGCTGGTAGTTGGCGATGACCGTGAGCGAGGTGTCGGCGGAGGGCCGCCACGTGAGGCTCGGGTTGATGAAGGCGCGCTCGACCTTGGTGGTCACGGCCGGGCCGTCGCCGTTCCAGCCGAGGCCGATGACCCGGTAGGCGAACTGGTCGGCGAGACCCGGGATGTCGGACGCGATCGGGCCGCCGACGTCGAAGCCGCCGCGGACCTCGCTGAAGCCGCCGCCCTGGACGAAGATCTCGCCGTGGCGGACGAATTGCGGGACCTTCGAGACGAGGTTGACGAGGCCGCCCGGACCGGACTGCCCGTAGAGGACCGAGGCCGGCCCCTTGATGATGTCGACCCGCTCCAGGCGGTAGGGATCGACGCTGGGGAAGGCGTCGCGGTTACCGGGCAGCGCCATGTTGTCGAGGAAGATCGGCGCGGTGAAGCCGCGGATGTAGAACTGCTCCAGGCGCGTCGAGCCGGCGCCGCCCCGCTGCTCGGTGGTGACGCTCGGCGTGAAGCGCAGCGCCTGGTTGATGGTCAGGGCGTTCTGATCCTCGATCTGCTGGCGCCCGATGACCGACACCGACTGCGCCGTCTCCAGGATCGGCGTGTCGGTCTTCGTGCCGACCGTGCTGCGGCTGGCGACGTAGCCGGGCACCGGCCCGGTCGCTCCGCCGCGCCCGTACAGATCGCTGTTCAGGCTGCGCGCGCGCGCCTCGCCGCTCACGCTGAGTTCGGACAGCTCGATCTCCGTGGCGGGCGCCGGCTGGACGGGCGCGGGCTGGGCGAGCGCGGCCGCCCCGAGCGTGAGTATAGATGTCGACGATACAAACCCGATCCGGAGCAGCCTCTCCGCGCGATCGAACGCGCGCGACGCGGTCCGTTCATTGACATATCTCGACATTATACCGACTCTAAACAGGAATTACTGGGCGAAGATACGCGCCGATGCCCAGCTATCACGGATCCGTGAGCAGTATGTGCCTCTGATGACACATCTTTAAGAAACGTATTTTGGTATTCCTCTAATGAAAATATGCTGCGGGCGGCCGGGCCGGGAGCGAACGCCCCGGGCGCGCGCTCCGCGCGGGGGACGGGCCGGCGGGCGTCGGCGGCGCAGCGACAGAGCGCGCGTTCCCGGCGACGGTCACCTCGGGTAAGATCGGCCGGCCGCGATCGAGGCGGCCCGGCGCGGGTGCCGCCCCGTCGGCCCTCACGCCGTGCGCCGATGACCGAGCCGATCTCCGCCGCGGCCCATGCCCGCACGATCCTCTCCGCGCACGAGCATCGCCGCCCGATCGCGCCGCTGACCGACTGGGATCCGGCCCTCGACCTGCCGGCGGCCTACCGGGTGGCCGAGGCGGTCCGGGTCCTGCGCGGGGAGCGCGGCGAGCGGCCGGTCGGCTACAAGATCGGCTTCACCAACACGACCCTGTGGGAGCGCTACGGCGTCCGCGCGCCGATCTGGGGGCACGTCTACGACACGACCCTGCGCGACCGGGCCGCCCTGTCGGGTCCGGTGCCGCTCGCCGCCTTCGTCGAGCCGCGGATCGAGCCGGAGATCGTGTTCGGGCTGGCGCGCGCCCCCGAGCCCGGCATGGATGCCGCGGCGCTGATCGCCTGCCTCGACTGGGCGGCGAGCGGCTTCGAGATCGTGCAGTCGCTCTATCCGGGCTGGCGCTTCGCGGCGCCCGACACCGTCGCGGCCTTCGGCCTGCACGGGCTGCTGGTGGTGGGCGAGCGGGTGCGGATCGCCGCGGACGCGCGATCGGCCTGGCTCGGCGAACTCGCGGGCTTCACCGTCGAGCTGCTGCGGGACGGGGCCGTCGCGGACCGGGGCGGTGGCGGCTGCGTGCTCGGGACGGGGCCGCTCGCGGCCCTGGCCCACCTCGTCGATGCGCTGGCTAACGATCCGGTGGCCCCACCGCTCGACGCCGGGACTGTCGTCACGACGGGCACGCTGACGGACGCGCTGCCCGTCGCCTCCGGTCAGCGCTGGCGCACGCGCCTCGACGGGCTGCGGCTTCCCGGCATCGACCTTGCCCTGATCTGAGAGACCCGGCACGGGTTATCGTGCCGGGTGCGTGCGGTTTCCCGGCCGGCTCCGGGTCTCAGGCATTGGTGATGGTTAGCCGACATGCCAAATGCTGGACCATGCCTGGACGCCCGCGGCGACGCCACACGACCTTCCTCGTCTCCGTGACCGCGGAGGGCGCCTGCGCGGCGCCCGGCGCCACGGTCTACGCAGTGATGAAGCCCAGCGCCGAGGAGGCGCTGGAGGCCGTCCGCGCCCTCGCCGGCCCGTCGGCCAGCCTCGCGATCGTGGGGAGCCTGTCCACCCGGATCGCCAAGGCTCTCAAGCTGAAGCCCGACACGCCGCGGGTGGTCTGAGCCGCCCGGCGGCCCGCAGGCGGCTCAATCCACCGCGAGCCGGTAGCCGACGCCCCGCACAGTCTGCAGGAAGACCGGGTTGGCGGGATCGACCTCGGTCTTGCGACGCAGGCGGTTGATCTGCACGTCGACGGTGCGCTCGGCCGCCGCGCCGCCCGGACCGGCGAGCTGCTCGCGCTCGACATTGGCGCCGCCCGCCGTCGCCAGGATCGTCAGGATCTCGCGCTCGCGCTCGGTGATGCGGATCAGCTCGTCGTCCCGGCGCAGTTCGCCCCGGTCGATCCGGAACGCGAACGGCCCGAAGGTCACGGCCTCGGCGGAGGCCGCGCGGGGCCGCGCGCTGCGCTTGATGATGTTGTTGAGCCGCAGCGTCAGCTCCCGCGGCTCGAACGGCTTCGGCAGGTAATCGTCCGCGCCGATCTCCAGCCCCATCACCCGGTCGTTCGGGTTGGAGCGGGCCGTGAGCATCAGGATCGGCACGCGCGAGGTCTCGCGGACGCTGCGCGCGTAGTCGAAGCCGTTCTCGCCGGGCATCATCACGTCGAGCACCATGGCGTCGAACACGACGCTCTGGGCCCGGGCGCGCGCCTCCGCGGCGCTCGCCGCCGCGGTGACCCGGAAGCCCTGGTCGGTGAGGTAGCGGGCGAGCAATTCGCGCAGGCGACGGTCGTCGTCGACCACGAGGACGTGGGGCGCCTCGTCGGGCAGGTCGGACCGGGCGGCGTGGCTCACGCGGGCTCCTCCGCGTCGAGGCGCCCCTCGGCCCCGCCCCCGCGCCGCGCCATCAGGCGCTGGACCGCCGGCCGGTCCTCCGGCTCGATCATCGCCATCAGGAAGTCCTCCGGGGAGCCCCGGGCATCCGGCGCCGCGAGCGCCCGGGCGAGGCGCCGGGCCTGGACCCGCGTCAGGTCGGCCGCGAGCCCGGCGCCGGCCTCGGTGCAGTACAGGAGGCGCTGGCGCCGGTCGCTGGAACCGGGCTTCTGCGCGACGTAGCCCTGCCCGATCAGGTCCTTGAGCACCCGGTTCAGGCTCTGCTTGGTGATGCGCAGGATGTCGAGGAGCTCGGCGATCGTCAGGCCCGGGTACCGGTCGACGAAGTGCAGCACCCGGTGGTGGGCGCGGCCGAACCCGTAATCGGCCAGGATCCTGTCCGGATCGCCGACGAAATCCCGGTAGGCGAAGAACAGGAGCTCGATCAGGTCGTCGCTGCCGAGGGCGGCCGGCGCGGCGCCCGGGACGGGTTTCGGCGCGAACATCTCCTCGCGCGGGGCTGTCCGTGTCACGGCGCGGCCGCTCCCAACGGGTGATAGGTCAGTCCCCATGACGTTTCTCAAGGCGGCCGGGGCCCGTCAACCCTGGCCGGGGCGGCCGGGGCGCCGACCGCCCCGGATCCTCAAGCGTGTACCCGCGGGATTGCCCCCGGTCCGACGCCTCCGCTACGCAGGCCCTCGGGCGACGGGAGCGGACGCGCATGGCCGAGGCAGGGGAACCGGGATCGGGACGCCTCTGGATCCGCGACCCGCGCGCCGTCCTGGCCGAGGGCGCCGGCGGCGGAATCGTGGTGGCGGGTACCCGGATCGTCGAGTGCGTGCCGGCGGGCGCGCGGCCCGCCGCGCCCGTGGACGCGACCTTCGACGCGTCGCGCCACGTGGTCATCCCGGGGCTGATCAACACGCACCACCACGCCTTCCAGACGCTGACCCGCGCCCATCCGCTGGCGCTCAACAAGCCGCTCTTCCCCTGGCTGGAGGCGCTCTACACGGTCTGGGGGCGGATCACCCCGGAGGCGTTCCGGCTCGCCACGCGGGTCGCCTTCACCGAGCTGCTGCTCTCGGGCTGCACCACGGCGGGCGACCACCACTACCTGTTCCCGAAGGGCCTCGAGGCGTCGATGGACATCCAGGTCGCGGAGGCCCGCGACCTCGGGATCCGGGCCGCGCTCACCCGCGGCTCCCTGAGCCTGTCGGACCGGGCGGGCGGCCTGTCGCCCGCGGCCCTGACCCAGGACGACGACGCGATCCTCTCGGACTGCGAGCGGGTGCTGAACCTGTTCCACGATCCCGCCCCCGGGGCGATGGTGCAGATCGCCCTCGCCCCCTGCTCGCCCTTCTCGGTGACCGAGCGCCTGATGCGCGCGAGCGCGGAGCTCGCCGCCCGCAGGGGGTGCCGGCTGCACACCCATCTCGGCGAGACGCGCGACGAGGAGGCCTATTGCCAGCAGATGTTCGGCTGCCGCCCGGTGGAGTACCTCGAAGAGGTCGGCTGGCTGAGCGACCGGGTCTGGCTCGCGCACGGCATCCACTTCACCGATGCCGAGGTCGCGCGGCTCGGCGCGGCCGGCGTCGGTGTCTGCCACTGCCCGACCTCGAACATGACCCTGGCCTCGGGCCGCTGCCGCACCTGCGAGCTGGAGGCGGCGGGCGCGCCCGTCGGCCTCGGTGTCGACGGCTCGGCCTCGAACGACAGCTCGAACCTGATGGAGGGGGTGCGCCACGCCCTCATGATCAACCGGCTCACCTACGGGGCGGAGGCCGTGACCCACCTGGACGCCCTGCGCTGGGCGACCGAGGGCTCGGCCGCCTGCCTCGGCCGCTCCGATATCGGCCGGATCGCGCCGGGCCGCGAGGCGGACCTCGCCCTGTTCACCCTGGACGAGCTGCGCTTCTCCGGCGCCCACGACCCGCTGGCGGCGCTCGTCCTGTGCGGCGCTACCCGGGCCGACCGGGTGATGGTCGCGGGGCGCTGGCGGGTGATCGACGGGCAGCCGCTCGGGGTCGATACCGGGATGCTGCGCGAGGCGCATTCCCGGCTGGCGGTGGACTTGTTCGGGGACGCGTAGGGGCGGCCCCTGATCCGACCCGCTCCGTCATCGCGAGCGCAGCGACCCAGGGCAGCGCGCGATCTCCGGATACTGTGTGTCCCTGGATTGCTTCGCTCCGCTCGCAACGACGAACGGCGGGGCCCGCCCGTGGGCGAGCCCCGCGCGACGTTTCTCAGAACAGCCCGTCGATCTGCCCGTTGGCGTCGAGCCGGATCGTGTCGGCGGCCGGCACCCGGGGCAGGCCCGGCATGGTCATGATCTCCCCGCAGATCGCCACCACGAAGCCCGCGCCGGCCGAGAGCCGGACGTCGCGCACGCCGACGATGTGGCCCTCGGGGGCGCCCATCAGGGTCGGGTCGGTGGAGAACGAGTACTGGGTCTTGGCCATGCAGATCGGCAGGTGGCCGTAGCCGTCCTTCTCGAAGGTGGCGAGCTTGCCGGCGGCCTTGGTCTCGATCTGGATGTCGGCGGCGCCGTACAGCTTGGTGGCGATCGCCCGGATCTTGTCGGTGAGCCGGCTCTCGGTCTCGTAGGCGTGGCGGATCGGCGCCGGCTCGGCCTGGCTGAGCTTGACCACCGCGCGGGCGAGCTCCTCGGCCCCGGCGCCGCCCTCGGCCCAGTGGCGGCAGGTGATCGCCTCCACGTCGAGCCGCTCGCGGCACAGGTCCTTGAGCTTGGCATGCTCGGCGTCGGTGTCGGCGTGGAAGTGGTTGACGCCGACCACCACCGGCAGGCCGAAGCCGCGCAGGTTGGTGACGTGACGGGCGAGATTGGCGAAACCCTTCTCCAGGGCGTCGATGTTCTCGGACCCGAGGTTCTTCTTGTCGACGCCGCCGTGCATCTTGAGGGCGCGGACCGTCGCCACCACCACCACGGCCGAGGGGGTCAGGCCCGCCTGCCGGCACTTGATGTCCAGGAACTTCTCGGCGCCGAGATCGGCGCCGAAGCCGGCCTCCGTCACCGTGTAGTCGGCGAGCCGCAGGCCGGCCCGCGTGGCGATCACCGAGTTGCAGCCGTGGGCGATGTTGGCGAAGGGGCCGCCGTGGATCAGCGCCGGGTTGCCCTCGAGGGTCTGCACGAGGTTCGGCTGCAGGGCGTCCTTGAGCAGCACTGTCATGGCGCCGGTGGCCTTCACGTCCTTGAGGGTGACGAGCTTGCGGTCGCGGGTCTCGGCGATGACGATCCGGCCGAGGCGCTCCTCCAGGTCGGCGAGGTCCTTGGCGAGGCAGAACACCGCCATCACCTCGGAGGCCACCGTGATGTCGAACCCGTCCTCGCGGGGGAAGCCGTTGGCGACGCCGCCGAGCGACTGGTTGATCGCGCGCAGGGCCCGGTCGTTCATGTCGACGACCCGGCGCCAGTGGATGCGGCGCACGTCGATGTTGAGCTCGTTCGTCCAGTAGACGTGGTTGTCGATCAGCGCGGCCGCGAGGCTGTGGGCCGACGTGATGGCGTGGAAATCGCCGGTGAAGTGCAGGTTGATCTGCTCCATCGGCACGACCTGCGCCTTGCCGCCGCCGGCCGCGCCGCCCTTCATGCCGAAGCACGGCCCGAGCGAGGGCTCGCGCAGGCAGATCATGGTCTTCTCGCCGATGCGGTTCAGGGCGTCGCCCAGGCCCACCGTGGTGGTGGTCTTGCCCTCGCCCGCGGGCGTCGGGGAGATCGCGGTGACCAGCACGAGCTTGCCGGGCTTCCGGCTCTCCAGCCCGGCGATGTAGCCGTGGTCGATCTTGGCGATGTGCTTGCCATAATTGTGGAGCGCGTCATCCGGGATGCCGAGCTTCTCGGCGACCTGCGCGATCGGCTTCAGGGTCGCGGCGCGGGCGATCTCGATGTCTGACGGCATGGGCCTTCCTCCCTGGGTCGCGGGCACGTGCCCGCCCGCCGGCTCTTGCCGTGCGAATCTCCTGCCGGGCGGGACGCGGCGTGGCCGCCCGCGAACGGCCACGCACTGTGCGTCAAAGCTCGCGAAAATGCGCGTCGATTTTTATGAGCTGGCGGACAAAATACTCTTGTCGATCGCGCTGTCCCCCGCTCCGACGCCGGCGCGCTCCCGGATGGTCCGTCCGAGCCCGGCCGCCGGGGGTCTTCGCGGGCCCGCGCCGCTCAGAACTTGACCAGCTCGACGCGCCGGTTCTGCGCCCGCCCCGCCTCGCTGTCGTCGGCGGCGACCGGGCTGGCGGCGCCGAAGCCCTTGGCCCTCAACCGGTCCTTCGCGATGCCGGCGCCGACGAGCCTCGCCATGACCGCTCTGGCACGGCCGTCGGACAGGGCCTGGTTGTGCGCGGCGGCCCCGGTCCCGTCCGTGTAGCCGTTGATCGCGAGCCGCAGGCCGGGATCCGTCCGCAGCAGGGCCGCCACCGCATCGATCTGCGGGGCGGAGGCCGGCAGGATCTCGGTCCTGTCGGTGGCGAAGTTGACCTGGATCACCGCCTTCCCGGTCTTGTCGAGATCCTGCTTCAGCCGCTCGGCGGGCAGGAGGGCGGCGGTCTGCACGAACGGCTTCGTCTCGAGGATCGTCCAGGCCGCGGTGAAGCTGTCGGGCACGAAATGCACCCAGATCTGCCGGTCCGGCCGGCGGATCACCCAGGTCTGGGCGGGCACGTTGTAGACGTCGCCCAGGCCCTCATACATCCCGATCCGGATCTCCTCCGGCAGCGTCTCCGTCACGGAGTTGGGGATCCGGCCGTCGGCGATCTTCCGGCCGCCGGCCTGCGTCAGCACGGCCTCGATGTTCTTCTTCAGCTCGTAGGCGGAGTAGGTCTTGCCGTCCTTGGGACCGATCAGGGACTGGAAGACCTTGCCTTCGACCTCGTGAAGCGCTGCGCCGGTCCAGAACAGGAAATGCCCGAATTCCCGCGTCTCGGGCGGGTTCACCGGCTGGTAGCCGTCGGGCAGCGCGAAGTAGGGAAAGCGGCCGAGCGGCGCGTCCGAGACGGGAACGGAATCGAGCGCGAAGGCCTTCGGCGCCGCCGCCGCGTCCTGCGCCCGCGCGGGATCGGCCCCGATCCCGGACGCCGCGCAGGCGAGGACCAGCAGGACACAGACAGGCTTCAGCGCTCTCACGTCGCACTCCGGAACGTTGCGGAGGCGCGACGATAGCGGGCGCGGATCGGTGAGCAATTAGGTCGCTCGACCTACGGCCTCCGGGCCGCAGCGCGGGCGCCCGAAGCCGCGACAGGGCTGCGGGCGCGGGCCGGATCTCGAGGCCTCGCGTCCCGAAATGGCCCGCGCATCGTCGGGACGGCGCGGCAGCCGCACCGCCCCGAGGTGGGACCTGGCGGGAGGCCTAGCCCCCCGACTTCTTGGCCTTGTCGGCGGAGCCCGGCGCCTCGTGCGGCTGGGGCGCGCCCTTCGGGAGTTCCGGGTTGTCGGGATTGTGCGGGGCGGCGACCGGGGCCGGCACCGTCTCGGCGGTGGCGGTGGGCTTCTCGATGTCGGGCAGCCCGTCCTTCAGCTTCGCGTTGATCTGGGTGAGGTCGTCCGGCTCGGGGTTCAGGTCCTTGGCGTGCTGCCACTGGAACTTGCCCTCGAGGCGCCGGCCCGCGCGCCAGTAGGCGTCGCCGAGGTGGTCGTTGATGGTCGGATCGCCGGGCTTCAGCTCGACCGCCTTCTCCAGCTCGCGCACCGCGTCGTCCCAGCGGCCGAGGCGGTAATAGGCCCAGCCGAGGCTGTCGACGATCATGCCGTCCCGCGGGCTCGCGTCGGCGGCCTGCTGCAGCAGCTTGAACGCCTCGTCGATGTTGATGTTCTGGTCGACCCAGGAATAGCCGAGGTAGTTCATCACCTGGGCCTTGGCGGCCGGCTGGTTGGCCGGCACCAGGGACAGGGCCTTCTTCAGGTCGGCCTCGGCCTTCGGCCACTGCTTGGCGCGCTCGTAGGCGGTGCCGCGGAAATAGTAGGTCGTCCAGTAGTTGGATTGCGGCCGGTTCCCGATCAGGTCGATGGCGCGGGTGTAGGTGGCCGCCGCCTCCTCGTACTTCTTGCGGGCGCGCTGCACGTTGCCCAGCGCGGTGATGACGTCGATGTCGTCCGGGTGGGCCTTCATCGCCGCGTCGAGATGGGCCAGCGCCTCGTCGCCCTTGCCCATCTGCTCCAGGTTCAGGCCGATCTGGATGTCGGCGTTGAGCTTGAGCGGGGAATTGGCCGGGATCTGCGCGTAGGCCTCGTTGGCGCGCTCGGGCTGCTTCATCCGGTCGAGCGTGTCGGCGAGCGTCAGCCGGGCCAGCGCGTGGTCGGGGGCGAGGTAGAGGGCGAGCCGCAGGTAGATCACCGCGGGCAGCTCGTCGCCCTGGGTCGAGCCGGCGGAGCCCAGCCCGTACAGCACCTCGGCGGCGCCCTCCTGGGCGGTGCCGATCAGCCGCGTGAGCGGCTTGCCGTCCTTCAGCTTCTCGAGGGCGTCGCGCACCAGCGGGTGGCGCGGCGAGAGCTGGTCGAAGTCGGAATAGGCCTGGATCGCCAGGTCGGTGCGGCCGAGGCTGGCCTCCATGCGGGCGTAGGCGTCGACGATGCGCAGGGTGTTGTGGTCGGCGTCGTAGGCGGCCTTGAGGCGACGCTCGGCCTCAGCGTTGTCGCCGGTCACCGAGGCGATCAGGCCGGCATGGTAGTCCCGGAAGGTGTTGTAGTAGCGCTCGCCCCGGAGCTTGTTGACCGTCTCCAGCGCCTTCTTGCTGTCGCCGGCGCCCGCGTAGGACCAGGCGGTGAGCAGCGTCGCGGTCAGGTCCGTGGCGGCGCCCCGGCCGCTCCGGGAAAAGTTCTGGCGGGCGGCGGCCCACTGGCCGGCCTTGATCTGGCGCACCCCGAGGGAGAGGTTGGCGAGGCCGTTGGTCGGATCGCGGGCGATCAGCTTCTCGGCGGTGCGGAACGCGTCCGGCAGGGCGCCGTCGGCCAGCAGCGAGATGAAGGCGCGCTCGACGAGTTCCGCGTTGCGCGGGTCGGCCTTCACCGCCTCGCGGTAGAAGGTCGCCGCCGCCGCCGTGTCCCGCGACGCGCCCGCGATGTAGGCGGAGAGGAAGTTGCCCTCGAGCGAGTCCGCGGGCTCGTAGTCGAGCACTGGGGTCGATTCCTTCGGCTGCGCGGCGAGCACGGTCTGCGGGAGCCCGGCGGCGAGCAGCAGGGCGAGCGCCGAAACGCTCCGGCGGGCGCGTGTCATCATCATGAACCGATCGCGGCTCCTGGGCGCCGGCCCGTCGGGGGCCGGGCGCGAGAATGGCGGGGCATCCCCGAAAAAACGTTGGGGACACTGAACCCATCCCGCCAGCCCCGCAAGGCGAAAGGATGGCGCGGGGGTTGAGGCCGGGTTGGTCGGCCGTCCCGTCATCGCGAGTGCAGCGAAGCGACCCAGGGCGGCGGGACGTCTGCCCACGGAGCGGTTCACTGGATTGCTTCGCTGCGCTCGCAAAGACGTGAGCCTCGGCCCCTCGGCCGAGGGCTGACCTCACATGTTCGGGTAGTTCGGCCCGCCCGGACCCTCCGGCGTCACCCAGTCGATGTTCTGGTTCGGATCCTTGATGTCGCAGGTCTTGCAGTGGACGCAGTTCTGCGCGTTGATCTGGTAGCGCACGCCGTCGCGGGCTGAAGAATCCTCCACCCACTCGTAGACGCCGGCCGGGCAGTAGCGGCCGGACGGGCCGCCGTAGACGTCGTGCTCGGAGCGCTTCTGCAGCTCCATATCGCGGACCTTGAGGTGGGGCGGCTGGTCCTCCTCGTGGTTGGTGTTCGACAGGTAGACCGAGGAGAGCCGGTCGAAGGTCAGCTTGCCGTCCGGCTTCGGGTAGACGATCGGCGTCACCTCCGAGAGCGGCTTGAGGCAGGCGTGATCCGGCTTGCCGTGGGACAGCGTGCCGAACGGCGAGGCGCCGAGGATGCTGGTCGCCCACATGTCGATCCCGCCGAGCCCGACGCCGACCAGCGTGCCGTACTTGGACCAGAGCGGCTTGACGTTGCGCACCGCCTTCAGGTCCTGCCCGATCGGGCTGTCGCGCCATCCGGCCTCGTAGGCGGTGAGCTCGTCGCCGGCGCGGCCCGCCTTCAGGGCGTCCGCGATGGCGTCGGCCGCCTGCATGCCGGACAGCACCGCGTTGTGCGAGCCCTTGATCCGCGGCACGTTCACGAAGCCGGCCGAGCAGCCGACGAGGCACCCGCCGGGGAAGACCAGCTTGGGGACCGATTGCCAGCCGCCCTCCATGATGGCGCGCGCGCCGTAGCCGATGCGCTTGGCGCCCTCGAACGTCTCGGCGATCATCGGGTGGGTCTTGAAGCGCTGGAACTCCTCGAACGGCGACAGGGTCGGGTTCTCGTAGTTCAGGTGCGTGACGAAGCCGACCGAGAGCAGGTGGTCATCGAAGTGGTAGAGCCAGGAGCCGCCGCCGGCCTTGTTGGGCAGCGGCCAGCCCATCGTGTGCTGCACCAGCCCGGGCTCGAACTTGCCGGGCGCGAGCTGCCAGAGCTCCTTCACGCCGAGCCCGTACTTGAAGTGGTCGCTGTGCCGGTTGAGTTCGAACCGCTGGATCAGACCCTTGGTCAGGTTGCCGCGGGCGCCCTCGCCGAACACCGTGTACTTGGCGCGCAGCTCCATGCCGCGGGTGTAGTCCTCGCGCGGCTCGCCGGACCGGCCGATGCCGAGATCGCCCGTGGCGACGCCCGCCACGGCGCCGTTGCCGTCGAACAGCACCTCGGAGGCCGGGAAACCCGGGTAGATCTCGACGCCGAGCGCCTCGGCCTGGGCGCCGAGGTACTTGCAGACGTTCGAGAGCGAGCCGACGAAGTTGCCGTGGTTCGACATGAGCTTAGGGAAGAACACGTTCGGCAGGGTGATGCCGCTGTTCTTGGTGAGCATCATGAACTCGTCGCGCTGCACCTCCGTCTTGAGCGGCCGCTCCGGGTCCTGGCGCCACTCCGGCAGGAGCCGGTCGAGGCCGATCGGGTCGATCACCGCCCCCGACAGGATGTGGGCGCCGACCTCCGAGCCCTTCTCGACGACGACGACCGAGATCTCCTCGCCGATCTCGGCGGCGCGCTGCTTCAGGCGGATCGCGGTGGCGAGGCCGGCCGGGCCGGCGCCCACCACGACCACGTCGAAATCCATGCTCTCGCGTTCGGGCAGCGCCATCCTCGGGTTCCTTTTCTTGTTCCGGCGCCCGGTTCGTCGCCGGGCCGGCCTTCCTGATGCCGTCTCAAGCGATTCCAAGCTAGAAAGGCAAGTTGCCGACGCTCAAGCTCAAGGCAAAGTTCCCTTTGCCGCAGGGAACGGCGTCACAGCGCTGCGCCGCGCCGCGCTGTTCGGTCACGCAAGTCCTTGCCACCCGGAGCGATTCGGCGAGTTGTCCACAGGCCCCGGCGATCCCACATGCTGAGTCCCATGCCGAGCCCCACCGACGCGCAAGCCGACCTGATCGCCTATCTCGACTTCCACGTGGAGGCCGGGGCCGACGCGGCGCTCGACGAGCACCCGCACGACCGCTTCAACGAGGCCGATACGCCGGCCCCGACCCTGCGCGCCGCGCGCCGCGCGGCATCCCGGGCCGCCGAGCCGTCCGCCAGCCCGGTCGCCAACACGCTCGTGCCGCCCCCCGGATCGCTGCCCCCGGGCACGGCCGCGCCCACCGCGGCGCCGCGGACCTTCGGCCGCGCCGCCAGCGCCCAGCCCGACGAGGCCGCGAGCGACGCCCGTGCCCGGGCGCGGCAGGCCAAGTCCCTCGACGAGCTCGAACGGATTCTCGCGGATTTCGACGCCTGCCCGCTGCGCTTCACGGCGAAGAACCTCGTCTTCGCCGACGGCAATCCCGAGGCGCGGGTGATGTTTCTCGGCGAGGCGCCCGGCGCCGACGAGGACCGGATCGGCAAGCCGTTCATGGGCCGCTCGGGACAGCTCCTCGACAAGATGATGAAGGCGGTCGGGCTCGACCGGACGAGCGCCTATATCGGCAACATCGTGCCCTGGCGGCCGCCGGGCAACCGCAACCCGACCCCCCAGGAGGTGGCGGTGTGCCGGCCCTTCGTGGAGCGCCAGATAGAGCTCGTCGACCCGGACATCATCGTCTGCCTCGGCGCGCCCGCGACCCAGACGCTGACCGGCACCAAGGACGGCATCCTGCGGACCCGAGGCCGCCTCTTCCCGTACAAGTTGCCGAGCCGCGAGGTGAAGCTGCTCGCCACGCTCCACCCGGCCTTCCTGCTGCGCCAGCCGGTCCAGAAGCGTCTCGCGTGGCGGGACTTCCGGTCCCTGCGCGCCCTCCTCGACGGGAAAGCGTGACCGCGAGCTTGACCGGAGTGACGGAACCGGCTCTCCCCTCCCGCCATTAGAGCTTCGTTCCCGCTGCTGGCGCGCCATCGGCCGGACACGACGACGCACAGCCAATCCCGGCCCCCCCGAGGCGGCCGGCGCAGCACCGATGGCGGGACCCAACCATGCGCTGGGAAGATCTACGCAGCTCCGACAACGTCGAGGATCGCCGGGGCGAGGGCGGCGGCGGTGGCGGCATGGGCTTTCCCGGCGGCGGCGCCGGCGGGCTCGGCATCGGCACCATCGTGGTGCTGCTGATCATCAGCTACTTCACGGGCATCAACCCGGCGATCCTGATCGGCGGCGCCCAGCAGATCGGTGGCGGCGGCCGCAGCCAGCAGGAGCAGGTCGACCCGCAGACCCAGGCCAAGCGGCGCCAGGCCCCGACCGACGAGAGCGGCCGGTTCGCCTCCAAGATCCTCGGCAACACCGAGGACGTGTGGAGTCAGATCCTGCCGCAGCAGACCGGCAAGCAGTACACCCCGACGACGCTGGTGCTCTACACCGGCGGCACGCGCTCCGGCTGCGGCTCGGCCCAGGCCGCGATGGGCCCGTTCTACTGCCCGCTCGACAAGAAGGTCTATCTCGACACCGGCTTCTTCAAGGAGATGGCCTCGAAGTTCGGCGTGAAGGGCGACTTCGCCTACGCGTACGTGATCGCCCACGAGGTCGGCCACCACGTCCAGGACGTGCTCGGCATCCTCGGCAAGGTCCAGCAGCGCCAGCAGCAGGCCTCCAGCAAGACCGAGGCGAACGCCCTCTCGGTGCGGATCGAGCTGATGGCCGACTGCCTCGCCGGCGTCTGGGCCAAGAACTCCAATGACAAGTACGCCGAGCTCGAGCAGGGCGACATCGACGAGGCGCTGAACGCCGCCGCGCAGATCGGCGACGACGCGCTCCAGCAGCGCTCGCGGGGCTACGTGGTGCCGGATTCCTTCACCCACGGCTCCTCGGCCCAGCGCCAGCGCTGGTTCATGGCCGGCTACAAGAGCGGCCAGACCAAGTCCTGCGACACGTTCCGGACGGCCAACAACTGAAGGCGGATCGCGGCTTCACGAGCCGTCCCCGTCATCGCGAGCGCAGCGAAGCGACCCGGGGTAACGTGACGTCGCCGGATGTGGCGCCGCTGGATTGCTTCGCTCCTCTCGCACTGACGGCGCGCGGAGATCCGGCGGCCACGCGCCTCACCCCCGGCTCAGCCGCCGGGCGTTGGCCTGAACCTTCCGCCGGTAGCTGCGGATCACCTTGCCGTTCGAGGCGCCCGCGGCGAGCATGAGCGCCGCCTCGCCGGCGGCCAGCATCTTCTCCGTCACCATGAGCTGCGCCTCGGCCTGGGCCGCGGGGCCGCCGAGGGCGAACATCGCCATGCGCTGGGCGATGACGCCCTGCGCCTCCAGCCCCAGCATGGCCATGTCCATGCCCGTCATCCACCAACCGAACAGCATCGCGATCCTCATGTTGCCCAGGGCAACGGCCGAGCCTCATCCTGGGTCCCGGGATGCGCCCAGGCCTGCGCCGGACGCAAGCGTTATCCCGCACTGCGGCACCCTGCCTTTGCGCCGCGTCGGCCGATGCCGTAAGCGGCCGGGATACTCCCGGACACCTTCCGGACAGCGACCTCCCGGACAGCGCCCGCCGCCATGATACGCCTGGACAAGATCACCAAGCAGAACGGGCGGCAGCTCGTCTTCATCGAGGCCTCGGCCGCCCTCCAGCGGGGCGAGAAGGTCGGCCTGGTCGGCCCGAACGGGGCCGGCAAGACCACCCTGTTCCGGATGATCATCGGCCAGGAGCAGCCCGACGAGGGGCAGGTCGCGGCCGACCGGGGCATCACCATCGGCTATTTCAGCCAGGACGTCGGCGAGATGTCGGGCCGCAGCGTCGTCACCGAGGTGATGGACGGCGCCGGCCCGGTGAGCGCGGTCGCGGCCGAGCTCGCCGAGCTCGGCGCGGCGCTCGCCGACCCGGACCGCGCCGACGAGATGGACGCCCTGGTCGAGCGCTACGGCGAGGTCCAGGCCCGGTTCGAGGAGCTCGACGGCTACGCCCTGGAGGGCCGGGCCCGCGAGGTGCTCGACGGGCTGAGCTTCAGCCAGGAGATGATGGACGGCGACGTTGGCGCCCTCTCGGGCGGCTGGAAGATGCGCGTCGCGCTCGCGCGGATCCTGCTGATGCGCCCGGACGTGATGCTCCTCGACGAGCCGTCCAACCACCTCGACATCGAGAGCCTGATCTGGCTCGAATCGTTCCTGAAGGCCTACGACGGCGCCCTGCTGATGACCTCGCACGACCGCGAGTTCATGAACCGCATCGTCACCAAGGTCATCGAGATCGACGGCGGCGCGCTGACCACCTACTCGGGCGACTACGCCTTCTACGAGGGCCAGCGGAAGCTCAACGAAGCGCAGCAGCAGGCGCAGTTCGAGCGCCAGCAGGCGATGCTGGCGAAGGAGATCGCCTTCATCGAGCGGTTCAAGGCCCGGGCCTCCCACGCCGCCCAGGTGCAGAGCCGGGTGAAGAAGCTCGACAAGATCGAGCGCGTTGAGCCGCCCCGGCGGCGGCAATCGGTGGCCTTCGAGTTCCAGCCGGCACCGCGCTCGGGCGACGACGTCGTGATGCTCAAGGGCGTGAACAAGCGCTACGGCAGCCGCACGATCTACGAGGGGCTCGACTTCTCGGTGCGGCGCAAGGAGCGCTGGTGCGTGATGGGCATCAACGGCGCCGGCAAGTCGACGCTGCTCAAGCTCGTCACCGGCACCACCGCGCCCGACGACGGCTCGGTCACGGTCGGCGGCAGCGTCAAGCTCGGCTACTTCGCCCAGCACGCCATGGACCTGCTCGACGGCGACCGCACGGTGTTCCAGACCTTGGAGGATTCCTTCCCGCAGGCCGGCCAGGGGTCGCTGCGGGCGCTGGCCGGCTGCTTCGGCTTCTCGGGCGACGACGTCGAGAAGCGCTGCCGGGTGCTCTCGGGCGGCGAGAAGGCCCGGCTGGTCATGGCGCTGATGCTCTACGACCCGCCGAACTTCCTGGTGCTCGACGAGCCGACCAACCACCTCGACATGGGCACCAAGGAGATGCTGATCGAGGCGCTGGCCAACTACGAGGGGACGATGCTGTTCGTGTCGCACGACCGGCACTTCCTGGCCGCCCTCTCGAACCGGGTCCTTGAGGTCACGCCGGAGGGCATCCACCAGTACGGCGGCGGCTACACCGAGTATGTGGCCCGCACCGGCCAGGAGGCGCCCGGCCTCCGGAGCTGACGGTCCGCTCCGTCCTCGCGGGCGCAGCGTTCCGGCCGGGAGCCCTGCGACCGGCGCGCCGCTATCGCCCCCCGGCGCCCCGCGCTAGGCTGCGCGGAAACGGCCCGGGTGAGACGCCGTGCGACGCCTGCTGAAATTCCTCCATACGATGGGGTCCGCGGGGCTGCTGGGGGCCATGGCGTCCCTGGTCGTCATGCTGAGCCTGGCGCCCGCGCCGTCCGCCCTGACGGGCTACGCGGCGATGCGGGGCGCGATGGGCGCCGTCGCCACCTGGATCTTCCTGCCCGCCCTGGCGGTGACGCTGATGTCGGGCCTGCTGGCGATGGCGCTGAACCGCGCCTTCCTCAACGCCGGATGGGCGTGGGTGAAGCTCGCCACCGGCGTCCTGATGTTCGAGGGCGGGCTGGTCTACGTCCAGGGCCCGATGAAGCAGGAGGCGGAGCAGAGTGCCCGCGTGCTGGCGGGCCTCATCGACCCCGCGGTGCTGGCCGTCTCGCTGACCGGCGAGCGCGGCACCCTCTGGGTCCTGCTGGCGGTCGCGACCGCGAACGTGGCGCTCGGGATCTGGCGGCCGCGGATCCTGCGGATCCCCCAGTAGCGAAGCCGCGTCGGGCCCGATCCAGCCCGATTGGTTGCCGGCTTTAAATCTATTTCCCGATGCAGAACCCGCTGAACAGCCGGTCAAGAACGTCCTCGACGCCGACATGGCCCGCGACCGCGCCGAGCGCCCGCACCGCGAGCCGCAGATCCTCCGCGGCCAGCTCCGGGAGACCGCCCGCACTCCCCGAGACGCGATCGAGATGGCCGATGCAGGCCTCCAGCGCGGCCCTGTGCCGGGCGCGGGTGATGAGCGCGTCGCCGGTGCCGAGACCGTCCGTGGCCGCGGCCTGGATCGCATCGAGCAGGGCATCCATGCCGGCGCCGGTATGGGCCGAGACCGTCACGTCCGCCGGATCACCCCCTTGTTCTGAGCCGGCAAAAAGATCGGCTTTGGTACGCACGGTCAGGATCGGGCCGCGCGCCGGCCCGAGGTCCGGGACCGCGCCGCCGGGGGGCACGAGGGCGACCACGAGATCGGCCGTGTCGATCCGCGCCCGCGTCCGCACGATCCCCGCCGCCTCGATCGGCTCCACGGTCTCGCGGAGCCCGGCCGTGTCGACCAGCATGACCGGGAGGCCGCCGAGGTCGAGCCGCACCTCGATGGCGTCGCGGGTCGTCCCCGGGCTGTCCGACACAATGGCCACGTCCCGTCGGCTCAGCGCGTTCAGCAGGGTCGATTTCCCGCTGTTGGGAGCCCCCGCCAGCACCACCATGAACCCGTCACGCAGGCGCTCGCCGCGCTGGCCGTCGCGCAACGCCGCGGCGATCGCGTCGCGCAGGCGGGCGGCGCGGTCGAGCAGCGCCGCGTCGAGCCCGGCATCGTCAACGTCCCCCTCGTCGGCGAAGTCCAGCGCGGCCTCCGCGGCGGCGAGGCAGTCGATCGCCTCCGCGCGCCACGCGGCCACCTGCCGGCTGAGCGCGCCGTCGAGCTGGCGCAGGGCCTGCCGGCGCTGGCCCTCGGTCTCCGCGTCGATCAGGTCGGCGACGGCCTCTGCCTCGGCGAGATCCATCCGCCCGTTGAGGACGGCCCGCCGGGTGAAAGCCCCAGGCTCGGCGGCCCGACAGCCCGGGAGGCGGGCGAGGGTGGCGAGGACACACATCCGCACGGCCGTGCCGCCGTGCAGGTGCAGCTCGCCCATATCCTCGCCGCTGTAGGTGTCGGGCCCGGGAAACCACGCCACCAGCGCCCGGTCGAGCTCGGTGCCGTCGCGGGGATCCCGGAGGCTCCGCAGCGACAGCCGGCGGGGCGGCGGCAGGCGTCCGCCCAGGGCGACGAGCGCGTCGCGCGCGGCCGGGCCGCTGATGCGGATCACCGCGACAGCGGCCCGGCCGAAGCCGCTGGCCGGCGCGAAGAGGGTGTCAGTATCGATCATGGTCCCACAGGCCGCGCGAGGGGCGGAGTTTCACGTGAAACAATCGCGGCCGCCCTATACCATCCCAGCGCCGACGCGCCGCGCCCGCTTGCGCCGTCGCGGTCTCGAACGGGGATGCGCCATGATCGTCTGGACCCGCCGCGCCGTCGGCCTCGGCCTGCTCGCCGCGCCCCTCACCGCGTCCCTCGCCCTGCGCGCGCGCGCCGCGGAGGCCGAGCCGGACTGGGCCGCCATCGAGCACCGGCTCGGCGGCCGCCTCGGGATCGCGGCCGCCTCGGCGGACCGCGTCCTCGCCGCCTACCGCGCCGACGCGCGCTTCCCGATGTGCAGCACCTTCAAGGCGCTGGCGGTGGCGGCGGTCCTGGCGCGGGTCGATGTCGGCCGCGAGACCCTCGACCGGGTCGTCAGCTACGGGCCCGGCGACCTCCTGAGCTACGCGCCCGTGACCCGGAAGGCGCTGGAGGCCGGCGCCGGGACCGGGCGGATGCGCGTCGCGGACCTGTGCGCGGCCACGCTGATCTGGAGCGACAACACGGCCGCCAACCTGCTCCTGGCGGATCTCGGCGGCCCCGAGGCGCTGACCGCGTGGCTGCGGACCACCGGCGATCCCGTCACCCGCCTCGACCGGACCGAGCCGACCCTCAACACCGCACTGCCCGGCGACCCGCGCGACACGACCACGCCGGACGCCATGCGGGCGACCCTGGGCCGTGTCCTCCTCGGAACCGTCCTGTCGCCGGACTCGCGCGCCCGGCTGGAGGCCTGGATGGTCGCCTGCGAGACCGGCCGGAAGCGCCTGCGGGCCGGCCTGCCGCCCGACTGGATCGCGGGCGACAAGACCGGGAGCGGCGACAACGGCACCGTCAACGACGTCGCGATCCTCCGGCCGCCGGGGCGCGCGCCGATCCTCGCGGCGGTCTACGTCACGGAATCGACCGCCTCCCCCGACACCTGCGCGGCGGCCTACGCGGAGATCGGCCGCCTCATCGCCGCGCGCGCCCATTCGACGTGACCGGACGAACCATGAAGACAGCCGCCAAGACACCCAACAAGACACCCAACAAGACACTTTCCAAGACGACCCGCGCGACGCTCGCCCTCGACAAGGCCGGCATCCGGTACAGCCTCCACGTCTACGCGTACGATCCGGACGCGCCGCGCATCGGCCTGCAGGCCGCGGAGGCGCTCGGGGTGGACCCGGGACGCGTGCTGAAGACCCTGATGGCGTCGGTCGACGGACGGACGGTCTGCCTGCTCGTGGCCTCCGACAGGGAGGTGTCGATGAAGCGGGTCGCCGCCGCCTTCTCGGGCAAGGCCGCGTCCATGCTCAAGCCGGCCGATGCCGAGCGGCTGACCGGCTACCATGTCGGCGGGATCAGCCCGCTCGGACAGAAGCGGTCCTTCCCGACCGCGATCGACGCCGGATCCCTGACCGAGCCGGCGGCCGAGATCCACGTCAACGGCGGCGGCCGCGGCTTGCAGATCCGGCTGACCGAGGGCGATCTGGCCGCCGTCCTGGACGCCCTCGTCGTGTCGCTGACGTGATCCCGCGGTAATCACTCGTTTACCCTGCCGTCGCACGGTGTCGCCTTCCGACAGAGACGAAGGCGGCGCAGGGGCGGCATGCGGGAAACGGCGCGCAGGGCGGTGACGGCGCTCGGACTCGTCCTGCTGCTCGCGGTACCGGGCCGGGCGGCCGATCTCGACGTCCGCTACGGCGCCGAGGCGGGCGTGGGCGGCAGCCCCCGCTTCTTCCCGCGCAACGACGGCCTCGACCGTCGGCCGGTCTACGCGGTCCGGTCCCGTCGCGTGCCGGTGGGCTGCACGCCCCGGCGGGTGCCCGTGCCGACCAACGCCCCGGACGATCCGAGCTACGTCGGCTCCGAGTACGGCCTGGGGCATCCGAGCTATTACGGCTTCACGCCGCCGCTGGGCGTGGACGATCCCTTCGGGCGCTCCCTCCTGCCCTACTGCCCCTGACGCCGATCGCGACGACGGGATCCGGCGTCGACTGCCGGATTCCACCGCTCCCCATCATGCTCTAGACCGGCCCTGCCCTCCCCCGGAGCCCGTGCCGTGTCCGAGTCGACCTTCCAGTCCTTCCGCGACCTCGCAGCCCTGCGCGGATGCGTGGCCGCATGGCGCGCGGCGGGCGAGCGCGTCGTCCTGATCCCGACCATGGGCGCCCTGCACGACGGGCACCTCGCCCTCGTGGCCGAGGCGCGGCGGATCGGCCGCCGGACCGTGGCCAGCATCTTCGTCAATCCGACCCAGTTCGGCCCGAACGAGGATTTCGCCCGCTATCCGCGCGACCTCGACGCGGATCTGGCCCTGCTGGCGGGGGCCGGCGCGGACGCCGCCTGGACGCCCGGCGTCGAGACCATGTACCCGCCGGGCTTCGCCACCCGGATCGAGGTCGCGGGCCTGACCGAGGGGCTGTGCGGGCCGTTCCGGCCCGGCCATTTCGCCGGCGTCGCCACGGTGGTGACCAAGCTCCTCAACCAGGTCCGGCCGGACGTCGCCCTGTTCGGCGAGAAGGACTTCCAGCAGCTCCGCGTGCTTCAGCAGGTGGCCGCGGATCTCGACCTCGCGGTGGAGATCCGCGGCGTGCCGACCGTGCGCGAGCCCGACGGCCTCGCGCTGTCGTCGCGCAACCGCTACCTCTCGGCCGAGGAGCGCGCCGTCGCCCCGAAGCTCCAGGCCGTCCTGGCCGAGATCGCCTCCGCCTCCCGCAACGGCACCCCGGTGGCCGGCCGGATCGCCGCCGGGCGGGCGGCGCTGGAGGCGGCGGGGTTCCGCGTCCAGTACCTCGCGGTCTGCGACGCCCGGACCCTGGTGCCGGTGGAGCGGGTCGACGGCCCGGCCCGGGTCATCGCCGCGGCCTTCCTGGGCCGGACCCGGCTGATCGACAATCGCGCCGTCTAGGCCGGCGCCGGTCCGACCACCGACGGTCGTGGCCGCCGGGCCACGACGCGCGGATTTCCGGCTTTGACTGCGCCAGGTGATTGGCGCCGCCCGGCCGACCTGCTCTCTGCTGGTCGCGTGATCGGAACGCGCACCGCACCGGCCATCCTGGCCGTGTCCCTCGTCCTGGCGGGCCCCGCCGGCGCCGGCGAGGACGCGTTCGAGGGGATGGCCGGCCCTTACGGCGAGCGCCTGCGCTACGACGCGAAGGGGTTGACGCTCACCTTCCCCGAGCCCGACGTGAAGCTCCGGATCGGCGGGCGGCTCCACATCGACGGCGGCGCGGCGGGTTTCAGCCGGCCGGACCTGCCCGAGGCCTTCCCCGACAACGTCGCCGTGCGCCGGGCCTGGATCGAGCCGACGCTCACGATCGGCCGCGACTGGGTGATCGCCTTCCAGTACGATTTCGCGGACCCGATGCTGCCGATCAACGACGCGCTGGTCGCCTGGAAGGGGCTGCCGGACACGATCGTGACGCTCGGCAACATGAAGGAGCCCTTCAGCCTGGAATGGCTGCAGAGCAACAACGACACGCTGTTCGCCGAGCGCTCGGTGGCCAACGCCCTCGTGCCGGAGCGCCGGTTCGGCCTCGCGGCCGGGCACCACGGGGCGGCCTGGACCGCGGTGGCCGGCGTGTTCGGCAACGCCGCCAGCAGCGGCATCGACGGGGACGGCGTCGCGGTCGCGGCCCGCGCCACCGTCGCGCCGATCATGGAAGGGGACGAGACCCTGCATCTCGGTCTCGCCGGAGTCTTCCGCAGCCGGTCCCGGTCGGATGGGGCCTTCAGCTTCTCCAGCCCCGCCGGCGCCTTCCTGTTCGACCGCCCCCTGGTGGATACCGGGGACCTCCCCGACGCCGCCAGCGTGTCGCGCCTCGGCGCCGAGCTGGCCTATCGCCGCGGCCCGTTCCTGCTGCAGGCCGAGTACATCCGGGCCGCGTTGCAGCCGTTCCGCGGTCCCGGCCAACCCGGCACCGCGCTCGATTTCCAGGGCGGCTACGTCGAGGCGGCCCTGGTGCTCAACGGCGAGGGCCGCGCCTACGCGCTGACGCCGCAGAGCGGCACCACCTACGCGACCTTCCGGGGCGTGGCTGTTCCGGAGGCGCAACGACTCTCCCGGGGCGGGATCGGGGTGTTCGAGCTGGCGGTGCGCTACAGCGCCGTCGACCTGGACGCCCGGGGCTTCCGCGGGGGCATGGAGCAGGACGTGACCCTCGGTCTGAGCTGGTATCCCGAACCCAACCTCCGGTTGATCGGGAACGTCGTGCACGGGCGCGTGCAGCCGGGGGTGGCCCAGGCCGAGACGCTGGGTACCCGCCCGTTCACGGTCGACACGGTGATCGCGCGCCTGCAGATCTACTGGTGACGGGACCGCCGGCCCGGCAGCGTGCCCGGGCACGGCCCCTCACACGGCCCTGCGCAGGACCGACCGGAACGGGCGCCGCTCCGGCTCCGGCGGGGGCGTCGGCTCCTCGGCGGGCGGGGTCGCCAGGACCTCCGCGCGCACCGGGCGCGGGGCCGCGAAGGCCGTCCCCTGCGCGAACGGTACGTCGAGGTCGATCAGGTCCGGGACGTCGGCCTCGTCGGCGACGCCCGTGGCGACGACGCGGATCCCGGCCCGGGCCAGGGCCGGCGCGGTGTCCTCCAGGGCGATGTCCGACAGGCTGCTGCGGCCCGCGCCGGGCCGGAGCAGCATCTCCGCCGGCACCTTGACCTGCCCGATGCCGAGCGCCGCGAGTTCGGCGGCGTCGAAGCGGAGGTCGTCCGGGCGGTCGAGGCTGAACCCGATCCGGCCCTGCAGGGGCGCGAGCAGGCCCCGCTGGCCGGCATCGAGACGGCGCCAGCTCTCCTGCGGCAGCGCGATGGTCAGGCCGGCCAGGGCCGGATCGTCGGCGGCCGTGCGGGCCAGCTCGCGCAGGAGGCCGGGCTCGAACAGCGACAGCGGCGACAGCCCGTAGGTCAGCAGGGTCTCGCTGCCGCGCCGGGCGAGGTGGCGCGCCACGATCGTGGCCCGCTGCAGCATGCGGCGGTCGAGTTCGGTGGTGCGCCCGTAGCGCTCCAGTACCGGCAGGAAGATCTCGGGCTCGGCCGGCGGCGCGCCGGGGCCGCCGATCCGCAGCCGGGCCAGCGCCTCGTAGGCCACCACCTTGCGCTGCGGCAGGGTGACCACCGGCTGCAGGTGGATCTCCAGACCGTCCCCCTCGAAGGCCGCGACGATCGCGCCCTCGTCCGCGGGGGGAATCGCGGGGCGGGGCGGGATCGGCCGCGGCGGGATCGGCCGCGCCGGGACGGACGGGGCCGAGGCCGGGGCGAGCTGAGACCGGGGCGGGACTTGCTCGAGCGGGGCGGCCTGAACCTGCGGAGGCGGTACCGGCACGGGCTGCGGCGACGGGGCCGCTGCGGCATCCGGAAGGGCTGCGCCGGGCACCGCGGGCATTGGCCGGGGCGCCTCGGCGGGTGCGATCGCGGGCCTGATCTCGGGCGCGATCTCCGGCCTCGCCTTGAGGCCCGCGATCTCGGCATCCTGGGCGCTCACGACCGTGGTGAGGTCGCGGACGATCCCGCTGAGGAGCCCGAACTCGACGGTCAGTTCCTCGATCTGGGCGCGCAGGGCGGCCTCGGCGGTCTCGGGCCGCGGCTGGGCCGCCGCGGTCGCGGCCGCCGTCTCGACCTTGAGCAGGCGCCGGGACAGCAGATCGACCTCGCTGGACAGCTTCTCGCAGCGCGCCTTGAGGGTGGCGATACGGGTCAGGGCGAGACCGCCCGCCAGGGCGGCCGCGGCGCCGAGCGTCAGGGCACTCCAGAGCGGCAGGAACACCGCGAGCGGCCCGAGAACGACGAGCCCGAGAAGGCCGACCGTCAGCAGCCCCGCGTACCGGCCGAGGACCGGGACCATCGTCTGAACACCTGCCGGGAACGCGCGCCGGTCGCCGGGGGACATCCCGAGCGATCCCCACCGGGCGCGAACCGAATCGCAGGATCTTTGGCCGCCCGCACCCCGCCCGGCAAGGCTCAGGGACCGCGATGGCGCGCCGCCGCCTGTTAATTCCGCGCGGTGTGACGCCCGCGCCCGCTGGAACGTTGCGGATTCATCACGGCGGACCCGATTGCGGGGCGATCCGGGGAGGGTTGCGCGGCTTGCGAATGCGGACGGGATGAAAAAGGATCATAAAGCGTGGCCATGACGCCCGCCCCCCCGCGTACTCCCCGATTTCGCGCCGTTCTCGGCGCCGGCGCGCTCCTCGCGACCCTCGGCACGACGGCGCCGCGGGCCGCGGATCTCGGCGCGGATCTTCCGCGCACCACGCCGACCTTCGCGATGGTCGATCCCAACACTTGGATCGTCACGCTCAGCGGCTCGATCCAGGCCGTGCCGCGCTACCCGGGCGCGAGCGACTACACGGCCGTCGGCTACCCGTCGATCGACATCCGCCGGGTCGGCGAGCCGCGCCGGTTCTCGACGCCGGATGACGGGTTCAGCTTCTCGCTCTTCGACACCGAGTCGTTCCGCATCGGCCCGACCGCGCGCTTCGTGCCGGGGCGCTACTACGGCGACGACCGGCGCCACCTGTACGGTTTCCGCGACGCCCGCTTCGCCGTGGAGCCCGGCGTGTTCGCGGAGTTCTACCCGGTCTCGTTCATCCGGACCCGCGTCGAGCTGCGCCAGGGCGTCTACGGGCACCACGGAACGGTCGGCTCGGTGGCGGCCGACTACCTGATCCCGGCGGAGAAGTTCCTGTTCTCCATCGGGCCGCGCCTCAATGTCGGCGATGCCAGCTACGCCCGGAAGTACTTCGGCGTCTCGCCGATCGAGGCGGCGCTGAACGGGCGCGTCACCCCCTACGATCCGCGCAGCTTCTACTCGGCCGGCGTGCTCGGCGGCGTGACCTACACGCAGAGCGAGACCTGGGCCTACACGGCCTATGCCGGCTACACCCGGATCCTGGGCGCCTCCGGCAACAGCCCGCTGGTGCGGCGCCCGTTCGGCAACCCCAACCAGTATCAGTTCGGCCTGCGCATCGATTACGCCTTCCGCATGCCGGCGCTGTTCTGAGCCGACATCCGGCTTGCGCCGGCCCCGCCGGGCCCCGACATCCCGGGGAAGCGGTTATGGAGGCCCCGATGGACGAGACGCGCGCCGACCTGCTGATGCGGGTCGAGGGCATGACCTGCGACGGCTGCGCCGCCGCGGTGACCCGCACGGTGAAGCGGATCGATCCCGCGGCCGACGTGCAGGTCGACCGGGACGCCGCGCGCGTGGCGATCCGCACCGACGCGCAGGCGCTGACCATCGCCGAGGCCCTGACCAAGGCCGGCTACACCGCGACGGCCATGACCGGCTGAGCCGGCTCGGCGCCCCGCGTTCGCGGGCCGCGGGAGGCACCGTGCGGCTGTCCGCGCGCGGTGCGGTCATCCCGGCCGGCGCGACGCTCGGCCGGGAAGCCTGGCGGGAAGCCTGGCCCGAGACGACGCGCCCCCCCTCAGGAGCGGCTCAGGAACATCCCGGTCAGGAGCAGGGCGAAGCCCGCGAGGCCGAACAGGCCTTCCTTGCGCCGGGTGCGGTCGAGGAAATGGGCGGCGGCGCCGGCCGCGCAACAGGCGGCGCCCAGGCCGATTGTCAGCGACGACATCTCGAGTCTCCTCCTCGCGCGTCGCTCGGCGGCGCGGCGAAAACGGTCCCTCTCGTGGGCCTGCCGGACGGCGTTGTCCGCACAGGATCGCGTCACGGCGCAAGATTTGCACGGCCCGCAGCTGCTGACAAGGCGCGACGCCCAAGTCCTCGCGGGATCCGCGACAGCAACGCGCGCGGGAACGACAGATCTTCACGCGACGGGCGTTCTGAATACCGCATCCAGAGTATCCGCCGGCGCCGGCGAAGGGTGCGTCGTTGCGGCGGACGGGACGCGTTGACCCGCGCGCCTTCGCGCGCTTAGACCTCCCGGCAGATCCGCCGGTCCCGCGCCCACCCGCCGTGCACGGCCCGGGGCGCTCCTCGCACCCGCGGCGGGATGTCCGCGAAAGGCTGCTCGGTACCCGATGCTCACCCCCTCCTCCGCCCGGTTCGACGTCGCGGTCGTCGGCGGCGGCCATGCCGGCGTCGAGGCCGCCGCCGCCGCGGCGCGCTGCGGCGCGCGCACCGCGCTGGTCACCCACGATCCGGCGACGATCGGGGCGATGTCCTGCAACCCGGCGATCGGCGGCCTCGGCAAGGGCCACCTCGTCCGCGAGGTCGATGCCCTGGACGGGCTGATGGGCCGGGTCGCCGACGCGGCCGGCATCCAGTTCCGCCTGCTCAACCGCCGCAAGGGACCGGCGGTGCGCGGCCCCCGGACCCAGGCCGACCGCAAGCTCTACGCGGCCGCCATGCAGGCGGCCGTGGCCGGGACCGAGGGGCTGACGGTCATCGCCGGCGCCTGCGAGGACCTGGCCTTCGACGCCGAAGGCCGCCTCCGCGGCCTCGTCCTGGCCGACGGCCGGACCCTCGCCTGCGGCGCGGTGGTGCTGACCACCGGCACGTTCCTGCGCGGCCTGATCCATATCGGCGAGCGGCAGATCCCGGCGGGCCGCGTCGGCGAGGCGCCGGCGGTCGGGCTGGCGCGGACCCTCGACCGGATCGGCCTGCGCCTCGGGCGCCTGAAGACCGGCACGCCCCCGCGCCTCGACGGGCGGACCATCGACTGGTCCGGCCTGGAGATGCAGGAGGCCGACGCCGAGCCGGTGCCGTTCTCGACGCTGACCGAGCGGATCACGACGCCGCAGATCCGCTGCGGCATCACCCGGACGAGCCGGGCCGTCCACGACCTGATCCGCGCCAACCTGCACCGCTCGCCGATGTATTCCGGCGGCATCGCCAGCCGGGGCCCGCGCTACTGCCCGTCGATCGAGGACAAGGTCGTGCGCTTCGGCGACCGGGAGGGCCACCAGATCTTCCTGGAGCCCGAAGGTCTCGACGACCCGACGATCTACCCGAACGGCATCTCCACGGCGCTGCCGGAAGAGGTGCAGCGCGATCTCGTCCGCCTGATCCCCGGGCTGGAGCGGGCCGCGATCCTGAGGCCGGGCTACGCCATCGAGTACGATTACGTGGACCCCCGGGAACTCGACATCGGCCTCCAGGTGAAGAGCCTGCCGGGCCTGTTCCTGGCCGGCCAGATCAACGGCACGACGGGCTACGAGGAGGCCGCCGGCCAGGGGCTGGTGGCCGGCCTCAACGCCGCCCGGCACGCGGGCGGCCTCGGTATCGCGGGCTTCGACCGGGCCGAGTCGTATCTCGGCGTGATGATCGACGACCTCGTGACCCAGGGGGTCAGCGAGCCGTACCGGATGTTCACCTCGCGCTCGGAGTACCGGCTGTCCCTGCGGGTCGACAACGCCGACGCCCGGCTGACGCCGCGCGGGATCGCGCTGGGCTGCGTCGGAGGACACAGGGCGGCCCATTTCGCGGCCGGGCAGGCGGCGCTCGACGCGGCGCGCGCCCGCCTCGACGCGGTGAGCCTGACGCCGAGCCAGGCCGCGGCCCACGGGATCGTCCTGAACCGCGACGGCATCCGCCGCACCGGCTTCCAGCTCCTCGCCTACCCGGAGATCGGCTGGTCCGACCTGGCGGCGGTGTGGCCGGACCTCGCCGAGGTCGCCCCGCGGATCGCCGACCGGATGAAGACCGACGCGACCTACGCGGTCTATCTCGACCGGCAGGACGCCGACATCGCGGCCTTCCGCCGGGACGAGGCCGTGCGCCTGCCGGCGGGGCTGGACTACGCGGCGATCAGCGGCCTCTCGAACGAGATGCGGGTGAAGCTCGAGACCGTCCGCCCCGGGACCCTCGGACAGGCGGCGCGGATCGAGGGCGTGACGCCGGCTGCCCTCACCCTGCTGGCCGCCCACGCGCGGCGCGGGGCCCGCGCGGCGTCGGCCCCCGCGGACCGGCTCCCGGCATGAGCGATCCGGATCGCACCCGTATCCTGGCGGCGGCCGGTGTTTCACGTGAAACAGCCGAGCGGCTCGACCTCTACGTGGCGCAGCTGCGGCGCTGGCAGCCGATCAAGAACCTTGTCGGCCCCGCGACGCTGGCGGAGGTCTGGAGCCGCCACATCGACGACGCGCTGCAGCTCCTCGACCTCGCGCCGGAGGCCCGCACGTGGCTCGATCTCGGCTCCGGCGCGGGCATCCCGGGCCTGATCCTGGCCATCGCCGGCCAGGAGCGCGGCGTCCGGGTCGACCTCGTCGAGAGCAACGCGCGCAAGTGCGCGTTCCTCACCGAGACCGCCCGGCTCACCGGGGCGCCGGCCCGGGTGCGCAACGCCCGCATCGAGGCGGTGATCGGCGAGTACGTCGGGACCGACGTGGTCTGCGCCCGCGCCCTCGCCCCGATGGCGCAGCTCCTCGCCTGGACGGAGCCTCTGTTGAAAACGGGCACCACCGGCCTGTTTCCGAAGGGGCGGGACGTACAAGCCGAATTGACCCAGGCCGGCGCGCAGTGGAGAGTCGTTAACGACCTCGTGCCGAGCCGGACCGATTCCGAAGCCCGGATCGTGCGCGTCACTGCCCTCGCCGCCCCGAGCCACCGATGAGCGAAGCGATCCTCGGCGACCCCGCCGACAGGTCCATGGATTCATCCATGCGACGCCCTCTGCGCGTTCTGGCGCTCGCCAACCAGAAGGGCGGCGTCGGCAAGACCACGACCGCGATCAACCTCGGCACCGCCCTGGCGGCGATCGGCGAGGACGTGCTGGTCGTCGATCTCGACCCGCAGGGCAACGCCTCCACGGGTCTCGGGATCGACCGCGCCAAGCGCCGGGTCTCGACCTACGAGGTCATGGCCGGCGAGGCCTCGCTGGCGCAGGCGGTGGTCCCCACCGCCGTGCCGCGGCTGTCGCTGGCACCCTCGACCATGGACCTCCTCGGCCTGGAGCTTGAGCTGGCCACCCTCCCCGACCGGGCGCACCGGCTGCGCGGCGTGCTAAAGAGCCTGACCCAGGCGCCGAGCCTCAGCCGGATCAGCTACGTGCTGATCGACTGCCCGCCCTCGCTCAACCTGCTGACCATCAACGCGCTGGCGGCCGCCGACGCGGTGCTGGTGCCGCTGCAGTGCGAGTTCTTCGCCCTGGAGGGCCTCAGCCAGCTGCTGCGCACCGTCGAGCAGGTCCGCGGCGCCCTGAACCCGAAGCTGACGATCCAGGGCATCGTGCTGACGATGTTCGACCCGCGCAACAACCTCTCCGCCCAGGTCGTGGCGGACGTGCGCGGCTTCATGGGCGACAAGGTCTACGAGACCGTGATCCCCCGCAACGTCCGGATCTCCGAGGCGCCCTCGCACGGGAAGCCGGCGCTGCTGTACGACCTGAAATGCGCCGGCAGTCAGGCCTACCTGCGTCTCGCCTCGGAGGTGATCCAGCGCGAGGGCCGGGTTCCGGCCGCGGCCTGACGGGTTTGAGTCCCCCTCCCGGTTCGAGGGGCGAGTGTGGAGCGTGACACGGGTGGCGATCATGGCGGAGGAGGGGGCGAAGCCTCGACTGGGGCGCGGGCTCGCGGCGCTGATCGGTGACTTCAACGAGGCCGGCAAGGCTTCGGCCAAGGCCGAGGAGCAGCGCCGGGTTCCGATCGAGTTCCTGCGCGCCAACCCGCGCAATCCGCGCCGGAGCTTCGCCGAGACGGAGCTGTCCGAGCTGGCGGCCTCGATCGGCCAGCGGGGCATCATCCAGCCGATCGTGGTCCGCCCGATCGGTGACGTGCCCGGGACCTTCGAGATCGTAGCCGGCGAGCGGCGCTGGCGGGCCGCCCAGCGCGCCGGCCTCGACGAGGTGCCGGTGGTGGTGGTCGAGATCGACGACCGCGGCTCCCTGGAATTCGCCATCCTGGAGAACGTCCAGCGCACCGACCTCAACGCGATCGAGGAGGCGTCCGGCTACGAGCGCCTGATGAAGGATTTCTCGTACACCCAGAAGGAGCTGGCCGAGATCCTCGGCAAGAGCCGCAGCCACCTCGCCAACACGCTCCGGCTGCTCAACCTGCCGCTGTCCGTGCAGGAGCGGGTCACCGCGGGCGAGCTGACCGCCGGCCACGCGCGCGCGCTGCTGGCCGTGCGCGATCCGGAGGCGACGGCGCGGCGCGTCGTGGCCGAGAGCCTGTCGGTCCGGGACGTGGAGGCGATCGCCTCCGCGGAGGCCGCCCCGGCCGAGACGCCCCGCCCCGGGCGCCCGCGCCTCTCGGCCGAGCGTCCCGCGACGGTGCGCGACCTGGAACTGCGGATCCACCGGGCCCTCGGCGTCCCGGTCTCCTACAAGCCCAAGGACGCCGATTCGGGCGAGATCCGCATCCGCTACGAGACCCAGGACGAGCTGCAGGCCCTCCTCAACCGGTTCAAGGTCTCGGACGCCTGAGGAACCGTCCCGGCCAGCCCGGGGGCCCGGGCTCAGCGAGCCCGGCGCAGGCCCGGCGCGGGCCCGGCACGAGGGCGGCCAGCAGGCCGCGGCGCGCGGAGGCAGAGGGCGTGGTGTCTCGCTCAGGTCAGGCGGTCCGGGCCGGGCGATGGAGCACCGACATCGCGCGTCGGTGTCCGCGTCGGGTCGTGTCGCAGCCCTCTCGCATGCGGGCCTCTCCGGCCAAGACTGTCGCGCGGTAACCCCCCTCTCCGGTGCGGGAAAGGCAATCCGCGCCGCCGGCGGCGCGGCCTCAGCGCCGCCGCCGCGCGCCCGCCTCGGCGACCCGCAGGAGGGCCGCCGAGGCCAGCGCGTGGGCCAAGTCGGGCTCGGCCCGCCGGCAGGCGAGGACGGCCTCCTGCAGGGCCGCCACGGCCTGCCGGAGGGTCCCGGGCGGCCACGCACCGAGTTGGCCCTCGATACTGGCCCTGCGCTTGAAATGCAGGCCCCGCCACGTCGCCACCATCGTGGCGGGTGTCTTGTCGGGATTGTCGAGGCGGGTGGTGAGCAGCGTCAGGGCGTGCCGCAGCGCCGAGCCCAGCACCACGCCCGGGTCGAGGCCCTCGTGCCGGAAGCGGCGGTAGTCGCGCTCCACCGCGTCGCGGCGGCCGTCGAAGGCGGCGTCGATCAGGGTGTTGAGCACGCTCGCCGCGACGTCGCTGGTCACGGCCTCCACGTGCTCGAGGGTCACGGTCCGGTCCCCCTCCCCCGCGGCGTAGAGGGCGAGCTTCTCGATCTCCATCAGGCTCGCCCGGCGGTCGCCGCCGAGGCTGCGGGCCAGGACCTCCCGGGCGGCGCGGTCGATGCGCAGGCCGCGCTCCTGGAGCGTGCGCTCGATCAAATCCGAGAGGGTTCGCTCGTCGTCGGCGTAGCACGGGATCGCCAGCGCCTTCGGCGAGCGCTCGCAGAGGGTGCGGAGCGGGTTGTTCTTGGCGAGGTCGCCGGCCTCCACCACGATGCGGGCGTCGGCGACCGTCGCGCCCAGCACGGCCTCGACGGCCGGCGCGTAGTTGCGGGTGCCGGGCCGGACCCAGATCGACCGCCGGCCGCCGAACAGCCCCAGGGTCCCGGCCTCGTCGCACAGCCGGCCCGGATCAGAGGCGAGGGCGTCGCCGTCGATCCGTACCAGCGCGAACGGGTCGGCCGGGTCGTCGACGAAATCCTCGGCGAGCTTCCGGGCCCGCTCGGTCACCAAGCCGGTATCCGGCCCGAAGACCAGGATGACGGGGATGCGCGGATCGGGCCCGCGCCGGATCAGCCCCTCGATCTCGCCGGCCTTGACCGCCGTCACGTCGGATTACGGCTTCGTCGAGAGCACGGCCGCGAGGCGGCTCTTGATCTGGTCGGACAGCACGCTCGCCAGCCGGATCTCGGCGTCGCGCGCTGCCCGCTGGCTGGCGAAACGCTGGATCGAGCGGTCGTAGGTCGCCGTCGAGGTGGCGACACCCTCGGTGTAGACCTTGGTGCCGCTCATGTCCTCGAGGCTGTACTTGATGTTGGCCACCAGGGTGCCGGCCTCGGCGCGGCCGGTGGTGGAGGAGACGATCGGGGTCTGCACGATCTCGGAGCCCGAGAGCTTCAGCCGGTAGCGCTTGGTCGCCGGGTGGCCGGACCCGTCGAGGTCGAAGACCAGCTCGCTGCGCAGGTAGTGGCCGAGGCGCTCCTGGCCCTGGGCCATCGCGACGTCGTCGACCTGGACCGAGGCGAGCAGGGCCTGGACGGATTCCCCCGAGGCGGTCGGCCCGTAGAGCGGCCGGAAGCAGGCCGAGAGGCTCAGCGCCAGGCCGGTCGCGCAGGCGAGGCGGGCGATCCGCCCCGCGATGGAAACTCCCGAACCCACCATCCGCCGTCGTTCCGCCCCTGCCTGTCGGATCGTTCTAGCGCGGACACGGCGTTCCGCGCCACGACGCTACGGGGCAAACGTTACGATTCCTCTGCGGCAGGAGCGTGGTCGCCCGGTTTCCGAATGTGAGGCCGCGGCCGTCCGGAGAGCCCGGGATCGACCGGGCCACCTAGGCGATCGCCGCGAGGTAGGCCGAGACCGTCACGACGGCCAGCACGGTCGAGACCAGCACCACGGTGGCGGTCAGGTCGGCCTCGCGCCGGTAGAACTCCGCCAGCATGAACGGCCCGGTGCCGGTGGGGAGGGCGGCCATGAGCACCGCGGTGTGCAGCAGGAGCGGGGGTAGGTCAAACAGGTAGCGGCCGAGGCCGTAGGCCAGGAGCGGGTGGAGCACCAGCTTCAAGCCGACGAGCAGCGCGGCGGTGCGCCCCTGCTCGCCCCCGGTCTGGCGGGGCTGGGCCAGGAACAGGCCGAGCGCCACCAGGGCGCAGGGCGCCGCCGCGCCGCCGAGGAGCTTCAGGAACGTGGCGACCGCGTCCGGCACGGCGAGGCCGGCGCTCGGCACCAGCGCGCCCAGCACCGGTGCCACCAGCAGCGGGTTGCGCACCAGCGAGCGGCCGACCGTCCACCACACGGGCCGGCGCGCCCCGCCGCCCCTCCCCGACGCGGCCGCCTCGCGCCGCAGACCGGTCTCGATGAGCACGATCGCCACCGCGAAGACCCCGCAGACCGTGAGGATCGCCGCCACCGTGGTGGGCGCGAGCGCCTCCGGCCCGAAGGCGACGAGCGCCAGCGGGAAGCCCATGAAGCCGGTATTGGCGTAGCCGGCGTTGAGCCCGTCGACCGCGGCGTCGGCCAGCGGCCGCCCCGCCCCGCCGCGGATCAGCACGGCGAGGGCGAAGATCGCGAGGCTGCTGAGTCCGAAGGCCCCGATGAAGCCGGGCTTCCAGATGGTGCTCCAGTGGGCGTGCGCGGTCACGTCGAACAGCAGCGCCGGCAGGGCCAGGAAGACCACGAACCGGTTGAGTTCGGTGGTGGCGGCGGCCCCGAGCACGCCGACGCGCCGGGCCAGCCAGCCGGCGAAGATCAGCGCGAAGATCGGCAGCACGACCAGCAGGGTCGAGAGCATGGCGGGTCCGGGTCGGAGGACGATGCTCCGGCCTTAGGACGGTTTCCGATCCCGGCTCCAGTGCCGGGGGCGGGGACCTGCCATGCCGCGGCCCCCGCTCCCGGACATTACCAGCGGTAGATCAGGCTGCCGATGACTGTCGCGGGCGCGCCGCGGTAGCAGAACCCGGCCTGGCAGGTCGTGTAACTGCGATCGAAGATGTTGGACGCGTTGATCTGCGCGCGGAAGCCCCTGTACTTCGGGTCGAGGGCCGCGAAATCGTAGGCGACCAGCGCGTCGAACAGGGTCACGGTCGGGTTGCGGACGGTGTTCTCGTCGTCGGCGAAGCTCGTCCCGGCGTAGCGGATGCCGCCGCCCAGTTGCAGGCCGGCCAGCGGCGAGCCGGGTGCGAACTGATAGGTCCCGAAGGCGGTGAAGCTGTCGCCCGGGATCCCCGAGAGGGCGTTGCCGTCGATCGGCCGCCCGGTGACCAGGGAGGTCTGGCGCAGATAGCGAAGGTTGAGATGGGTGTAGGACAGCGTCAGGTTGGTTCCCGGCGCGAAGTTCGCCGTCAGCTCGGCCTCGAACCCTTTCGATTCGACCGACCCGGTCGCGACCTGATTGGCGATGTTGTTCGGATCCTGCCGCAGGAGCGACGATTGCACGATGTCGAACCCTGAGAACGACGTCGTGATGTTGGTGTTCGGGATGGCCGCCTTCACGCCGGCCTCGATCTGGTCGCCGGTCGCGGCCTTGAACGGGTTCCCGTTCACGTCGACGCCGACCTGCGGCGTGAAGGTCGTGGCGTAGCTGGCGTAGGGCACCAGGAAGTCGGTGAGCAGGTAATTCAGGCCGATGCGGCCCGAGAAGGCCCGATTGGTCTGGTCGGCGACCGTGCCGGCCGTCCGGTCGCTCGTGTTCTGGAAGACCCAGTCGTGCCGGCCGGTGAGGGTCAGCACGAAGCGCCCGAGCTTGGCCTGATCCTGCAAGTAGGCGCCGATCTGATCCTGCGCCTGGCTCTGGAAGTTCGTGTAGCGCGGCCGGGCGATGACCTGCTGCCCGTAGTTCAAGGTCAGGAGGTTGAGGTCCGGCGCGGCCCCGAAACCGAAGGCGCGCGTGTAGTCGTAATGGGCGTAATCGACCCCGCCGATCAGGGTGTGCTGGATCGGACCGCTGGTGAAGCGGCCCTCGAGCTGGTTGTCGAGGGAGATCTGGCCCAGCGTGTCCAGGTAGGCGCCGGCCGTCCGCGCGCCCAGGGTCCGGGCCGGGTTCAGCCCCGTGATCGAGGTGTAATCGTAATCCGCGCGGACGTCGTAGTAGCGAAAGTTCTGACGGAAGATCAGATCCGGCGAGAACCTGTGCTCGAAGGCGTATCCGACGCGATACTGCTGCTGCTTGTACTGGTTGAGCGCCGGATCTCCGGAGTAGAAATTGGTCACCCGGAAGCCCGGATCGTTGTAGAAGAAGGACGTTCCCGGCAGGCGCGACTCGAAATACTCGCTGAGGAAGGTGAAGCTGGTGTCGGAATCCGGGCGCCACGTGAAGGACGGGGCGATGAAGGTGCGGTCGTCGTCGCCGCCGGGCAGGTAGGTGTTGGACTGGCGCTTCACGCCGGTCACGCGGTAGGCCATCGTCCCGTCGGTGCCCGCCACCGGGCCGCCGATGTCGAAATTGCCCTGGAAGCGGTCGTAGTTGCCGGCCTGAAACTGCACCTCTCCGAAGGGTACGAAGACCGGCCGCTTCGAGGTCGAGTCGACGATGCCGCCGGGCGAGCCGAGACCGTAGAGGCCCGAGGCCGGACCCCTCAGGATGGTGACCGCGTCCAGCCCGTAGGGCTCGCTGCGCGGGATCGTCAGGCCCACGGCATTGAGGCGCAGGCCGTCGCGGAAGATGCCGTTGTAGGTCGCGCTGAAGCCGCGGATGTAGAAGGCATCGTAGCGGGGATCGAAGCCGAACACGCTGCTCGACACGCCCGGCGTGTAGGCGATCGCCTGGGCCAGATCCTGCACGTTGCGGTCGTTGAGCTGCTCGCGGGTGACCACCGAGACCGATTGCGGGGTCTCGAGCAGGGGCGTGTTGGTCTTGGTCGCCGCGGGGCTCACGCGCGCCACGTAGCCGGTGACGCCGGAGGGGCCGCCGCCGCCGCCGCTGGTGGCCGCGCCGCCGCCGTCGCCGCGGCTGACATTGCCGCCGCCGACGCCGCCCGTCGGGGCCGCGGCGGCCGCCGGGCGGGCGGCCTCCACGGAGATCTCGTCGAGCTGGACGGCGGCGCCCTGCGCGGCGGCCGCCGGAACGAGGGCGACGGTGGTCAGTGCGGTGGTGGCGAGGAGCAGACCGGACGGAGCGGAACGAAACGACATCGGGGACCCACGAACGCGCCTCTACACGGCGCCCGGGGCTCCCGTACCATCGATCACGGCCGCTCGATCAAGCCGAAAACGTGTTGTAAATGACACACTTGGAAGCGTTCAAATCTACAATCGTTCGCGCCTAGAACTCGAGCGGGGGCTCCCGCAGGGCGGTCGCCTCCCGGGTGCAGGCGGCCTGATCGGGAACCGTCCCGGGGCTGGCGAGGGCGCCGCGAAGCTCGGCGCGGGCCTTGTCGAGATCGGCGCGGAAGGCCGCGTCGCCCATCAGGGCGGCGAAGACCGCGGTGCCGGTCAGGCGTCCCGCGGCCACGTCGCTGAGCCAGTGCACGCCGCAGACGATCCGGCTCTCGCCGTAGGCCCGGCCGCGGGCCAGGATCGGGGTCGCCTTCTCGGGCACCAGGGACGCGAGGATCAGCGCGTAGGCCCAGCCCTGCGTGGCGTGGCCCGACGGGTAGCTGAAGCTGTCGGCCAGGGCCTGGCTGCGCTGCACGCAGATCGGCGCCTCGTTGCCGACGAACGGGCGGAGGCGCCGGTAATGGACCTTGGGTCCGCGCGTCGCCCGGGCGAGATCGAGACGGGCGCGCTCCAAGAGGTTGATCACCGCCGGCACCCGCGCCTGATCGATCCGGGTGCCGAGCACGCAGGCGAAGTTCTCCAGGACGGCGGCGGCGCCCTCGGACACGTCGTTGGCGGCCAGCTCCCAGCGCGGCGACCCCTTGAGGGCGCGGGTGCTGTTGAAGGCCGCCCGGTCGGCCTTGTCGAGGGGCGCGTCGTGGGCCGGCGGGGAGGGCAGGAACTGGACGGCATCCGGCACCGCCCCGTCGGCGAGGTAGGGCTTCACGGCCGGCTTGCCGGGCTTCAGCGTGTCGGCGCCGAGGGACTGGGCCGCGGGCGTTGCCGGGGGGGCCGAGGGGGCCGGGCGGGGGGAATCCTCGGCGCGGGCCGCGACGGCCAGGAGGAGGGCGAGGGCGGCCGGGGCGAGGAGGGGCAGGGACGGCGTGCGCAGCATCGGATCCGGGACTCTCTCGGATGGAATCTGCGGGGCGCGCCCGCTGCCGGAGGAACGGCTCAGCCGGCCCGTTCAGTCCCTGCACAGGCGGCCCGATCTGTCCAGCGTGCGGCGGCCGAGGCGCCTTATGAACCGCTGCATGTTGTAGGTGCGCATTCCGATCGGCGCGCGGTGCGAAGCGTCGTCAGAGCATGGCGATGCCCGGGGAAACGCACGTCGACAACCTCCGATGCAAGCCCGAGGCAAGTTTGCTCGGCAACACTGACCGGTAGATGTTCTATCGCGGGCAGCGCAAAGCGGCACTCTGATGATTGACACCCAGAAGGAGGATCACCGCCGCGAAGAACTTGGGTCCCTCTACGTCATCACGGCGCATGAATTCAATCATGTCGCGAGATCGACGCCGATAGACAGGAAATTTTTCGACAGGGACCTCCCCGCGAAATTCTATTTCGTCGATAAAACCGGCGCGCCACGCGATTTTCGGAGCGCGTATATCGAGGAACGCATCCTCAATCCCAGCATCATTGACGCCGGGAGCAGATTTATCGCGGAATGGTCGTTCCTTCTCACTGAATTCGAGAAGCCTTTCGCGCAGTATCCGTTCTTCGTCGTGTCGTCACGGTTCTTCGAGAAGAATCTGTCCCTACCCCTGGAGCTTCAGACGTTGCTGGCGTTCGCCTTCCCGTGCCTGAAGTGTTACGGATGGGGATATCTACCTTCGTACGATCGAAAGGCCAATTTTCAAGATCTCCAATTCTACAAGGAAGTTGGCTATCTCGGCATCAAGGATGAGGGAATCGCTTTTCTAGACGGGCTGTACGGCGTGCGCTTCGTCGATCAGTACCGCATGATTTCCGACTTTTTCTGCAACTATATCGGATTCCAATCGCGGGAACATCTGATCGAGTACGTCAAATTCTATCTTCCATTGATACGAAGATTTTTTGACGCAGACTGGAACATCGTTCGACAGCCCGAACTCTACGTGCGCAGAACAGGGACGTATCGGAACGAGAAGCCATTCACCTTCCTTCTGGAAATGGCGTCCCATCTGTTCTTCTACAAGAATAACCTGAGGTTTTGTGGCGTCAGCTACGACGGCATTCACGAAGTCGACGAGCGCGAAACGATCATGAGGCCGATCATAACGTGGGATCAGGCGGGATGACCGGCTAGAACCTTTCCGGGAGCCCTCGAACGAATTCAGCCTTCCCGGATCGCGGCGGCCACGGCGTCCGGATGCTCCTCGTGCGGGCTCAGGGCGCCGGGGATCGCGGCGCCGGTCACGCGGCCGCCGGCGACGAGGGCGTCCATCTCGGCGCCCGAGCGCCGCGGGGCGCCCGCGGGGCGCAGCACCAGGGTCGGCGGCAGGCCGTCGCCGAACAGGGCCAGGAAGGCGTCGCGGCTGCCCACCGGGTCGAGGCCGCCGGTGACGAAGGCGGCGGTGCCGAAGCGGCCGTTGCGCTGGCGGGTGATGGCGTGCTTGTCGCGGACCACCGCCGGGGTAACCCGGGCCGCGTCGGCGTAGACGTGGGCGCGCATCATCCGGCCGATGATCGGCGGGCTGATGTTGATCCGGTAGAGTGCCTCGCCGAGGAGTGGGGCCTCCACGGCCCGTCGGATGCGCGGGAACCAGTGCGCCCGCCCCGGCATCGCGGTGGGCAGCGGTCCCCGCCAGGTCGGGGCCACCAGGATCAGCCGCCCGAAGGCCCGCGGGTGGCGCCGCGCCGCCGCCACGAGGTAGCCGGCGGCGTGGCCGGCCGCGACGCCGAGGGCGTAGGGGCCGGGCGCGGCCGCCAGCAGGGCGTCCAGGAAGGCGTGGAAGGTCGCCGGGGCGAGGGGGACCCGCGCCCGCGGCCGGGCGCCGAAGCCCGGCCAGTCGGGGACGAGGCAGCGGTACTCCGTCCCGAGGCGGCCGGCGAGGCCGCGCATCTCGGCCCGCGCCGAGATGGTCGACAGGGCCGGGAGCAGGAGCGCGTCCGGCCCCGCCCCGATCCGGTCGCAGGGGGTCGGCACCGTCCGGCCCGCCACCGTCAGGGTCAGCTCGGACGTCTCCATCGCGCTCCCGCCAGGTCCCGGATGAATCAGGTGCGCAGCAGCTCGTTGATGGCGGTCTTGGACCGCGTGCCGGCATCGACGCGCTTGACGATCACCGCGCAGTAGAGGCCCGGGCCCGGCGTGCCGTCCGGCAGCGCCTTGCCGGGCATCGTGCCCGAGACGACCACCGAGTAGGGCGGCACCCGGCCGTACATGACCTCGCCGGTGGTCCGGTCGACGATCTTGGTGGAGGCGCCGATATAGACGCCCATGGACAGGACGCTGCCCTGGCCGACGATGACGCCCTCCGCCACCTCGGCGCGGGCGCCGATGAAGCAGTCGTCCTCGATGATCACCGGGTTGGCCTGGAGCGGCTCCAGGACGCCCGCGATACCGGCGCCGCCCGAGATGTGGCAGTTCTTCCCGACCTGCGCGCAGGAGCCGATCGTCACCCAGGTGTCGACCATCGTGCCCTCGCCGACATGGGCGCCGAGATTGACGAAGCTCGGCATCAGCACCGCGCCGGGGGCGATGTAGGAGCCCCGGCGGACGAAGCAGCCCGGCACGGCGCGCAGGCCCGCGGCGCGGAACTCGGCCTCGCCCCAGCCGGCGAATTTCGACGCGACCTTGTCCCACCAGGGCGCGCCGCCGGGGCCGCCCTCGATCGTCGCCATGTCGTTGAGGCGGAAGGAGAGCAGCACCGCCTTCTTCAGCCACTGGTTCACCACCCAGTCGTGGTTGCCCGACTTCTCGGCGACGCGGGCCTTACCCGAATCGAGCAGCTCCAGGGCCGCCCCGACCGCCTCGCGCACCGCGCCCTTGGTGGCGGTCGACACGTTGGCGCGGTCGTCCCAGGCGGCTTCGATGGTCTGGGCGAGATCGGAATGGGCGAGATCGGAATGGGCGAGATCGGAATGGGGCTTGCCGGCCTGGGACATGGGACGGGTCAGAACTCTTGCGGCGGGAGCCCGTGCTTACAAGCGGCCACCGGAGCTGTCACCTGAGGAGATGCCGTCGATGACCTCGAGCAGTTCGCGGACCTGATCGAGATCGGTCACCAGCCCGGCGAGGTCGTCCGCCAGGGTGTCGTGGACCGCCCGCGCGGCGGCGGGGAACTCCTCCAGCACGCGGCGCATCAGCATCGGGGTGATCCGCATCACCGCGGCGCTCCCCTCGGCCCGGGCCTCGGTCGGGCGCGTCCCGCGCACGAACAGGGCGAGCTGGCCGATCAGGGCCGAGCGCCCGGCCCGCACCGGCTCGGCCGTCGGAACCCGGGGCTCCAGGCGGATCGTGCCCGCCATCACCACGAAGCCGCCATCGGCCGGATCGCCGCGGGCGAAGAGCAGGTCGCCGTCCGCGAGGTCGCGCCGTTCGGCCGCGAAGGTCAGCAGGCGCAGGGCGTCCCGGTCGAGGAAGCCGAACAGCGGCGCGGCCGCGAGGATCGCGATATCGTCGTCGAGCCCCAAGAACGCCTCACCACCCTGCGCATACGCGAACCCGCCGGATCGCCTACACGTAAAGCTTCAATTCGTCAGGGCAGCAACTTGTATCCGCCGCCCTCGGTCACGAGGATCGCGGCGGTGGCGGGGTTCGGCTCGATCTTCTGGCGCAGCCGGTAGATATGCGTCTCCAGCGTGTGCGTGGTCACCTGGGCGTTGTAGCCCCAGACCTCGGCCAGCAGGGTGTCGCGGTTCACCACGGCCCGGCCCGCCCGGTAGAGGAAGCGCAGGATCGCGGTCTCCTTCTCGGTGAGCTTCAGCTTGGAGCCGCGCTCGCCGACGAGGAGCTTGGCGCCCGGGCGGAACGTGTACGGGCCGATCTGGAAGACCGCGTCCTCGGAGGCCTCGTGGCTGCGCAGGTGGGCGCGGATCCGGGCCAGCAGGATGCCGAACTTGAACGGCTTGGTGACGTAGTCGTTGGCGCCGGCCTCCAGCCCCTCGACGTGGTCCGCCTCGGAATCCTGGGCCGTCAGCATGATCACCGGGCCGCGGAAGCCGGCGGCGCGCATCCGGCGCACGGCCTCGCGCCCGTCGAGGTCGGGCAGGCCGACATCCATGACGGCGAGGTCGATCCGCTCCGCGGCGACCCGCCGGATCGCGTCGGTGGCGTTGGCCTCGGTGAAGACCGTGAACTCGTCGCAGAGATCGAGCTGCTCGGTCAGGGTATCGCGCAGGACCGCGTCGTCGTCGCAGATCAGCAGGCGGTAGACATTCGGCATCGTCCGGGCCCCAATGCGTGCTGCGGGAGGGGCGAGGGCCGCCTGCCGGGTGCAGCATGCGATGATGTCAGATCTCGGCAGGATCGCGCGACGATCCTACCCAGGCTTGTGTTTCCGCATCCTTTCGCCGCCGTGACAAGCGCCCCGGCGAACGGGCTGCGGGATCGGGGGCGCGCCGCTCCGGGATCGCGGCGGCGGTCCCCGCGGCGCGGCGGGGGGCTGGCGCGCTCCCGAATCCCGGCTCGGCGGCCCGGGTTCAACCGAGAGATAGAGCATCCTTTGTGGCCGGAAGTTGCCTTGTGCGCAATTTTTCACCGGTTCGAAGTACCGATCCCGGGCATAAGGCCCCGGGACCGGGCGGATTCGGGAGGACGGAGATGCGGCGGCCGAGCAGGGGACCCATCCGCCTGACCCTGGGGGAGATCCGCGTCCGCGCCCTCGTCGGGGACCGGCGGCGCGGGCAGCTCCTCGTCGGCCCGGCGGTGATTCCCTGCGCCCTCGGGGCGGGCGGGATCGTCGGCGACAAGCGCGAGGGCGACGGCGGCTCGCCGCGCGGGCGCTTCCGCCTGCGCGGCGGCGCGTACCGGCCCGACCACCTCGTGGTCCGGCCGCGCACGCTGCTGCCCCTGCGGGCGACCCGCCCCGAGGACGGCTGGTGCGACGAGAGCCGGGACCGCCGCTACAACCGGCCGATCCGCCTGCCGGCCCCGGGGGTCAGCGCCGAATCGATGTGGCGGGGCGACGGGCTCTACGACGTGGTGATCGACCTCGACTACAACCGCGCCCCGATCCGGAAGGGGCGGGGCTCGGCGATCTTCCTGCACATCGCCCGGGACGGGTACCGCCCCACGGAGGGCTGCGTCGCCCTGGCCCGGGCCGATCTCCTGCGCCTGCTCGGGCGCCTCGGGCCGCGGACGCACCTGCGGATCGGCTGAGGCCCGGGCCCAGGTTGAGGCCCGGGCCCAGCGTCAGGCCTTCCGGGTCCGGGCCCCGAAGATCGCGGTCCCGACCCGGACATGGGTGGCGCCGAGCTGGATCGCCGCCGGGAAGTCCGCGCTCATGCCCATAGAGAGGATCGGCAGGTTGTGCTCGTGGGCGAGCCGGGCCAGCAGGGCGAAATGGGCCGAGGGCGGGTCGTCCGCGGGCGGGATGCACATCAGGCCCTGGATCGCCAGCCCGTGGGTCTCCCGGCACTCCGAGAGGAGGGTGGCGAGCTGGTCCGGGAGCACGCCGCCCTTCTGCGGCTCCGCGCCGGTGTTGACCTGGATGAGCAGCTTCGGGGTCCGGCCGGACCGCTCGATCTCCTTGGCCAGGGCTGCCGCGAGCGACAGCCGGTCGAGGGAGTGGATCACGTCGAACAGCGCCACCGCCTCCCGGGCCTTGTTGGATTGCAGCGGCCCGACGAGGTGCAGCTCCACGTCCGGGAAGCGGTGGCGGAGGGCCGGCCACTTCGCGGTGGATTCCTGGACGTAGTTCTCGCCGAAGACGCGATGGCCGGCCTTCAGCGCCGGCAGGATGCCCTCGGCCGGGACGGTCTTGGAGACCGCCACGAGTTGCACTTCGGCCGGGTCGCGCTCCGAATCCTCGGCCGCGCGGGCGATGGCGGCGCGCACCTCGGCGAGCCCGGCCGCGACATCTGCCTGACCGACGGGGAGCTTGTCGGTCCTCTGTCCCATCCCGTCGGCCGGAGGGGCGTTCGTGCCGGTCGTCGCGTCGTCCATGGCGTGCCTGTCCTGTCGCTGCCGGGCGTCGGTCTGCGTGGTCTGAGCCTCGGCGCGCGTCGTCGTCGCGCCTGATCCCCGCCGACCTATGCGTTCGCGCGCCCCGCGCAAGCCCGAATCGCGCGCCGCGTTGACCGGCTGCGGCGCAGATATGCTATCGCGGCGCGACCGTGCCGTGGTCATCCTTCGGAATGACCGACGAGCCCCTGACGCAGCCGGATCCATGACCGCCAGCACCGCCCCCCAGCCCGTCGAGCGCTACAACGCCAAGGATGCCGAGCCGCGCTGGCAGGAGGCCTGGGCCGAGAAGCGGCTGTTCGAGACCGACAATGCCGACGGCCGCCCGAAATACTACGTGCTCGAGATGTTCCCCTACCCGTCGGGGCGCATCCACATGGGCCACGTCCGCAACTACGCGATGGGCGACGTGGTCGCCCGCTACAAGCGCGCCCGCGGCTTCAACGTGCTGCACCCGATGGGCTGGGACGCCTTCGGCCTGCCGGCCGAGAACGCCGCCATGGAGCGCAAGGTCAACCCGCGTGACTGGACCTACGCCAACATCGCGTCGATGCGCGACCAGCTGAAGGCCATGGGCCTGTCGCTCGACTGGAGCCGGGAGATCGCGACCTGCGATCCCGACTACTACAAGCACCAGCAGCGCATGTTCCTGGACTTCCTGGCCAAGGGCCTCGTCACCCGCCGCACCGCGAAGGTGAACTGGGACCCGGTGGACCACACGGTGCTGGCCAACGAGCAGGTGATCGACGGCCGCGGCTGGCGCTCCGGCGCCCTGGTGGAGCAGCGCGAGCTGACCCAGTGGTTCTTCAAGATCACCGACTTCGCCGAGGACCTGCTGACCGCGCTGGACGGTCTGGACCGCTGGCCCGAGAAGGTCCGGCTGATGCAGAAGAACTGGATCGGCCGCTCGGAGGGCCTGGAGGTTCTTTTCGCACTGGCCCGGCCGGTGGCCGGCGCGCCCGAATCCGTGACCGTCTACACGACCCGGCCCGACACCCTGTTCGGCGCCAAGTTCCTGGCGATCGCCGCCGACCATCCCCTGGCCGCCGCGCTGGCCGAGGGACGGCCGGAGCTGCAGACCTTCATCGAGGAGTGCCGTCGCACCGGCACCGCCCAGGCCGCGATCGACACCGCCGAGAAGCACGGCTTCGACACCGGCCTGACCGTCCGCCATCCCCTGGACCCGTCCTGGGAGCTGCCGGTCTACGTGGCGAACTTCGTGCTCATGGAGTACGGCACCGGCGCGGTGTTCGGCTGCCCGGCGCACGACCAGCGCGACCTCGATTTCGCCAACAAGTACGGGCTCGGCAACACGCCCGTGGTCTGCCCGGAAGGGCAGGACCCGGCGAGCTTCGTCATCACCGACACCGCCTATGTCGAGGACGGGCGGATGATCAACTCGCGCTTCCTCGACGGGATGCGCACGGACGAGGCGTTCGAGGCCGTGGCCCGGCGGCTGGAGGGCGAGGGGGTCGCCCGGCGCAAGGTCCAGTTCCGCCTGCGCGACTGGGGCGTCTCGCGGCAGCGCTACTGGGGCTGCCCGATCCCGATCATCCACTGCGACAGCTGCGGCCCGGTCCCGGTGCCGGTGGCCGACCTGCCGGTGAAACTTCCGGAAGAAGTCTCCTTCGACCAGCCCGGCAACCCGCTGGAGCGGGACGCCGCGTGGCGCAACGTGCCCTGCCCGCATTGCGGCGCGGCGGCCCGGCGCGAGACCGACACGATGGACACGTTCGTCGACTCGTCCTGGTACTACGCGCGCTTCACCGCGCCCTGGCTGGCGGACGCGCCCACCGACCGGGCCGTGGTCGACCGCTGGCTGGCGGTGGACCAGTATATCGGCGGCATCGAGCACGCGATCCTGCACCTGCTCTACGCCCGGTTCTTCATGCGGGCGATGCGCGAGACCGGCTGGGCCGGCGTGGCCGAGCCGTTCGCCGGCCTGTTCACGCAGGGCATGGTCGTCCACGAGACCTACAAGGACGCGGCCGGCGCCTGGGTGCCGCCGGCCGAGATCCGCTTCGCCACCGAGGAGGGTGAGCGCCGCGCGTTTCACGTGAAAACTCAGGCGCCGATCGCGATCGGCCCGATCGAGAAGATGTCGAAGTCGAAGAAGAACGTGGTCGACCCCGACGACATCATCGCGAGCTACGGGGCCGACACGGCGCGCTGGTTCATGCTGTCCGACTCGCCGCCCGAGCGCGACGTGATCTGGACCGAGGAGGGCGTGCAGGGCGCGGCCCGCTTCGTCCAGAAGGTCTGGCGCCTGGTCAACGCGGCCGGGCAGGCGGCGGGCGACGGCGCCGCGGACCTGACCCTGCGCAAGGCGGCCCACCGGGCGCTCGCCTCCGTGCAGGACGATATCGAGCGCCTGCGCTTCAACCGCTGCGTCGCCCACATCTACACCCTGGCCAACGCCCTGGAGGATGGCCTGCGCGGGCCGGTCTCGGCCGGTGCCGCCCAGGAGGCGGCCGGCATCCTGGTGCAGCTCATCGCCCCGATGATGCCGCACCTCGCCGAGGAGTGCTGGTCCGTCCTCGGCCGCGGCGGCCTCGTCGCCCAGGCGCCCTGGCCCGAGACCGAGGCGGGGCTCTTGGTCGAGGACGAGATCACCCTGCCGGTCCAGATCAACGGCAAGAAGCGCGCGGACGTGACCGTGCCGCGGGACGCCGACGCCAAGGCCGTGGAGGCCGCGACTCTGGCGCTGGAGGCCGTCCAGAAGGTGCTGGAGGGCAAGGCGCCGCGGAAGGTGATCGTGGTGCCGGGGCGGATCGTGAACCTCGTGGTGTGATCCGGCGTCCGCTCGGTGGCATCGATCCCGCCGTCATCGCGAGCGCAGCGAAGCGATCCAGGGTCGCGCCACGGTCACCGAGAAGTCGCGCTGCCCTGGGTCACTTCGCTGCGCTCGCGATGACGGAGCGCGCGACTCCTGCCGGAAGAGCTCACTCTCGGTGAAGGCGCCGCGCCCGGGGACAGGCTCGGCAATCCGGGCCGCCGCTCATGGCGCCGCCAGCTCCGGATCCTGTCCGCTGGCCTCCAGGCCGCGCCGCACCAGCCCGTCCCGCTTCGCCCGCGCGATGAAATCCGCGAGATACGCGGCCCCCGCCGGATGCCCGACCGGCATTCCCATCGCCTGTGGGATCTCCATGAAGTGCCCCGGCAGCAGCCGCACCTCCGGGTGGGCCGCCGCGTAGGCGGCGAGGGGCTGGTGGACGCCGGCCGCGACGTCGAGCCCGTCCCGGGCGAAGGCCGTGACCGCCTCGGCCGAGGTCGGCGCCCGCACCAGGGTCGCGTGCTGCAGCGCCCGACTCAGGAACAGGTCGTAGGCGCTCCCGCGCCCCACCGAGACGCGCACGCCGTCGCGGTCCACCGCCTCCGGGGAGCGGATCTGCGAGGCGGTCGGCACGAGGTAGCTGCCGGCGATCAGCACGTAGGGCTCCGTGAAGGCGATCCCCTCCGCCCGCTTCGGGTCGATCGCCAGGAAGCAGATGTCCCAGGTCCCGGAGCCCGCCGAGCCCGAGACCGCGCCGGCCCCCGGGAAGGACACGAACGCCACCGGCACGCCGAGCCGGGCCGCCAGCGCCCGCGCGAGGTCGACCGACACCCCCGCGGGCCCGTCCGGTCCGGCCTGCGCCAGCACCGGGTTGCCGAGGTTGATCGCCGCCCGCAGCGTGCCGGTGGGGGCGAGGTCGTGCAGGACCGTCGGATCTGGCGCCATCGGTTTCGTCTCCGCGTGGACGGCGGCGGGGAGGAGCAGGAGGAGGAGGGCCGCGCGGATCCGCATGACGCTTGCTCCGCCCTCAGGCGCGCCGCGCCGGCCCGGTCGACGCGGGGGCGCCGTCCCGGGCGGGACGGCGGCGCCGGCGGGCCAGCATGTTGAGGCCCTCGACGCCGGCCGAGAAGGCCATCGCGGTGTAGATGTAGCCCTTCGGCACGTGCGCGCTGAACCCCTCGGCGATCAGCGTCATGCCGATCATGATCAGGAAGCCGAGGGCCAGCATCACCACGGTGGGGTTCCGGGCGATGAAGGCTGAGAGCGGCTCGGCGGCGACCAGCATCACCACCACGGCGACCACCACCGCCACCATCATCACCGGCACGTGCTCGGTCATGCCGACCGCCGTGATGATCGAGTCGATGGAGAAGACGAGGTCGAGGAGCAGGATCTGGCCGATCGCCGCGCCGAAGCCGATCGTGCCGCCGGTCACGCCCGGGGTTTCGGGCTCCGGATCCACCGTGTGGTGAATCTCCTTAGTCGCCTTCCAGAGCAGGAACAGGCCGCCGCCGATCAGGATCATGTCGCGCCAGGAGAAGTCCTGGCCCAGCACCGAGAAGACCGGCTCGGTCAGGTGCACGATGAACGCCACCGTGCCGAGCAGCCCCAGCCGCAGGATCAGCGCCAGCCCGATCCCGATGCGCCGCGCCCGCGTCTGATGCTCGGGCGGCAGCTTGTTGGTCAGGATCGAGATGAAGATCAGGTTGTCGATGCCGAGCACCACCTCCATCACCACGAGCGTGGCGAGGGCAGCCCAGACGGCGGGCTGACTGGCGAGCTGGAGCAGATCGGTCACGGGCGCGGTGCCTCGCTGGTCGGGAACAGGCGGCTCCCGAGGGCCGTCAGGTCGAAGGGGGCCGGTCCGCGCACCGGTTCGGGCGCCAGAACCTGCAGAATCTTCGGAAAGACCTTGAAATGGGCGGGCGTGCGCGTGGTCAGCTCGCCGTCGGTGTTCACCGGACGGGGCCTGCGGGTCGAGAGCCGGATCTCCTGGGTGTGGAACGCCCGCACGTCGGCGGCCCGTCCATGCGTGCCCCGCCGCAGGGCGGGCAGCAGCGCGAGGAGCCGCCACCAGTGCTTGATCTCCAGGCTGTAGAAATCGAGCTTGCCGTCATCCACTGCGGCACTCTCCTCCACGGTCATGCCGCCGCCGTAGTGGCGCCCGTTGCCGACCGAGACCTGAATCGTGGTGACCTTCTCCACCACGCCGTCGTGCTCGATCGTCACCGTGAAGGGCCGGACCCGGCGCAAGACCCGGACGGCCGCCACCGCGTAGCCGAGGACGCCCCAGGTCTTCTTCGATTCGGACGTCAGCTCGCCCGCGAGCTCCGCCGAGAAGCCGATGCTCGCCACGTTGAAGTAGTAGTGGCCGTTGACCCAGCCGAGATCCACCGGCCGCGCCTGCGCGGTCGGGATGAAGCGGGCCGCCGCCAGGGGGTCGAGCGGCAGGTTGAGGGAGCGGGCGAGGTCGTTCGCCGTGCCGAGCGGCAGGATCGCGAAGGGCAGGCCGCTCGCCACCAGCGCGGGCGCGGCGTAGTTCATGGTGCCGTCGCCGCCGCCCAGGATCACGAGATCGACCGCGCCGGCCCGGTCGCGGATCACGTCGCGGCAATCGGCTTCCGGCGGCGGCTCCTCCGGCTCGATGCCGCCCGCCCGCAGGATCTCCCGCACCTCGTCGAGATCCAGGGCGCCGTTGCGCGCCTTGGCGTTGCAGAGCAGCAGGGCCCGGCGCGGCTGCGTGCTCATCGCGCGCTCCCGGGAAGCGGGCCGGCGGGCGACTCGGTCTCAGGTCGGGCCAAGGGATCCTCGGTGCACGGGGGAGCGGGCAGTCTGGAACGCGGTAGGGAACCTGGGACCGGCCAAAGGCCAAGTCTGTCCCCGACTTGGTACCCAAACGCACGAACGCAACCCCATCATCCCCGCAATTCCGGGCTGGTCGCCGGCGCGGAGTTCGGCAGGATGTGGGCGCGCCCGAGCCCTTCGTGGAACCCCCGACCCACGCGGGCGCGTTCTCCATGATGCCCGCCCCGGCCGCCAGGAAGGCACCGATGTCCGCCACACGTCCCGTCCGTCCCCAGGCCCTCGCCCTCGGCATGCTCCTGCCGTTCGCCCTCGCGGGCGGTGCCGCCGCCCAGAGCGCCTGGGTCGACCCGCCGCCCCGGGCCGCCGCGCAGGCGCAGGGTTCCGCGCAGGGTCCGGGGAAGGAATCGACGCAGGAGGCAGCGAAGGACGCGGCGAAGGAATCGACGAAGGACGCGGCGAAAGCGCCGGTGCGCGCCGCCGAGCCGGTCCGGCAGGCCGCCAGACCCGAGCCGGGCGAGGACGCCCTGCCGAAGGCGGCGGCCACGCGGGCGCCGGGGCCGAAGCGGGCGGCCGCCCTGGAGCGTCCGCCGGTCCGGGAACACCTGCACCACCCCGCGCGCCACCCGCACCGGCTCGCCGAGACGCCGGCCGCGCCCGCCCCGGTGCCGGGCGCGTCGGCGGAGCGCGTGGCCGCCGCCCGGGCGCTGACGACGAGCTACCTCGCCACCGTCTCGGGTCCGAGCGACACCATGGTCGGGGCCGCGACCCAGTACTACGCGACCCGCGTGCGCTTCTACGGGCGGCCGATCACCACGGCGGCCCTGGTCGCCGAGAAGCGCAGCTTCGTCCAGCGCTGGCCCGAGCGGCGCTACGAGCCGCGGGCGATGCGCGCCGCCTGCGACACCGAGACCTGCACGATCCGCACGATCGTCGATTTCCGCACCGCCAATCCGGGCCGGGGCGCCGTGTCCAGCGGCGAGGCCGAGCTGGTCCTGGAGGTGGGTTTCGCCGGGACGCGGCCCTACATCCTCGGCGAGACCGGTCGCGTCCTGCGGCGGAGCATCCAGGCCGGAACCCTGGCCGCCTCGCCCGGCAAGGCGTAAGAGCCGCGCGTCGCGGTCCGCCACCTCGCGGCGGGCACGGGCTCGCGCGGGGTGTGCGGCGGCCCCTACAAGAACGCCTGCAAGGGCGGCTAAAAGGGTGCCAGCGAGGGAAGCGTGCGGCGGGGCGCGTCGCGGGATCGGTCCTGCGGGTCGGGCGTTCCGTGGGGCGCCCGCGGGCGCCCTTCGTCGGGAGGCGCGATCGAGCCTCCTTCGCGCCGCGCGTCGGTGATGCCGGGATCGGGTGAATGACGTCTTCAACGGTGGTGGAGCAACAGGAGACGGAGCCGGCCCGGCCGGTTCTCGACAGTCCCGGCCGCCTCGCCCTGCGCGAGACGATCCGGGCCGAGATCGCGCGCGCGCGTCCGCGCCCCGTCGCGGTCCGGACCCTGGAGCTCCTGGCCGAGGCCGCCTGCGCCCCGGACGAATCCGGGACCGGCCTCCGCGTCCTCGACCGCCACGGGGCCGCGCGGCGGCGGGAGGGCACGTCCGAGCCGATGACCTTGGCGGACCTCGTCGCGGAGCTGCGCGCGCGCCATCCCGCCCTGTTCCTGCCGCCGGAGCCCGAGCCCGAACCGGCCCCGGCGACCGCCGAGGAGGCCCGGGACTCGTCCCTGCTGAGCGGCGCCTACGAGATGAAGGCCGCGACCGCCCGCTTCGTCGGGACCCAGTCCGAGCGGGCGCGCTCCCTGGCGGAGCGCTCCTCCGAGCAGGGCCGCGTGCTGGCGCAGACCGCCGCCGGCCGGTTCGCCAGCCTGCGGACGAACCTGCGCGGACGCTTCGCCCGCCCGCCCGTCGACGCGGAGGCCGGGCCGGCCGCGGGCGCGGATCCGGCGGCGGCCTGGAACAGCGGTCCCGGACGGTTCGGCGAGACGCTGCGCGACGGCCTCGGCCACGTGCGCGACCGCCTCAGCCTCGGCGGGGGCGGGATCGATGACGGCGCGCGCCGGCAGCGCCGGCTGCTCCTCGGCGCCGTCGCCGGCACCCTGGTGGCGGTGCTCGCCGCGGGGCTCGTGCTGGACCGCTCCGCGCCGGAATCCGGGCGCCCCGCCGCCCCGACCGCTTCCCGCGCGGAAGCCCCGAGCGGCGCCACGCCGAACGCGCGGCCCGCAGGCCCCCCGGCCTCGGCCCCCGACACGGTGACGCCGCCCCCCGAGACAGGCGGCGATCCCGAGCCCGACGCGCCGCTGCCGCCTAACGCCGTGACCGGACAGGCCCAGGTGATCGATACCGCGACCCTCAAGGTCGGCGGCAAGGTCGTGCATCTGTTCGGCGTCGAGTGGGTGCGGGGCGGCCAGGCGGAGGAGCTGGCCCGGTACATCGGCAACCGGTCGGTGACCTGCCAGCCCGCCCCCGGCAGCGCGAACATGAACTGCCTCGTGGACGGGCGCGATCTCTCCGAGGTGGTGCTGTTCAACGGCGGCGGCCGCGCCGCCCCGGAGGCGAGCCCGGAGCTGGTCGCGGCCGAGGACCACGCCCGGAGCGAGCGGCTCGGCGTCTGGAAGCGCTAGCCGGATGCCGGCCGAACCGTTCGGCACGACGGCGGACGGCCGACCGGTCGGCCGCCACACCCTGAGCCGGGGCAGCCTGCGCGTCGCCGTCATCGAGTACGGCGCGGCCGTCACGGCGATCGAGGTGCCCGACCGCGCCGGCCGTCCGGCCAACGTCGTGCTCGGCCTCGACACCCTGGCGGGCTACGAGACCGTGAGCCCGAGCTTCGGCGCGATCGTCGGGCGCTACGCGAACCGCATCGCGGGCGGGCGCTTCAGCCTCGACGGGCACGACTACCGGCTGCCGGTGAACGAGCCCCCCAACACCCTCCACGGTGGCCCGGAGAATTTCGGCCGGCGCCTGTGGCGGGCGGAACTCAGCGACGCGACGCGCCTCGTCCTGAGCCGCCGCTCGCCGGACAGGGAGGAGGGGTTTCCGGGCACTCTCGACGTCCGCGTCACCTACAGCCTGCCCGCGGAGGGCGTGCTGCGCGTGGACTACGCCGCGGTGACCGACCGGCCCACGGTCCTGAACCTCACGAACCACAGCTACTTCAACCTCGCCGGCGAGGGGGCGGGCAGCGTCCTCGGCCACGTCGTGCGGGTCGAGGCGGACGCCTTCGCGCCGACCGACGCGACCCAGATCCCCACCGGCGCGCTGCTGCCGGTCGCCGGGACGCCGTTCGATTTCCGCGCGCCGCAGGCCCTGGAGGCGCGGATCCGCGCCGGGGACCCGCAGCTCACCTACGCCAAGGGCTACGACCACACCTTCGCGCTGCGCGGGGCCGCCGGGACGCTGCGGCCGGCCGCCACCTGCGTCGATCCCGGCAGCGGGCGGCGGCTCGACGTCTGGACCACGCAGCCGGCGCTGCAGCTCTACACCGGCAACACCCTCGACGGGCGCCTGATCGGCCCGTCCGGGCGGATCTACCGGTCGGGCGACGGCGTCTGCTTCGAGACGCAGGGCTTTCCGGACGCGCCGAACCAGCCCGGCTTCCCCTCCGCGGTCCTGCGGCCGGGCGAGACCTTCGCGGCCGCCACGGAGTTCCGGTTCTCGGTCGTGTGATGGTCGTGTGATGGTCGTGTGATGGTCGTGTGACGGTCGCGGCGCGCTCAGGCCGCCGCGCGATCGAGCGCCCGGGGCGCCGGGACCGCGGCGGCCGGCGCGGCGGGATCGGGACGCCGCGCCTCGCCGAGCGCCAGGAGGGCGGCCTTCACGGCGTCGAGCCGCGACGGCTCGCCCTCGGCCATGCCCTCGGCCGCGGCGACCTCCTTCAGGTACTCGTCCCAGGCCCAGCGCCGCAGGATCTCCCGCTTGCAGCTCGGCAGCAGCCGGGGATGATCGCGCAACGCGGCCGGGGTGTCGAACACCGCGGCCGGGTTGACCAGGGCGCGCTCTAGGTCGGGCAGGCGCGCGGCCGCCGGGCCGGGCGGGATGGCGTGTCGGATTCCGATCGTCCCATCTTGCATGGTTGCCTCCCTGGACGGGCGCGCTCAGCCGCCGAAGAGGCCGAGGCGCGCCGCCGATTGGACGGCGAAGCTCGCCGCGAAGGACAGCAGGGCCGCGTCCCAGGCGGTCAGGTGCCGGGCGTTGGCCGGTGGACCGGCCCGCGTGATCGCCCGGCCGAGCCACGCGAAGCCCGACAGGCTCAGCAGGGCCGCCAGCACCCAGGGCAGGGCGGGCGCCGGGCAGGGCGCCGCCAGGGCGAGGCACAGGGCCACGGACAGGAACCAGCGGCCGAGCACCGTGCCGTCGGTGGTCCGCGCCGGCCCTCGGCGCCGGCCGCGCCGCGACCGGGGCAGGAGCCCGTGCCCACCCCGCAGGTCGAAGGTTGCCATCGCGCGCCTCCCCGGCTCAGTTCAGCAGGGGCTCCGGTCCGGCCGGACCGCGCTCCCAGCGCCGGATGAGCGCCGCGGGGACGGGGGGCTCGGGCGGCGGGGCTGCGGGCGGTGCCGAACCCTCGTCGAGCGCCTGGAGCGCCTCCAGGATCGCGCTCAGCGGCACGGGCTCGGCCCGGCAGCCCGGCAGGCAGCGCAGGGTCGGGCAGGACTCGACCGCGCGGGCGTCGGAGGCCCAGGAGGCCAGGATCGCCCGCTTCTCGGCCCGCGACAGGCCGGGATAGCGCAGCACCTCCCGGGGATGCCGGAAGACGTCGCCCGGCGCCACGAAGGCCTCGAACGGCTCGACCGCCTGCGGCCTCAGGCTGGCGGCCGCCACCGGACCGAGGCGCCCGATCTCGGGACGGAACGCGGGATGGACGGGGTTGGTATCGATCGGCTGCATGCGACCCTCCTCATCGTGAGCAAAGGCTGGGGCGGCCGGCGAGCCCGATCGGGCCGCGCCGGCCGTCGCGTCATGCGTTCGGGTCCGCGACCGCGCAGGCGGTCACCCCCCAGGGTCGGCCCAGGGCCCGGCTCAGTGCTTGGCGGCCGGCGCGCCGGTGCCGTTGATGGCGATGCGCCGGCGACGCTCCGGCGCCTCGGCCGCGCGCGGCAGCGTCACCGTGAGGACGCCGTTGCGGAACGTCGCCGCGGCCCTGTCCTCGTCGACCGGCACGGGGAGGGCGATCGACCGCTCGAAGCGGCCGTAGCTGCGCTCGGAATAGCCGCGGTCCGTGTCGGTGGACTCCGCGCGCTTCTCGCCCTTCAGGGTCAGGACGCCGTCCGCGATGAGCAGCTCGACGTCCTTCTCGTCGAGCCCGGGAAGCTCGGCGGAGACGCGCAGCGCACCGTCCGCCTCCGCCAGCTCGATATGGGGCCAGCCGAAGCCGCGGCCCGCGAGGCTCGGCACGCCGCCGAACCCGCCGAACACGTCGTCGAACAGGCGGTTCATCTCCCGGTGCAGCGTCAGGAAGGGGCTGGCCGGCTCCTGCGACAGGGCGGCCGGCGCCGGGGCGGGGGTGCGGTTCCAGGGAATCAGATCTCTCACGCTCATGGTCCTCGCTCCATCGAATGCGGTGCAGTCGTGGGAACGGGCCCGCGGGTCCGCGGACCCGTGAGGGATATCATCCGTGTCGACAGGGGTGCCCGGGCGCGCCGCCCGGGGCACCGGATCAGGCCGCCATTCAGGCTGCCTTGGCCTCGCGGGCGATCTGCGCCGGGGCGTTGTCCTGGCCGGACGCGGCCGTCGTGCCGCCGATGGCGATGCGGCGGGGCTTCAGCGCCTCCGGCACCTCGCGCTTCAGCGCGACGGTGAGCAGGCCGTTCTCCAGCGACGCGCCCACGACCTTCACGTGCTCGGCCAGATTGAACGTCTGGCGGAACGTGCGGGCAGCGATGCCGCGGTAGAGATAGTGCTTCTCACCTTCCTGGGCGGCCTTCTGACCCGAGACGAGGAGCGTGGTGTCCTGCTGGGTCAGCTCGATCTCGTCGGGCGTGAAGCCCGCGACCGCCATGGTGATGCGGTACTGGTCCTCGGCCAGCTTCTCGATGTTGTAGGGCGGCCAGGCGGCCGACGGCTCGACGCGGTCGGCCTGGTTGATCAGCTCGAACAGGCGGTCGAACCCGATGGACGACCGGAACAGGGGCGAAACGTCGTACGTCCTCATAACCACATCCTCCGACGAGCAACGTGACTACAAGCAGCGCCGGACACCGTGCCCGGCGCCCTCAGAGCGAGCCCGTTTCCAGGCCTCGCACGCGCGTAACGTGCGGGCGAAGGGCCGGTTCCGCGTCGCGCGAAATTTTTCGGGTTGGGCGGGGGCTGGCCGAATACGGTGATCCGATCCGCGCGGCCTCTCCCGCTGAGCTGCCGGCTGCACGCGCTCGCGGTCTCGGTCAATCCGTCCATCAGAATGAGAGCGCGGGTCCCCTTTCCCGAGCGGGAGAGGGACAGGGTGAGGGACGCGAACGTTCAGAAGACGGCCCGCCCCGTCTGCGCGTCAAACCCGTGCCCTGTCCGGAGACTTCCCATCCCTCACCCCAACCCTCTCCCGCTCGGGAGAGGGGGCGCGTCGCGCTCCGTCGCAGGCCGCACCGCGAACACGTGTCGGCCGCAAGGGGGAGGGGGTGCCGCGGACGCGACAGGCCCACGCTCTCAGCCGACCGCCTCCTCGACGAGGATCTCGCGCTTGCCGGCGTGGTTGGCCGGCCCGACGATGCCCTCGACCTCCATCCGCTCCATGAGCGAGGCGGCGCGGTTGTAGCCGATCTGCAAGCGGCGCTGGATGTAGCTCGTCGACGCCTTCTGGTCGCGCAGCACCACCTGCACGGCCTGATCGTAGAGGTCGCCGCCGGCCTCGCCGAAGGAGCCCTGATCGAACACAGCGCCGTCGAGTTCGAGCTCCGCGGCGCCGGCCTTGCCCTTGCCTCCGCCCTTCTCGGGCGTCCCCTCCTCGTCGTCGGCGGTGACGGCGTCGAGGTAGCTGGGGCGGCCCTGGCGCTTGAGGTGGGCGACCACGCTCTCGACCTCGCTGTCCGAGCAGAACGGCCCGTGCACCCGCGTCGTGCGCCCGCCCCCGGCCATGAACAGCATGTCGCCCTGGCCCAGAAGCTGCTCGGCGCCCATCTCGCCCAGGATCGTGCGGCTGTCGATCTTGCTCGTCACCTGGAAGCTGATCCGGGTCGGGAAGTTCGCCTTGATCGTCCCGGTGATCACGTCCACCGACGGACGCTGGGTGGCCATGATCAGGTGGATGCCCGCCGCGCGCGCCATCTGCGCCAGGCGCTGGATCGCCCCCTCGATGTCCTTGCCGGCCACCATCATCAGGTCGGCCATCTCGTCGACCACGATCACGATGTACGGCAGCGGCGCCAGATCCATCGCCTCGTCCTCGTACACGGCCTCGCCGGTGTGGCGGTCGAAGCCGGTCTGCACGGTCCGGGTCAGCACCTCGCCGCGCGCCGCCGCCTCGGCGACCCGGGCGTTGTAGCCGTCGATGTTGCGCACCGCGATCTTGGCCATCTTCTTGTAGCGCTCCTCCATCTCGCGCACGGCCCATTTGAGGGCGATGACCGCCTTCTTGGGGTCGGTGACGACCGGGGAGAGCAGGTGCGGGATGCCGTCGTAGACCGACAGCTCCAGCATCTTCGGGTCGACCATGATCAGGCGGCACTCCTCGGGCTTCAGCCGGTAGAGCAGCGACAGGATCATGGTGTTGATCGCCACCGACTTGCCCGAGCCGGTCGTGCCGGCGACCAAGAGGTGCGGCATGCGCGCGAGGTCGGCGATGATCGGCTCGCCGCCGATGTTCTTGCCCAGACACAGCGCCAGCTTGTGCTTGCTCTCGGCGAAGTCCGTCGAGGCCAGGAGCTCGCGCAGGTAGACCGTCTCGCGCTTGGCGTTCGGCAATTCGATGCCGATGGCGTTCCGGCCGGGCACGACCGCGACGCGGGCCGAGACCGCCGACATCGACCGGGCGATGTCGTCGGCGAGCGCGATCACGCGGCTGGACTTGGTGCCGGGGGCGGGCTCGAGCTCGTAGAGGGTGACGACCGGGCCCGGCCGTACCGCCAGGATGTCGCCGCGCACGCCGAAATCGCCGAGGGTCGCCTCCAGCAGCGTGGCGTTCTGCTCCAGCGCGTCCGCCGAGATCAAGCTCGCCTGGGACGGGCCGCGGGGGGCCGCCAGCAGGTCGAGGGCGGGCAGGGCGTAATCCTCGGGACGGACGGGCGGCGCGGGCGCGCGCCGTGCCGGCACGGGCGCTGCGGGTGGCGGCGCCACCCGGGACGCGGTCGGCTCGGCCCGCGGCGTGACCGGGCGCTGCGGCGCCTCGAACGCGTCCGGATCGTCCTCCGCGTCGTCCCGCGGCGGCGCGGCGCGGCGGGCCGGCGCCGCGGGGGAGTCCTCGGACGCGTCGAAGACCGGCTCGCGCCGGCTCGCGCCGGCCTGCCGCCCCTCGGGCAGGTGATCGGCCCAGGGCAGGTCCGCGTCCGTGAAGGCGCGGCGGGCCGCGAGGGCGGGCGACGCGCCGTCGATCGGCTCGGCCCGGCCGGCGCGCCACGCGGCGATCCGGTCGGCCGCGGCGCCGCGCAGGCCCATTAGCCCCTGCGCCAGGGCGCCGACACCCACGAGGCCGAGGCTCGGCTCGTCGGAATCCTCGCGCTCGTCGCGGCCCGAATCCCGGCTCCGCGCCGGCGCGCGCCGGACAGGGTAGGGATCGTCGTGCAGGCTGTCGTCCTCGACGGCGCCGAACCGGCAGGCGCCGGTCAGGCTGAGGATCGCCACGGCGGCGTAGCCGAAGCCGACGAGGTGGGCCGCCGCCGACGAGACCGCGCCGACGATCACCCGCGCCATCGACAGCAGGCCGTCGCCGGCCACGCCGCCGAGGCCGGTGGGCAGGGGCCAGCGGGTCGTCGGCGGGAGCGCGCTCGCCACCGCGCTCGCGGCGCAGAAGCCGATGATCCAGAGGGCGATGCGCAGCCCGCCCTCGGGCAGGTTGCGCTCCCGCATCAGCCGGATACCCCAAAGCACCGGCGGCAGCACGAAGGCCAGGGAACCCAGGCCCAGGATCTGCATGGCGAGGTCGGCCACGACGGCGCCCGGCTGGCCGAGGACGTTGTGGGCGGCGTGGTCGGTGGCGTGGTTGAGGCTCGGGTCGTCGATCGACCACGTGGCCAGGGCCACGGTCAGCGCGACCGCGCCGGTGAACAACACGAAGCCGCCGAGCTCCGTCAGGCGCTTGCCCAGGAAGGGGCGAACGCTGTCGACGAAAGTCTCGTAGGGCGATGCGGGACGGCGAAGCGAGCGCATGCGGGACCGGACGCAGGACGGGGACTTACCCCCGAGGCTAGGCACGACCCCCTTAACGACCTGCTAAGGTTGAGGAAGGCTCACCGGCGCCCGGCCGCGCATCCCCAGGCTGTCGCCGTCCGCGCCCACGGGTGCAAAATCCGCCCCGCTGTGGCACAGGGTCGGCCATGAACATCGACGGCCAGCCCTACCGCACGATCTTCCCGGACCCGGACGGCCTCAGCGTCCAGGTGATCGACCAGACCCGCCTGCCCTTCGCGTTCGAGCTGAAGCGCCTCGCCACGCTGGAGGACGCCGCGGTGGCGATCCGCACGATGATCGTGCGGGGCGCGCCGCTGATCGGCGTCACGGCCGCCTACGGGCTGGCGCTCGCCATGCGCGCCGACGCGTCCCACGACGGGATCGACCGGGCGGTGGCGACCCTCGCGGCGACGCGGCCGACCGCGATCAACCTGCGCTGGGCACTGGACCGGGTCTCCACCAACCTGCGCCAGGTCGCGCCGGACGAGCGCTTCGCCCGCGCCTTCGCGGAGGCCGGCCGCATCGCCGAGGAGGACGTGGCGAGCTGCCGCTCGATCGGCGCCCACGGCGGCCAGATCATCGCCGACCTCCACGCGGCGAGGGGCGGCGACCGGCCGGTCACGGTCTTGACCCACTGCAATGCCGGCTGGCTGGCGACGGTGGACTGGGGCACGGCGCTCGCGCCGATCTACGCCGCCCACGCGCGGGGCGTGCCGGTCCACGTCCTGGTCGACGAGACCCGGCCGCGCAGCCAGGGCGCCGCGCTCACAGCCTTCGAGCTGAACGGCCACGGCGTGCCGCACACGGTCATCGCCGACAATGCCGGCGGCCACCTCATGCAGCACGGCGGCGTCGATCTCTGCATCGTCGGGTCGGACCGGACCACGGCGAGCGGCGACGTCTGCAACAAGATCGGCACCTACCTGAAGGCGCTGGCGGCCCACGACAACGGCGTGCCGTTCTACGCCGCCCTGCCGTTCTCGACCATCGACTGGACCCTCGACGACGGGGTGAAGGAGATCCCGATCGAGGAGCGCGACGGGCGCGAGGTCACCCACATGACCGGCCGGCTGCCCGACGGCGGCTTCGCCACGATCGAGGTCGTCTCCCCCGGCAGCCCGGTGGCCAACCCCGCCTTCGACGTGACGCCGTCGCGCCTCGTGACCGGGATCATCACCGAGCGCGGCATCTGCGCGGCGAGCCGCGAGGGCCTGTACGAGCTCTACCCGGAGCGCCGCCGGGCGGCGTGAGGGCGGATCTCCGCGCGGCCGCGGCCGCCCGGCACAGTATCCGGGTCTTCCCGAACGCGGTGTGACCGAAAAGGCAGCCTCGGGGGCAATTCGCGCCCCGTATCCGCGCGGCCGCTTTCGCGGCTCGACGGTGTTCGGCAGAACGGATGCCGGAGCGCCGTGGGGAAGAACAAATCTCGACGGCGGACGGACTGATCATCCCAGTCCGATCTCGACACCTTCGAGGTGGCCGCGATGGCGAAATTTCATTTCGTCGAGGATTACGAGGCGTACGTCCGCCAACTGATGCGCGACTTGCCCCTGGACGAGGCGATGAGCGTGGCGGTGGGCGGCGACTACGACCGCATCGGCGCGATCGAGTGCGAGATCCTCCAGCATTTCGGGCTCCGGGACGGCCAGTCGGTGGTCGATTTCGGGTGCGGCTCCGGGCGCCTGGCGGTGCATCTCGCCCGCACCGCGAGCGTCGCGTATCTGGGCCTCGACGTCGTCCAGGACCTGCTGGACTACGCGAAGCGCCGCTGTCCCAGGGACTACCGCTTCGCCCGGAACACGGCGCTGTCGCTGCCGGTCGCCGACGGCAGCGTCGACCTCGTCTCGGCCTTCAGCGTGTTCACGCATCTCCTGCACACGGAGTGCTACATCTACCTGGAGGAGATGCACCGCGCCCTCAGGCCCGGGGGCCGCGTCGTGGCCTCGTTCCTCGAGTTCAGCATGGCCTCGCACTGGGGCGTCTTCACCAAGACGGTCGGCGAGCAGCGCACCAGCACGGTGCCGCACCTCAACACGTTCATCGAGCGCAGCGTCTGGCAGACCTGGGCCGACCATATCGGCTTCGACAGCGTGACGTTCCTCGACGGCACGGCGGCGCCGTGGCCGTCGGGCGTGTATCTGGGTCAGTCCCTCGCGGTGCTCGGCAAGGCGCCGGCCTGAGGCCCGCTCACGGCTCCCACTGGTGGAAGACCGCGCTGTCGAAGGCGAAGACCGCCTCGCCGCGCTGGTTCACCCCGGTGTTGCGCGCGAAGGCCAAGCCCCAGCCCGGCCGCGACGCCGAGGCACGCTTGTCGGTGAGCTTGGCGCTGAACCGGACCGTGTCGCCCGCGTAGACCGGCTTCAGCCAGCGCAGGTTCTTGAACCCGGGGGAGGGGCCCGCCTCCGGGACCGGCCCGCGGGTGGCCGTGTAGGCGGCGTCCCGGGCGCGGGTCGTGAGCATCCGGTTCATGTAGGCGGCGGTCGTGTGCCAGCCGGAGGCGCAGAGGCCGCCGAAATGGCTGCGCTTGGCCGCGTCGTGGTCGAGGTGGAAGGCCTGCGGGTCGTAGGCCCGCGCGAAGGCCACGATCGCCTCGGCGCTGAACGGGTAGGCGCCCAGCTCCCGCACGGCGCCGATCTCGGCGTCCCGCAGGAACGGCAGGATCTCGGCATCCTCCGGCTCGGTGACCGGCCCCGGCACGCCGATCTCCACGGGCCGCGGGGGCAGGGGATCGGTGCCGCGGCGGGCCAGCATGAAGGTGAAGCGCTGGGTCAGCACCGTCTCGGCCCGCTGGTTGGCGAGGGCGACCTCGGCGGTCAGGAAGCCGAGGCCCGGCTTCGAGGCCGAGTCGCGCAGGCCCGCGACCCGGAAGGTCAGCGTCAGCGCGTCCCCCGGCAGGACCGGCGCGAGCCACCGCAGCTCGTCGATGCCGGGCGCGCCCAGCGACGAGCCGCCCCGGAACGGCCCCTGCTGGAGCAGGCGCATGCCCAGGGCCGCCGTGTGCCAGCCCGAGCCGATCAGCCGGCCCGCGAAGGTCGTCTCCGCCGCCGCCTCGTCGAGGTGGAAGGGCTGGAAGTCGAAATCCTTCGCGAAGCCCACGATGTCGTCGCGGGTCACCGTCAGCGGCGCCCCGACGATCACGTCGCCGACGGAGAAGTCTTCCAGGGCGGGATCGGGCATGGTGGGCTCGTCACGTTGATCAGTGGGGCAGGCGATCGGGATCGCCGTCTTTGCGAGCGGAGCGAAGCAATCCAGGCGGCGCCGCGCACACCGATGTCGCGCTGCCCCGGGTCGCGTCGCTGCGCGCGCGATGACGGGGTGGGGCCGACCTCAGTTGGCGAAGCGGAAGTGCAGCACGTCGCCGTCCTGCACCACGTACTCCTTACCCTCCAGCCGGAGCTTGCCGGCATCCCGGGCCCCGGACTCGCCGTTGAGCGCCGTGTAGTCCTTGAACGCGATGGTCTCGGCCCGGATGAAGCCCTTCTCGAAATCCGAGTGGATCACCCCGGCCGCCCCGGGGGCGCGGGTGCCCTTGGTGATCGTCCAGGCGCGGGCCTCCTTGGGGCCGACCGTGAAGTAGGTGACGAGGCCGAGCAGGTCGTAGCCGGCGCGGATCACCCGGTTCAGGCCCGGCTCGGCGAGGCCCACCGCCTCCAGGAACTCGGCTTGGTCGGCCTCCGGCATCACGGCGATCTCGCTCTCGATCTTGGCCGAGACCACCACCGCCACGGCACCCTCCGCCTTGGCGCGGGCGAAGACAGCGTCCGAGTAGGCGTTGCCCTTGTCGGCGTCGCCCTCGTCGACGTTGCAGACGTAGAGGACGGGCTTGGCCGTCATCAGGCCGAGCGACTGGAACAGCTTCTCCTCGTCGGGCTTGCGCTCCACGAGGCGGGCGGGCTTGCCCTCGCGCAGCAGCGGCAGGGCGCGGTTGACGAGGTCGAGGGTCTCCTTGGCCTCCTTGTCGGCACCCTTGGCCTTCTTCTCCAGCGCCTGGGCGCGGCGCTCCAGGCTGTCGAGGTCGGCGAGCATCAGCTCGGTCTCGATGGTCTCGATGTCGGCGGCCGGATCGACCTTGCCCTCCACGTGGGTGACGTCGCCGTCCGTGAAGCAGCGGACCACGTGGGCGATCGCGTCGACCTCGCGGATATTGGCCAGGAACTGGTTGCCCAGACCCTCGCCCTTGGAGGCGCCGCGCACGAGGCCGGCGATGTCCACGAAGGTCAGCCGCGTCGGGATGATCTCCTTCGAGGAGGCGATCCGGGCGAGGTCATTCAGCCGCGGATCCGGCACCGCCACCTCGCCGACATTCGGCTCGATGGTGCAGAACGGGTAGTTCGCCGCCTGGGCGGCCGCCGTCTGCGTCAGCGCGTTGAAGAGGGTCGACTTGCCGACGTTCGGCAGGCCGACGATGCCGCATTTGAAGCCCATGGGTCAGTTCCGTCGCAGCGCGTCGTCGAGCGACGCGCGGAATGGGTTGATGAGAATCGGGCCCGCGAACACGACGCCGCGCGCCCCGTCCTCGGTCGAGCGCGCGCGACACCGACGCGCCGGGCCGCGGCCGCCGGGAGGCAATCGAACCGCCGACAGCCGGGCGCGACGCGCACCGCCTTCATCGGACCCTCTCGCCCGCCCCGATATCCCGTCCCCGTGTGGGCGTGTCAATTTCTGGCGCCCAGCGTCTTCACGTCGTCCCAGCCGCGGCCGGCCATGGCGAGGTGGACCTTGTTCTGGAAGCTCGCGTCCTCGCCGGCGGCGAGCAGGGCGGCGTGGTCGGCCACCGCCCGGCAGAGATCCTCGACCCAGGGCAGCTCGGCCTTGCCGAAATCGTTGAGCACGTAGGCATGGACCAGCGCCTTGTCGCCGGGATGGCCGATGCCGAGCCGCACCCGGCGGTAATCGTTGCCGCACTGCGCGGTGATCGAGCGCAGGCCGTTATGGCCGGCATTGCCGCCGCCGAGCTTCACCCGGAGCTTGGCCGGGGCGAGGTCGAGCTCGTCGTGCAGCACGATCACGTCGCCGAGCGGGATCTTGTAGAAGCGCTGCGCCTCCGAGACCGCGCGGCCGGACTCGTTCATGAAGGTCGAGGGCTTCAGCAGGATCGCCCGCTCGGTGCCCAGCACAACCTCGGCGGCCTCGCCCTGGAACCGGTGGCGGAACGGGCTCGCCCGGTGCTGTCGGGCGATCGCGTCGACGGCGAGGAAGCCGATATTGTGCCGGTTGCCCGCGTAGCGCGCGCCCGGGTTTCCGAGGCCGACGATCAGCCGCATGGTCTGCATCCCTCTCAGGCCGCGGTCTGTGCCACGCTTCGGCGCGGGACGCATCCCCGGCCGTGCCTGGGCCCGTCGCGCGCCTTCCGGCCCGCGCCGCGTCTCCCCGTGCGCCAGCGCACGGCGGCGGTCGAACCCGGGGCAGAGTATCTCCGTTGAGAGGTCACATTCGGCCAAGCAAAGCCGGAGCGATCAAGACCGCCGCCCAGCGCATCGCGACGACGATCTTCCTCACTCGACACGGTTGACCGGATGACTTCCCGCTGAAGTCATACGAAGACACTCGGAGATCATCATGACCGTTCGCATGCTCGCCGCCGCCGCCCTGGTCGCCGCGGTCGCCACGCCCGCCCTCGCGCAGGGCCTGGACTCGAAGCACTCGCCCTACCCGGCCTCGGCCTATTCAGGCTGGGTCGGCAACGCCCCCGTCCTGTACCGGGACGCCGCCGGCCCGGCCCGGCCAGCCGCCTACCGCTACAGCGGCCCGCATGCCGGCGGCCCGGCCAACGCCCTGCCGCGGTTCTGACGGGGGGCCGTCCGTCAGGACGGCAGGACGGGCTGACCGGCCCGCGCCGCGGTCCCGTTGCTCGAAGCCGGGGCTCCGCCATCCGCAACCGTCGCGGCCCGGATCTCCCCGGGCCGCAGGGTTCCCACCAGAAGATCGACCTGGCTGACGAGGCGCACGAGCGACTGTCCGCGATCCAGCGCCGGCCGCTCGGGCACGGGCCTGTCCGCGCCCAGGGCCGCCAGGGTCGCGGTGATCCAGGCCCGCCACGGCTCCGCCTCGGGGGCGGCCGCCTCCGGGGCGTGCCGCAGGACGATCAGCCGGGCGCTGATCCGGCGCAGGGTCGCGTCGGCCACCAGGGCGGATTCCACCTCCGGGTGGCTGCCGGCCCGGGGCTGCTGCAGGGCGCGGGAGAGCGCCGCCTCCAGATCGTTGAGGGCGAGGCCGGCCTCGCGGCTCTGCGCCGCGATCGCGGCCTCGCGGCCCTCGCCGGGCGGCGCGCGGAGCACCGCCTCGGCGAAGCCGGCCTGGGCCTTCAGCGCCCGGCGCAGCTCCTGCCGGACCTGATCGGGCTCCCAGATCGGCCAGAGCACGAGGCAGCTCGCCACCGCGATCACGCCGCCCAGCACCGTGAAGCCGCCCCGCATGGCGACGATCTCCCAGGAGCTGTGGCCGGGCTCCAGCAATTCGACGAGCAGCACCACGAGGGGCGTCAGGCAGGTGACGAAGAACCCGTACGAGATCTGGCGCGCCGCGAAGCCGACGATGCTGAGCACGAGGATGAGCCCGGCCTCCGCCAGCGGGCTCGTGGCGTAGTAGGCGAGCACGGCCCCCACGAGGCCGCCCAGCACCGTGCCGCCGATCCGCTCCAGGGCCCGCTGCCACGTCGCCGCGTAGAAGGGCTGCATGGTGAGCACCACGGTCATCACCAGCCAGTGCGTGAAGGCGCCCGCGTAGGTCAGGGTGGCGGCGAGCGCCGGCGCCGCGACCGCGCTCGCCCGCAGGGCGTGCCGCAGGTTGGGCGAGGCCAGGGTGAAGTTCTGCGCCAGCGGCCCGACGTAGCGGGTCCAGCGGTCGAGGCTGCCGCCCTCCGTGATCGTGCCGCCGGGCCGGTAGCCCTCCGGCGTCGACAGCTTGGCGCCGAACCGCACGCGCCCGGCGATCCGGTCGGCGAGGCGGGCCAGGGTCGGGTCCTCCGACAGGCCGTCGGCCACCCGGGCGATGGAGTGCTCCAGGCGGCCGAGGTCGAGGTTGACGTCGTCGCGGATCGCCCGGGCGATGGTCACCAGCAGGGGGCGCAGGCGCCGCAGGAAGACCTTGGCGAGCGCCCGGCGGCGCGCGTCGGGCCGGCTGTCGATCAACTCGCCCACGGCGATCAGCGCGGCGAAGATCTGCTCGGCGCTCTCCAGGCGCAGCAGGGCCTGGGCGGTGCGGTCCGAGACCCGCTCGCGGGAGCGGGCGAGGTCGAGGATCATGGTCCGCGCGGTCTCGATGCTCGCCCGCACGCCGCGGCGGTGCCCCCGCGCGTGGCCGTCGAAGGCGGCCGTGTCGGGCTCCGGCAGGGCGACGAGCCGCTCGAGGTCGCCGCAGAGCCGGGCGAGATTGTGCCAGACCTCCGCCACCGCCCGGTGGGCCGGGCGGTACGGGTGCAGCCGCCAGATGACCAGGGCCAGGAAGGTCGCCCAGAGACCGCCGGCCGCGAACATCGCCGCGGTGACGGCCGCCTGCGCGACGTCGAGCGGCCGGTCGAGGGCGATGCACAGCACCACCACGAGCACGTTGCCGGCCGACTGGGCCTGCACGCTCCAGACGCGCGCGTACGAGCAGACGAAGATCAGCGCGCAGGCGACCGGGACGACCACCGGCAGGCCGAGGGGCTGGATCAGGCCGAGGCCGGCCCAGAGCAGGCCGCCGAGGAACGAGAAGGCGGTGAGGACGCGCAGGCGCGCCCGCATCGGGCCGCCGTTGTCGCAGAAGCAGGCGAGGTTGGCGGCGAGCGCCATGGTCAGCAGCGGCGACCACTGGATCCAGATGTTGAGGAGGATGACGACGCCGAACGCGAAGGCGGCGCGCACGCCCTCCACGAGCCGCACGTTCCGGAGGTCGAGGCCTGTGGGCAGGCGCCGCAGATCGCCGCCCGGCCGGCTCAGGCTGCCCCGGCCGGCGGCGAGGCGGCGGCGCCGGACATGTCCGGGGGGCGAGGCTGTGGGACTCGGCGCGGTCAAGCTCGGTCTCCCGACGGGGGCGCGGCGCCCCGGCATGAACCGCGCTCCGGCCTGACCGGATCCGCGGCGGCGCGCAACCCCGGCCCGCTCCCGGCGCCGGATCGCGAAGGCGCGTCCGGCGCATCGCCGCGGGGCAGTCTCTCCATCCTCGGCCCGATCCGGGACGCCGCGCCGGTCCTCGCCCCGCGCGCTTGACCCTCGGGCGAGCCCGTGGCTTCTGGGGCCGCCTGGCCCCGACTCCGTAGCTCAGCTGGATAGAGCAGCCGCCTTCTAAGCGGCAGGTCGTAGGTTCGAGCCCTACCGGGGTCGCCAGGATTTAACCCGCCACGTCAGTGACTTGGCGGGTTTTTCTTTGCCGCAGCGACCCATTCTGACCTCACAACACGTCGCAACACGGACCGTGAAATTACAAAGGGTTACGACCCGAGCCTACGTGGTTGCGGTTGCTCCACGCAACACGGAAGCAACACGAGAAGGCTGCATTCCTCCTGGCCGCGCAGGCACGTTTTTCGTGCCCTCAGGCCTGATTGATCAGAGGCCCGGTACCTCATCGATGTCGGGTGCCGGCTCTTTGCCCGGCGGCGCGGGATCGTCGTCAGGAGCCGGCGGTAGCCTCGGTGGCGGCATGTCGCCGGTGTTGGGCGGCATCGGTAGACCGTGGGGCAACTCGGGCTCCGGCGGGTCGCTCTCAGGTCTCTTCGTCGGGCCAGCCATCCTTTGCACTCCTGTCGCCGCAGGAAGCGAACAGGTAGCCAGGACGGGTGTTCCACGTGGCGAGGTCACCGCCTGCCTAGCAGCGCGCCGCCGCCAGTCAGCTGGCCTTCGACCAAAGCAGGAAGCCTATAGCGGCCAACAGGAGCTAACCGGACACGCGGGCTATCTCAGCCGCCGGCTCCTCTACTTCCTGACGATCATGATCAGCCTCCGCTAGGATCGTGGAGCACAGCGCGGTCTCGAGGCTCAGGACGGCAGCCAACCACGGCGACATGCTCGAGCCTCACGAAAGAGGCCGGAGTCCGTAGGCCCCAGCCGTGTCTGGGAGGATACGCCCGCCATGGGCGAAGTTGCGTCGTGCATGTTTCGGGCTGCAGCCGCGCGGCTGCGGCATGCTGCCAGTATCGAGCTACTCGGCGACCATGCGGCGGCCCTAGGCCCACAATCCCGCCGCGATCGGCGTGCCTCCTGAGGGCCATGGGGAGGCGGCCGCTTAGTTCACGCCGTCCGGAGTGCCTGCATTGTTGAACACGATCCTGGCGCTTGTCGCCGTCCTCGCCGTCATGGCTGCCCATGCCCTCTACAGGCTCGTGCGGCTGCCCTTCCGGCTCGTACGCGGCCTGTTTCGACACAAAGCCCCGCGGGCCCAGCTGACGGCGCGCTAACCCGTCTCCAGCATGATGCTGTCGAGCCGCGTCGCGTAACGGTCAGGCTCACCGCTGGTGAGATCCGGGGTTCCCCCGCCGTCTGTGATCGGATCAGGCGACGGGGCCGAACCGACCGGCGTCAAGCAAGGGTCGCTGTGGTGCCTGCCGTGCGACAGCGAGTCGAGTGCAAGTCGGTGCCTTAATTCTTGACGATCCGCACATCGCCCTCCGACAACTCGTCGCGCTGGTCGGTGCACCACTGCTGTTCACCGACCTTTTTCACCTCGGCGTAGCGCCGCGCCAGCTCGTCCTTGAAAGCGGCGTTCGCCCGCTGCTGGCCGAGCACCTTGGTGGCCACGTCTCGCGCGGTCTGAGAGATCCGCAGCGCGGTCGTGCCGTCGATCGCGTAGTGCTTGCCGCAGAACGTGATGATGGCCGACTGCGCGCTGGATGCGCGAAGCAGGGCCAAGGCTTGCTCTTCCTGGGTCTGCGCGTAGGCGGGTGCGGCATGCACGCCAACGGCGAGGGCCAAGACAACAGGGGCTCGGCAGCGCATAGCCAGGTCTCCGGCGGTCGCGCCGCCTGCTTTTGTCAACGGGGCAACGACGCGGAGGATCGTGGGTTGCTTGGCTCCGGCGCGGGCTCATCTGGGGCGGGGCGCTTTCCGGAGCCGGCGGATCCGGTTCGAGCTGCTGCCAGGCCTCGTGAATTGCCTTCCGGGTCAGGCCGAGGTCGGCCCAACTGGCGGGGGCGAGCGATTTCGCCTCGCTCCTGGGCGGCATCGTACTTATCTAGCAGCTGCGTGACGCGGAAGCGGCCGACGCTCTCGAAATTGATGCCCAGACCAAGCAGAAGTGAGCACCAATCCGGTCATGGCTGGTGACGACAAAGCCCCGGCCGGGTAGGCGGTCCGGGGCTTTTTTCATGCCATCTCCCTGGTCGTTTATTCGGCAGAAGCTGCCTTCTTTGTCTTGCGAGCCCGGGTTGGCTTTTCGGCCGCCGCTGCAGGCTCCGCAGCCTTCTTCCGGCCACGGGCCTTCGGCGCGTCAGCAATCGCTTCGTCGGCGGCAGCAGCCTTCGCAGCTGCCTTCCGTCGCTGACCGAGCCCGTTGCTCCGGGCGAATTCAGCGCGCATGGCTGAGTAGCTGGCGGCCGTGGACGGATAGTCCACCGGCAGCCCGAAGCGCTGGCGGTACTCTTCCATCGTCAGGCCGTTGCCGGTGAGGTGCCGCTTCAGTGTCTTGTAAGGCTTGCCGTCGATGAAGCTGATCAGCGCGTCCGGTGTGATCGACTTGCGGATCTGGGCCGGGGTCAGCTCCTCCGCCTTTGCCTCGGCTGAAGCAGAAGCGCCGTTGAGACCGGCGATCGCAGCGTGAACGCTCGACAAAAGCGCCGGCAGTTCAGCCACCGGCACGGAGTTGCTCGCCACGTAGGCCGCAACGATCTCGGTCGTTAGCTCGACGAAGGTAGGTTGTTCCGTCATCGGGGTTGATGTGCTCTCGTCCATTTGCGCCTCCATGATGTGCGTGCGCGATGAACGAAATCAATTTGGAGGTTCGTCAAGGGTTTTCGCGGGGTCGCGATAGATATCTACCGGTTTTGCGATTGATTTCTGGCTGATATCAAATTGTAATCAGCTGGGAATGAGAGGAATCCCTGACCGCTCAGACGGGTTGGATCGGCTTTCGGCGATGGGATCGCACCAGCCGGCGTCGAACAGAAGGAGCAAATGGTGAGCGCTGACTTCAACCTCGCTCCGGCGATCAAGCGGACTGAGCTCAGCCGATCGCCGGTTACCGGTCTCGATCACCTTGAGATCGTCACCCAACTGGTGGACTTTCCGCCTGGCGTGACCTCGCCGCGCCACTATCACCATGGCGAAGAGACGTTCTACGTGCTTGAGGGCGGCACGGTGCAGGAGCCCGGCCGACCGTCGCGAGAACGTGTCTCAGGCGAACACGGGGTCATCTCACGCGGCATCCATCACTCGGGCTACAACGTAGTCGGCGACAGGACCATCAAGGTCCTCTCGGTCTACGTCGTCGACAAGGGGAAGCCCCTGCAGGAATCCGTCTCATAAAGGACGGCCCCTGACTGGAATCCGCCGGGCGCAAGCCGAGGCGGGTTTTTCGTATCCGGCCCTCAGATTGTTAAGTGTTTGGCGCTAGCCGTGGTGCTCGAAAACTGGAGCACTCGCGATGGCCAGGGTCAGCCACCTAATTGTCGATGGCTTGGCGCTTGTTCTGATGGGAGTTGGGCTGACTGCGGTCTACGTTGGCTCGGAGCGGAAACTGTCTATCCCCGTTGCCCAGCAGGCGAAATCAACGGCAGGCATATCAGACCCGGTGGTGACTGGCTCGATCGCTGATAAGCCGCACGATGCGGTGGCCACGCCGATCGTCGCGCGAACGAAGCCCACGCTTCAGGCGGTTAGCCAGTGGTCTCCAGTGACGCGTGTGTGGGTCGATCCGCCGCGTCGCTAAGGCGGCGGTCGGATCCGATCAGCAACCGGTAGGCCATGCCGAGCTCGTATCCTGTCTGCGCTATCACGGGTAGGACGGGATCATGATATTCCCGCCTCTTCCAAACGCTCTGGTCCTGGCGGCTCTCGCGATCGTCGCAGTGGCGGACTCGCCGACTGGGCCTTGCTGGTGCCCGATGATCCGATTGAAGCCTTCTCCGACGCCGCAATCGCCGGCGGGTCGGCGACAGCTCTTATGCTGCCGCTCATGATACGTTGATGCCCGGGGCGGCACAGCGACGAACTTGCGTCTGCCTCCCACTTACGATCATGGCCACTACGGTGGCCGGTAACTCAAAGGCTCGAGCCGACCGCTCACAACGGTCTGGTTTCAGGTTCGAGTCCTGCCGGGCCCACCAATCCTCCCGGAAGCTCAATGCCCTACACGCTTCATCGCCTGGCGCCGGGCAGCTACGACCTGCTCCTCGATGAATCGGTAATTGGGAGCGTGACGCGTGACGTCACCAAAAGCGGGCTTGTCAGAGGCTGGGATGTGGAACAGCTGGATGCAGTTCCACCCCTGCCGGCCCCCTTCACTCAGGAAGCGTACCGGTTCGAAACGATGGAGGCGGCCGTCGCTTGCCTTGGCGGAGCAGCCGTTAGGGATGATGATTGATCGGGTCTCACCGCCTGTGGTTGCAACCTTCCGCATATATCAAACAAGAGCGCCCAGGAGTGTGCTTCGAACAAGATCAATCGTTGTCTGAGATTCGGTTTTTCCGAAAGTTGCCGTTCCTGTCTGCGTAAGTAAGATGCTCTCTGATAATCTGGCGGAACTCTGCAGCTTGATTTTTTCAATCTTCCTCGGCCGATCTGCAATAAATCTTTCAGCCGAATTTCGAACATCGGACCTGCTGATTATAACTGCTTTGGCCACAGCCTCTTCATCGAGTCTAATCCCACTTAGCTGCATACTTCCAGCAAAATATTCGTCGCCCACTTTATTTTCTATTAAGCTACACCAGCGCAGCACGTCGACTTCGATTTGAGAAAACGAGATGCTATAATCTAGGATTTCTGACAACTTGTTCGTAAAATCTCTTATTCCAATCGGCGGATTAACTAACTCCAGACCAACCTCATCGTACGACGCAAGAAATTTTACGTGACTGTATGCAATCCTTGAGCTGAGCAAAACGTTTCCAAAAGGATCTATCGAAGTCTCATCGAGTTTGATCCGCTTCACGTAACGAGCCTCCAGATTGTGCTCTCTAAAGCGATCAATTATGAACCCCTCGCCGAGATCCTCGCGGTAATCCATCTTGCGGAGCAGCGATGCGAAAGAACGCATATCGATCGGCCAAGCAGCTCTGATCCAACGATGGCGTCTCACGACAGAGCCCCCACGCCTGCGTCTTTCTCCTTCGACGCTGTTTCGCGAATGTTTTTAACAAATCTCAACGACGTCGTCTCTATCAAACGCCAGATCGCGGGTTGGCGATTGGCTTCCAGTGCTTCAAATTTGTCAGTTAAGAGACCCGTTTTGAGCCTACGGGCAATCCGAGCCGCATATTTGAACCCCAATCCTTCTCGCCCATCTTCAAACGAAACTTCAAACTGAAGCATATCGTGTGGCCGCTCACGCTGAAGTGCGCGCCAAGTTGCCGATGAAAGGAAGTTATCTTTTCGCCTCAAGGATTGGTATTCTTCCGATTGATCTAAATTCAAGCCTGATAATATGACGCTATTGACAATGCCGATAACTTGTTCTTCGGTAGTTTCGTCCGCCTCCATGTCGACATCTAAATCAGCTGAGATTACGCCCGGCGCGTTAGAAGCCACCTTCATGTTCACAGCGGTTTGGTATTCGTACCCCGGCATCTCCCTCATCATCTGCATAAAAAAACTTGTCTTCTGATCAGCATTAAGACCCGACAGCTCAACACGGGCCGGCTCTAACCTCTGAAGTTTTACCCGCTCTGCGTGATTTTTATCTGATTAACGATTTCCTTAGCCTTATCAGTGGCCGGCATTCGTATTGTTGTCGCATCCCCATCCGTGATAAATTCGATGGCAGCGTCTCGTTTCTGCCGCTGTATCAGTCTTGTCTTCGAATAGTCGATTTCCGCATATTCAATATTAACATACAGATCGTGCGCCCTGCGGGGCTGAACATTTATTTTTTCGTCTGATCCGCAGCTTTCCTCATAGTATGCTATGATTTGCTTCAATTCCTCTCGCGAAAAAGCCACTGGCAGCGTCACGCATGTCAGCTTCTCGTGCCTTCTCCCCGTTTCTCGCAGTTTAATGAGCTCTGATATTGAGCTGTAATCGTGCGGCATCAGCGATATTTCAGAGATGACGCGCTGTGTTTGTGTATAAGCTGAGTAAATGAAGCCCCGCTTAAGGGCGAAAGATCGCAACGTCGAGTCGGAAAACCGTTGCCTATTTGACATTAGTAGATCAAAAATATCTTTATCTGTCGCGTATGTAAACTGTAGATCATCGGTCATAATTCATGCCCACTTCGCGACGAGAGAATTCCGGAACGATGGCGTTTATTAGCGAATAAGAAATGCTATTGATGTATTTGTGTATTCCGTCTTTGTTTTCGGCGCCGCCTATTTTTTCGACATACATCTGACGCGCCTTTTGGAATAGATTGGGAGCTTTGCCGGATTGGTCTATGGATTTTATGCTGATATGAATTCTCTCGTGAAGCATCTCGTGTTGCCTAAGGAAATCGATCAAATATAAGTATTCTTCTGTCGTTTCGTTCCGGCCCCGATAGAATATCAAATAACCTACAAAGAAATCGGCGCTCGTCGGCGGATATTTAAGCACAACCCACGGGCTGGTCAGGACTTCCAAGGTTGCAGGAGCCATATTTTCGACGCCGTTCATAATCCGCGTAACTGGCTGCGGATAGAAAAACGAGCACTTATCGCGTTCCGGAAGACGCTGTGCGCCCGCCTTGCCACGCATCCGAATTATCTCCTGTGAGACATTATACAGCCAATGTATCTCAACAGGGCCTAGAACGACGATTTTCGCGTTCTCCGGCAGGTCCAATTCGGGGAGTTCTAGTCCCAATAAAATATCGTCGAAGGTCTGGTCGTAACCGCCATCGTGGTTAAAAACAAAAAGCATTCCGCAAATTTGAAAACTCGAGTGGCCGTGAAGATACCGATCTTGCCATCCAGGGCTGCTTTCCGCGCACGAGACTTGCATCGCTAAGCTAACAATGGCCTGTGTCAGAGCATGCTTGCTGATACTGCCGGCAGCACAACTTTTCAGATCCGTTTGCACATAAGTAGTAGAGTCGCCAAATGGTTCTTTGTAGAAAAAAACGACGTCTGATGGATGTGTTTCTTTGTGATGCTTATTTTTTTTCACGCACTCCCAATCTTCGTTGATAGGGCCAACTTTATTCCAACCAAACTCAGGGAAAATGTCGTCCGAAATGATTTCGGCGATCAAGGCGGTGTTGTTGGTTTCGGCCATAGGAAGAGCCACTTGAGGAACTGACGAGCGAACGTCGCAGGTTAGTACTCCAAGGAAACGGCTCAAGCTGAGGTTGTAGGTTATGCACCGTTAGCCCATCCGAAGGGACACGCGCGTGCCGACCGCCATCCTGCCTTCCGCCGGCACTCCCGAAGGCCGAGGGCGACCAGCTTCGGCTGGAACGCCTCCAGGGCGGTTCTCAGAGCCGTCTCGTCCGGCCAGCGCCCGGCAGCCAGCAGAGGCGGCACAGGATGCCGTCCCTTGCTTGCCAGGACCTCCAGGGTGCGCAGGAGCGCCCCACCGGCACCGTCGGCGCCGAGCGGTCCGAGCAATAGCATGGCCGGCCACGCCGACGGCCGCGAGCTTCCCGGCCGGGGCCTTCACGCCCAGGCGTATCTCGGCGCGGATCCGGTCGACCTCTGCGGCCAGCCGGGCAGCATAAGCCTCGTCATAGGGCTGTTCGTCAGCGGCTGGGTCGCTGACTGGCAGCGACCGCCGCCCGGCTGACCGGAACCGCCGCCCCCACCGGTGCGTAGTCCGGCCTTTTGGTCCTCGGCACGAACCACCTTGAACCGCCCGGCTCCGGCCGCGGCGGTTTTTTCGTGCCTGACCCCTACGCGACGACGAGATGCACAATCCACATGATCAGCAGCATCAGCGGCACCGTGATCCAGAGCATGCCGGACCATGCAGCGATCCCGATACCGATGCCACGATCTCGGACGGCAGCCATGATCGTGCTCGGCATCATCAGGAACGGCATGACAGCTCCCGCGATGATGCCCGCCCAGTACCACGTCATGCCGCACTGATCCTGCTCGCTGGTGGCTTAGCGCGGCGAGGCCAAGGGCGCGATGCTCGTACCGCCACAGCGCGCCCTGGCCCGCCGCTTGCGATGGCTTGGTATTCCTCCCAGAGATTCACTCAGCCCCGCCGGCGGCGCCGCGCGGGGCTTTTCGTCCTCTAAGCGTTTTCGCTGGGCTTCACAGGCTTTCCGAGCACATGCCGCAGATCGGCGCTAACTTGCTCAAAGGGCACAGCAACGATCACCATATCACCGGGGCCGAAGTAGATCATGGTGGAGCTAAGATCCGGTCCAGAGCGGATGTATCTGACTTGGTGCGGATTCACCTCGACCGTGCCGAGGTCGTTCGACAGCGTGTAGTGATTTTGCTGGATACCTTCAGATTCACTCATTGTAGACCTCAGGTTGGCAGAAGGCCACCCTTCTGCTTCACCCGATCCCGGTGCGCAAGAACGCCGTCATCGATGTCGTCGTGGGTCGAATCCCGGCGAGGGCTCGACAAGCCACCGCCCGGGGGTTCTCGTACTGTGGTCAACAAGCCCGGTCGGCCAGCGCGAACTTAGCTTGGTGCCAGCCGACGAACCGTTCCTCGTTAGGGAACCGGACGTCAACACGATAGCGGCATGCCGGAGGATCGTAGGTTCGCAGAACTACGCCGACGGCATCTTCGTCAATCCCCTGTTCCAGGGCATGTCGTCTGTCGCGGAATTTGACCTTATCGCCAGCTTGCAGATTGATCATCTTTTTCCTCTGCTCCAACCACTACGTTTCCGCCGGGACAGAGTCCTCTCGCCGGTGTAAATCCCCGCCCCGTGAGCAGATCGGGGCGAGGCCGAGCCTTTAATCCGTTATCGGCCTCTCAGCGTCGTCCTGTCAGCGGGTCAGCGGGATGGCGGTGAGGAACCGCATGGTGCGCTCACCGTCCTTCTCGCCGACCTCCCATACCGTGCGCAGCGGCATGTCGCGGCCATCCGGCGCTCGCACCGTACCGCGGAATTCGACGCGGTTCGGTCCCTCCGACTGCGGTTGGATGACGCCGGGCAAATTGTTCATCGCGTGCTGGACCAGCGCATCAGCGAGGGCTCTTTCGTCCTCACGGGTGAAGCCGAAAGCCGACAGGTATTTCCAGCGCGATGCGCCCTTGCGATGGTTTGGGTTGAGGAGAAATTCGGCGATCTTCGGCCCCTGGATAGACCAGAGGACCGGGACAGTCCCGCCGCTCACCGTGTGCCGGGCTTCGCTAGCTCGATCTGGTGCGGGAGTACCGTCGCCACGGCGCCGTCAGGCTCATCGAACTCGACGGCGTAGCTCTCGCCCTCGCCGTGGACGCTGAGGATCGTGCCAAGCGTGCCGGCCGGGATGGTCACGCCGTGATCGCCGGCCACGGCTGTCCGCAGCACCACGTCATCGAGATCCTGAAATCTCGAGCGCGGGGCGTCCTGCTTGAACCGATAGGCGAACTCGAACGACATGCGCTCACATTTGCGCTTCGGTTGCGTTCCTGCAAGTGCGCAAATGCGCGAGCCGTCGAAATCGCGCGCTCGCAATCGGAAAGGTGCTCTGCGAAATTCCTGAATTTGGCGGCATGCCGCACGGGCAGCCTCGTCCAATGAGCAAGCCAATTCGGTTTTGGCAGCGGGCCCGCATAAACCGCCCGCCGCGCCTGAAATCCAGGAGTTGGAGAAATGGCCAAATAGGCAGCGGCCCGGGATTCGAATTAGGGGCTGAAATTCCGGACCGCCGGAGAAAATAAGTCCGCGTAGCACATGGTGAGATGGGACCTCCTAAGGGATTTCAGACTCATTATAGGCCCCATGCTTTCCCCTAGCGTTTCGCATCTTACGCTTGGTCCCGCTAGCGAGGTGAGCAATCTATGGTCAGCCGCCATCGAGGTGCCGCCCGCAAGCCGACGTTCGGCTTTGCGCCCAAGTTGGTCATTCGGTAGGTTTGCGGACCTGCCCGGAAGCGGACACGCCTGGGAGCCCCGAAATAAACCTGAGAAGTACGCTCGTGTTCCAGTCCAATTAGGCATTATGGGATATGGGGAGGCAGGCCGGCCAAGCCTCTTACGCCTTCATGAATCGGTAGGCGAAACGATCCGTTCGACCCTTGATCGACGGATCGAACACCTTGATCGAGTGCGGGTCCTCCTCGTTCGCAAGCAAGGTGCTCACGGCATCCAGCACGAAGCCGGCCGCCTCGACCTCCTCTCGGACCAACGCGGGATCGATCCGGTGGAGGGATTGGGTGTCGCTCGTGCCCGACCCGGCGGCGGCGGCGTGGTCGATGACGACATAGCGCCCGCCGGGCCTCAGAAGGTCATGGACGGCCCGGTTGAAGGCGGCCGCCGTCGCGCCCTTGCCCTGGATCAGCGCGGTGTGGAGATCGTGGTAGAACAGGTGGAGCCACAGGACGTCCGCGGGCTGCGTGACCTCCGCCAACGCGACGAGGTCCGCGGAAACAGCGTCGACGTTTTCCCGGCCCGGCTCCTTTGCCAGCGTCTGCATGAGGCCGATAGGGTCGTTCTTGAAGTGCGCGACCTCGGCCGGCACGAAGCTGTAGACCCGGCCTTCGGGTCCGACGACGTCCGAGAGGATACGGGTCCAGTCACCGCCTCCCGGGTAGACGTCGATGACCGTGGCACCCGCGTCGACTCGTGCGAACCTTACCAGTTCGGATTGCGTGGCTTGGTCGTACATCGGGATCTCCTTCAGGGTCGATCATGCGACGAGCGTGCGGCGTCGGGACGCCGCTCCGCGGTGCGCACGATGTTGGGGCAAGCCTCACGAGGCTTGCCCTACGGCCACGGTGTCAGGTCAGACCTGAGCCATGCCGCCGTCGACGGCGAGATCCACGCCGGTGACGAAGGAGCTTTCGTCCGAGGCGAGGAACAGGACGGCGGCCGCGACCTCCTCAGGCTTGCCCCTGCGGCCGAGCGGGACCTGCGCGGCGAAGCTGGCGACCGCCTGCTCGACCTGCTCGGCAGTGAGGCCCACCTTCTCCAAGGCCGAAGTCTCGATGGGGCCGGGGCTCATGGAATTCACGCGGATCCTTCGATCCTTCAGCTCCACCGTCCAGCCGCGGGCGAAGCAGCGCACGGCCGCCTTGGCGGCGGCGTAGGCCGTGAAGGCCATGTCTCCCCGGACGTTCGCGACCGAGGAGGTCAGGATGATCGAGCCCCCATCCCTAAACAGGGGAAGGGCCTTCTGCACGGTGAAGAACGTCCCCTTCGCGTTGAGGTCGAAGGTCTTGTCGAAGTGGGCCTCGGTGGCCGCCGCGAGCGGCGCGAGCTCACCCCAGCCGGCATTCGCGAAAAGCACGTCGATGTGGCCGTGCTTCTCCTTCACGAGCGCGTAGAGCCGGTCCAGGTCCTCCAGCCGGGTGACGTCGCCCACGACCGTCGTGACGTTGTCCCGGATCGAGGCTGCCGCCTCCTGCAACTCCTTCTCCCGACGCCCGGTGATCACGACGTGGGCGCCCTCCTCGACGAAGCGCTTGGCCGTGGCCAATCCGATCCCGCTGTTTCCGCCGGTGATGACCGCGACCTTGCCTTCGAGCCTCTTCATGACTGCCACTTCGGTGCTCCGTTCCTGACGTCCGGGGGTGTCCCCGAGAGCCCCGAGATGCATCCGTCGCCGCCGGATGTTGAGTACGAAGGTGCGCACAAGGGTGGTGCGAAATCGATCCACCTGGCGCGGCAACCGGGTGGCGGAGATTGGTGGCGCCGGCTAGAACCGGCAGGCCCATAGCCACCTCAATGCCCCCATCCAGAGATGCAGATGCGTTGCCGTTCGGGCCGTCGGCACACGAGCTCGATACGGACTGCCCCCGGTGACAGGACGCACCATGATAGACTGGGACGATGTCCGCTATTTCCTGGCCGTCGCGCGCGCCGGCTCGGTGCGGGCGGCCGCCCAACGCCTCGGCGTGAACCACGCGACCGTGCTCCGGCGTGTCGGCCAGCTTGAGGACCGCCTCGGCGTTCAGATGTTCGAGAAGCTGCCGTCAGGCTACCGCATCACGGGCGCGGGCGAGGAGGTCCTCGAACTCGCGGACCGGATGGAGGCGACCTCGCACCTGCTGGAGGGCCGCGTCTTCGGACGGGACAAGGGCGTGCGCGGGCTCCTGCGGGTGACGCTCGCGCCGTTCCTCTCGACCCACCTCCTCATGCCCGACCTCGCCGAATTCGCGCGGCTGCATCCGGACATCGAGATGGACATCTCGTCGTCCGGCGAACTGGCGAACCTGACGAACCGGGAAGCCGACGTCGCGATCCGGGTAGTATACGACCGCAAGAGCCTGCCGCTCAATCTCCACGGCTTGAAGGGGCCCGACCTGTTCGGGGGCGTCTATGTCTCCCGCGACTGCATCGCCGCGCAGCGTGCAGGCGCGCCCGATCCCATCCGCTGGATCGTCATCAGCGCCCACGGGGTCCCGGACTGGGCCGGCGAGGGCGAGGTTCGCACCGCCGAGGTGCCGTTCAGGGTCACGGATGCCGGGTCCCAGCTCGCGGCGGTCCGGCAAGGGCTCGGGATCACAACGCTGCCGTGTTTCGTCGGGGATGCCGACCCGCTCCTGGTCAGGGTGCCGGGGACCGACCTGCACATGTACGGGACGCTCTGGCTCCTCACCCAGGGCGAAGCGCGGAAGACGAAGCGCGTGCGGCTGTTCACCGAATTCCAGTTCCGCAGGCTTGTGGCCCACGCTCCCCTGCTCGCCGGGTTGAGTCCAGCTCGCGACTAACGCGCACCAGATTCCTGGCATTAGCTATGCACCTAGAAGCGGGTATTCGGCTTGGCGCCCATCTCGGCCATTCTTCGGCCATTGCCGGCATCTTCATAGCGGACATTGACACGAACCAAATCATGGATCCCACTTGCGCCACGACTGGATTTTCGGTTTGAGCTGAATTGAGATCCGTCCCGGACGGAATTAATTTCTCCCTATCCGAAGGAGCAACAGCAACGCCGCTCAAAACAATTTCGCCGTCGCCGGAGCTTTCCTCCGGACATTCCCACCGGAGCCCCTCTTTACTGTCTTGTAAACGGCCTAAGATTATATTCCTGCGGCTGCGTTCGCTCGATCGCCGCAGCCGCCCGCACCACGTCGAACTCGCCGAGGCTGGGACCCACAATCTGGATGCCGACGGGCATTCCATCCGAGGCAATCCCCGCGCAAACTGATGCTGCGGGCTGGCCTGTGAGGTTGAAGGGATAAGTGTAGAAGGCCCAGGAGACGAGGCTGCGATCTTCGAGTTCGTCTGGGATGTTCCGCCCTGCTTTCAAGGACGAGATAGGCAGTGTTGGCGACAGCAGGACATCGTAGTTGGCGAAAAAGCTGACCATTCGATCTCGCAGCGCATAGCGCGCGAATACGGTTTCGTAATAACTGCGCATCTCCTGTGCGAGTGCGGCGTCGAGCACGTCAGCCACTGCCGGGTCCAGGAGATCGCGGCGGGATTTGAGGACACCGCGCAGCCGTGTGCCGATGCCGGCGTAGAACTCGGCGGTCCAAAGATCTGCCGGGTCGGACTCGAAGACGGCTTCGACCTCATCCACGACCGCGCCCTGGTCCGCCAGCGCCATCGCCGCGGCACCCGCGATGGCGGCGACTTCGGGGTTTGGCCGCGCGTAGCCGAGGGTCGCACTCCAGGCGACCCGTAGACCGGCCACGGAAGCCTTCGCCGCGCCCAGCAGGTCGGGCACGGGCCCGGCCACCGCGAACGGATCGCGCGGGTCGTGGCCGGCAACCGCACTCGTCAGCAGGGCGGCATCGGCCACGTTGCGTGCGAGAGAGCCGACATGGGCCAGGGTTGGCGTTGCAGAGGTCGGCCAGACCGGCACGCGTCCGAACTGCGCCTTGAGCCCGACGAGGCCGGTGAGCGCGGCTGGGATGCGCAGGGAGCCGCCACCGTCGGTGCCTAGCGCGATCGGCGTGATTCCGGCCGCCACCGATGCGGCCGCCCCGGCGCTCGATCCACCCGGCGTCTTCGTCAGGTCCCAGGGATGCCGGGTTATGCCGGTGAGCGGCGAGTCGCCCACGGGCTTGGCTCCGAATTCGCTCGTCGTGGTCTTGCCGACGATGATCGCGCCTGCCGCGCGCAGTCTTTCGGCTGAAGGAGCGTCGGCCGCGGCGATGTTCCCCGCCATGGCACGCGAGCCAGAGGCGTACGGTGCGTTCGCGACGGCGATCAGGTCCTTCACCGAGACTGGCAGGCCGTGGAGGAGCCCGAGCGGGGCGCCGCGCATCACCGCCTCTTCGGCGCGCTTGGCCGCGGCACGGGCCTCTTCCGGCATCAGGTGGCAGAAGGCGTTCAGCGTGCCTTGGCTGGCCTCTGCCCGCGTGAGGGCCCGCTCCGTGAGTTCCACCGGCGACACCGCGCGGGTCGCGATCAGGCGCCTCAGCTCAAGCGCGGTCATGAAGTCGAGGTCGTTCGTCATCGCTCCGCTCTCCGCATTCCAGGTGCGGCGCCCCGCAGGGCGCCGCAGGCGCGTCAGTCGTTGACGATGGCGAAGGCACGGACCGGCGAGCCGGAGCCGCCCTTGAACTTCAGGGGGACGCCGAAGAACTGCACCTCGCCCTTACCCAGAAGCTCCTCCAGGTTCACCAGCCACTCCCAATGGCTCATGCCGAGGTCGCGGCAGAGGCGGTGCTGGGCGAAGATGTTGTCGCTCGGCTTGTCGGTCGAGGGACCTTCGACGCCCTGCATCTTCGAACCGCGCTCGTACAGCCACTTCGTCGCTTCGGCTGTGAGCAGGGGGTTCTTCCACACCGAATCGACGCGCGGATAGTTGCGGGCGTGGAAGCCGGTGCAGAGCAGGACGATGTGACCATCGACCTTCACGCCGCTCTTGCCCTCCGCCGCCTCCATGTCGGCGACAGTGATGTCGCCGAGGTCGGGGATATGGCGCAGGTCGAAGCAGACGGCCTTGCCCATGAACATCTCCAGCGGCATCTCGTCGACAGGCTGTCCGTTCGGGTTCACGTGCAGGAACGCGTCCACGTGGGTGCCGACGTGATCGAGCATCGCGATGAAGTTGGTCTGGAAGGTCATCGCGTCGCCGGGGACGCCGAGTCCGAGGGCTGCCGAGCTCTCGTGGCTGAGATGGGTGGTGAGCACCGGCCGCTGGAAAAGCTTGTGGGCCGGCATGTTGTCTTCAATCAGGAGGCTCAGATCGACGACGCGCTGGGGCATGGCGGGTCCTTACAAGTCGTGGGGGATCATTCGCGGAATCGGTGGATGCCGCGTCGGATTGGGTTTCTGGAGATGCCGCTCTCAGGCGGCTTTCTTCTTGCCGAGAAAGGTCTCCATGACCTCGGGATCGCGGGCGAGAAGCCCGCTCGGGCCGTCCCGCACCACGCGCCCCTGCGCCACCACGTAGGCGTGGTCGGCGATGGCGAGCGCGTAGGATGCGAGTTGCTCGACGAGAAGAATGGTGAGGCCCTGGCGGTTGAGGTCGCGCAGGACGCCGATCAGTTGTTCGACGGCCCGCGGCGCGAGGCCGAGGGAGAGTTCGTCGATGACGAGAAGCTCGGGCTCGGCCATCAGACCCCGGGCGATGGCGAGCATCTGCTGCTCGCCGCCCGACATGCTGCCGGCGGGCTGACGCAATCGCTCGCGCAGTCGTGGAAAGAGGGCCAAGGCTCTCTCGAGCGTCTGCTTCGCCTGCGCGGTCTTGAGGCCGCCGTGGGTGTAGGCACCGAGGATCAGGTTGTCCTCGACGGTCTGGTCCGGGAAGATCAATCGTCCCTCGGGAACCATGGCGAGACCGCGCACGACCTTGGCATGGGCGGGTAGCCGCGTGACCTCCTCGCCCTTGAACAGGACGCGACCTCCGCTCGGGCGTACGAGCCCGGTGAGGCCGCGCATGAGCGAGGTCTTCCCGGCTCCGTTGTTGCCGATCACGGCGACCAGCTGGCCGCGCCGTACGGTCAGGCTCGCGCCACGGAGGGCTGTTGCCGCGCCGTAGCGGACTTCCAGATTCTCGACCAAGAGAAGGGGCTCATCGACCATCAGGCGGCCTCCTCGTCGAGGATGGCGGACGGACCGCCGAAATAGGCTTCGATCACCCGCGGATCAGACTGCACCGCCTCCGGGCGGTCGCTCGCAATGATCTGTCCGTAGTCGAGTACCGTCACGGTGTCGGCGACCGCCATGATGAGGTCGACGTGATGCTCGATGAGGAGCACCGAGACGCCGAGGCCCGCGATCTTCCGGATCATGCCTTCCAGTTCGTCGATCTCCTGGGTGGTCAGGCCGGCGGCGGGTTCGTCGAGGAGCAGCAGGCGTGGCCGCGTGGCGAGAGCCCGGGCGATCTCCAGGCGGCGCTGGTGGCCGAAGGGCAGGAAGCGCGCCTGCTCGTTGGCCGCCTCTCTCAAGCCCACGAAGTCGAGCAGGCCGATCGCGGCCGCGCGGCAGGCGGCCTCCTCGCGGTGGAAGCCGGGCGTGCGCAGGATCGCGCCGGGCAGGCGATAGCCGAGATGGCTGAAGCCGCCCACCATGACGTTCTCCAGCACCGTCATCTGCCCGAAGAGCTCGGTATTCTGGAACGTGCGGGCGAGACCGAGGCGAGCGATGCCGTGGACCTTGCTGCCGGTGAGATCGGTGCCGTCGAGGTGCACGCCTCCCTCGCTCGGCCGGTAGAAGCCGGAGATCGTGTTGACGAAGGTCGACTTGCCGGCCCCGTTCGGACCGATCAGGGCGTGGATCTCGCCCGGGGCGACTCGGATGCTCGCGGCGCTCAGCGCCGTGAGGCCGCCGAAGCGAACGGTGAGGCCGGCGGTCTCGAGGCTCGCGGGCTCGCGGCCCGCCAGGGTCTCGGCGGCGGGGACCCCCTCGGCCGGATCGACGCCGCGGGGGCCGGGGCGCAGGCGGGCGTAGAGCTGGCCCAGCGTGCCGAGGATGCCGCCCGGCAGGCCGAACATCACCGCGAGGAGCAGGGCGCCATAGGCGAACTTCTGCCACTCGGCGAAGCGCTGCAGCACCTCCGGCAGGTAGGTGAGGATGAAGGCCCCGAGCACTGGCCCGAAGGTCGAGGCCGCTCCCCCCAGGATCACCATCAGCAGGAAGCGGACGGAATCGGAGAAGGTGAAGATGTCGGGCGAGATGTAGGCGTTGAGGAAGGCGTAGAAGCTGCCGGCGATCCCCGCCGTGACCGCCGCGACCGCGAAGGCAAGCGTGCGGATCCCAGTTGCGCCGATGCCGAGGCTGCGGGCGGCCGTCTCGCTCTGGGCGACCGCCAGCATGGCGCGGCCGTAGCCCGAGTGCTTCAGGTTGTGCGTGGCCAGCGTGGCGAGGAAGAGCGTGACCGCGAGCACTGCGTAGAAGGCGTAGCCGGAGATCGGATACCCGAGAAGGTTCGGCCCCGGGATGCCCGTGAGCCCCGTGGTCCCGCCGGTGAGGCTCTGCCACTCGATGGCGACGTTCTCGACGATGAGGCCGAAGGCGATCGTCACCACCGCGAGATAGACGCCCCGCACCCGCACGCTCGGATAGGCGAGAGCCGCGCCGAAGAGGCCGGCGACAAGAGCGGCGCCGACGCTCGCGAGGAGGAGGTCGAGGCCGAACCGGATCGCCAGGATCGCGCCGGTATAGGCGCCGAGCGCGAACAGACCCGCCTGGCCCAGAGAGACGAGGCCGGTGAGGCCGACGAGGACGTTCAGGCCGACCGCGATCACGCCGTAGATCAGGAAAAGCATGAAAAGGCGCAGTTCGTACTCGTTGCCGGAGGTGAGCGGGACGGCGACGAGGATGGCCGCGAGCAGCGCGAAGCCAAGGATGTGGAGGGTCTTCATACCTTGAAGATCTCCCGGCGGCCGAACAGGCCCTGAGGGAAGGCGAGGAGCACGAGGATCATCGCGCTGAAGCCGACGATCTCGCGGGCCGCAGTCGAGATGTAGCCCTCGACGAACTTCTCCATGATGCCGAAGGCGAGGCCGGCCAGCACGACGCCGGGTCCGCTGGTGATGCCGCCGATGATCGCGACCGCGAAGCCCTTGAGCCCGAGCAGGACTCCCATGCTGGCCGAGGCCTGGATGACGGGCGCGACGAGCACGCCCGCGCCCGCACCTAACAGGGCGGCGAGACCGAAGGAGAACATCACGATCCGATCGACGTTGATGCCCATCAGGGCCGCCGCCTGCCGGCTGTGGGCCACCGCCTGCATCGCGCGCCCGACGAGGGTGTGTCGCTGCATCACGTGGAGCGCAATCATCGCCAGCACTGCGACTGCCGGGATGACCAGTTCCTGCGGATAGACGCCCGCACCGAAGATCGAGATCGCCCTGGCGACCCCGGGCGAGGGCAGCGGGCGGGAGAAGCCGCCGAACTGCATGGTGGCCAGCGACTCCGCCATGATGCCGACCGCGATCGTGGTCAGCATCCAGCCGATCGAGGCGTTCGCGCCGATGAAGGGCCGCACCGCGAAACGCTCCAGCACGACGCCGAACAGGGCCCCGCCCAGGATTGCCAGCAGGCAGGCGAGCGGCAGCGGCAGGCCGGCATCGACGCCCATCACTGCGAGCACGGCGCCGATCATCAGGGTGTCGCCGTGGGCGAAGTTCACAGCCTTTGCGGCCGACCACATGATGTGGAAGCCGAGCGCGACCAGGGCATAGATGCCTCCGATCGCGAGGCCCGAGAGGATGTATTGCAGGGCGGTCGTCATGGCTGCCGCGGAGGCTCCCGATGCGAGGCGGACGGGTCGTTCAGCGGAGTTGGGGCGGTCCGGCCCGGTGAGGGGGGATCCGGACGAACCGCCCCGGCCCCTCCCGCTGGGGAAGGAGCGAGAGGCGCGCGCGCCTTCAGTTCGTCTTGCCGTATGGGGTCTGAGCGATCGGCAGGAGCTTGCCGTCGGACCAGACGGTCAGCTTGTAGTAGCTCGGCAGGATCGCATCCTGGCGCTCGGGGTCGGAGGCGTCGAAGGCCGGGTCGTACTTGGCGACAAGGCCGTCGTACTTGACCTGGTAGAGCGCCTCGCGGACCTTCTTCCAGTCGTAGGCACCGGCCTTCTCGATCGCCTGCGCTACGATGTGGACGGCGTCGTCGGCGTTGGCGATGCCAGAGCCCATCTTGATCTGCGACGGGTCCTTCAGGCCGTACTTGGCTTGGATCTTCTGCCAGAGCGCCTGGCCCTTCGGGTCGAGGTCGCCCATGAAGCTGTAGGTCTGCACGACCTCGACGCCGTTGGCGAGCGGGCCGGCGAGTTCTCCGAGATTGCCGGCGATGCCCCAGGCACCGATGATCGTGGGCTTGTAGCCGACCTTGTCCATCGAACGGACGAGCTGGTTGCCTTCGCGGTCGAGAGCCCAGAACAACGCCACGTCGGCACCGGAATCCCGAGCCCGGATCGCCTGGGCGGTCATGTCCTGGTCGTTCCAGTTGAAGGTTTCGGTAGCGATCAGCTCCTTGCCGGCCTTGGCAATCGCTGCCTTGACGTCCGGAACGGCACCGTTACCCCAGCCTGTGTTCTCGTAGAAGAATGCGATCTTGCCGGTCTTCGAGGCCTTGGCGGCCTGCTCGACCAGGAACCGTGCGACCCATTTGTCCTTGGCCGAGACCCGGAACATGTAGTTCGGGTTGCGTCCGTTCTCGATCGCTTGCGTGTTTGCGGCGAGTACGCCAACGAAAGGGATCCCGATGGCGTGCACCGGCTCTACTTGCGCCACGGAAACGGTGGAGTGGTATCCGCCCAGGATGACCACGCACTTGTCGGCCAGCGCGATGCGCCGGGTATTGTCGACACCGCGCGGCGGCGCGCCGGCATCGTCGTACTGGACGAAGCGCAGCGGCTTGCCGAGCACGCCGCCCTTTGCGTTGATCTCGTCGATGGCGATCTCGGCTCCCATCTTGATCGCCTGCCCGCCGAACGCCGCCGGCCCCGTGATCGCCGCGGAGTTGCCGATGCAGGGCTCCTGCTGCGCCAGTGCGGTGCCGGGAACCGCTAAAGCCAAGGGCGCAGCCAGGAAGAGGCCGCGCAAATACTTGTGCGCATCCATGGGATGGTCTCCGATTTCCTGATGGCGGCGCCGGTTGCTGCCCGATGCTCGTTCAGCCGGCTCGAAGCTACGCAACGAATACAGACGACATCAAAGACCAATTTCCAATATGAGCTATTGGCAAAACCTATCAGTATAGATCATAGGCGACCGAGATTTTGCTGCATCGCAGTTAACCGCTTGTATCAATGAGTATTATTATGATGCGGTGCACATAGCTTGCGCAGATTGCTCGGCGTTAGAGCAGTTTGACATCGCGGTGCGTCTTCGCGGATCCTTGAGGCGAGTCTTCACTTGGATCGCCATGGATCTCCGCCAGCTTCGCTACTTCGCACAGATCGCCGAGAGCGGGAACGTGTCGCGCGCCGCCGAGGTGCTGCGAATCGCCCAGCCTTCCCTCAGTCAGCAGCTGCGCAACCTCGAAGACGAGCTGGGCGTCGAGCTGCTGTTCCGCCACGCGCGCGGGGTGACGCCGACCGAACTCGGATTGAAATTCTACGACCATGCGCGACGCATCCTGCAGGAGGTCGAGCATGCGAAGGAGGTCGTGCGCTCTCAGGCGACGAGCCCGAGCGGGCGCATCTCGGTCGGGTTGCCAACCTCGGCCTGCCGGGGCCTGTCGCTGCCGCTGTACCGGGCGATCTCCGAGGCTTTGCCAAACATCAGCCTGCACATCGTCGAAGCGATGAGCGGCACGCTCGACGAGTGGATCCAGTCGGGGCGCCTCGACGTCGCCCTGCTCTACGACCACAAGGCGTTCGAGCATGTGGCCTGGACCGAGATGATGGTTGAAGAGCTGATGTTCATCGTGCCGGCGGCTCATCCGCTCGCCGCGCGCCGCGAGATTTCGTTCCGGCAGGTCTTTAACCAAGCGCTCCCGGTTGTACTCCCGGGCCGACCAAATGTGCTGCGCACCGTGATCGAACAGCTCGCGGCCCGCCACGATGTCACACCGACAGCAACGGACTGCGAGAGCCTGCCCGCGATCGCGGAGCTCGTGCGCGCTCAGGCCTTTGCGGCCGTCATGCCGCATTTCGCCTTGGCTTCGGAGATCGAACGCGGCGAGATGGTTGCCATACCCATCGTCGATCCAACCCCGTCCTGGCGGCTCTCGGTCGTGATCTCCCAACGAACACTGAATGCACGCGGCAGCGAGGCCGTTGCCGAAGTCTTGGCGACCGTGATCGGAGATCTCGTCGAGCGGTCTGTCTGGCGCGCTCGCCTCAAGCCCTCGGAGCGTCCGGCCCCTGTGCGCGCTCGCGCCTGAATGGCGTTGCCTGCTTCAGCCAACCGTTGCGAACCGCAAGAATGACTTGGGGCGTAGCGAGCCTGAGCTTGGCTAGCCATTCAACCTGTCATCCGAAGCTCCGCTGCGTCACGTTCCGCAATTATGCATATTCGTTTGAGCCGTTGACCGGTCAGGGTCATTTCGAAGCCTTCAGCTGAGCCGCGCCGGACGTCCGCTTAATGATAACCCGAAGCTCGAAGCGGACAGGACGCAATCGGCCAGCATCTGCCGCAACGCATCGCGTGTCCGAACGTTTTGGATACATGGACTGCCGCCGGTCTTCTTTCAGGTAAAATGCACCAAGAACCGACATCAAACTACGCGATCAAACATCTCTCAGGTTGACCAATTCAAGGTGGTGACCTCTTGATGTAAGCAGCGGCCCTGAGACGGTGTCCGTGGTCTCGCTCACGGCGCCAAGCCCATGAAGTCCCGCATCGGAGCGGGATCCGTCCGGAGAGCGGAGGCCTGCCCCTCGTAGACGACGTGGCCGTTGTTGAAGCCGTAGACCCGGTCCGCGAAGCTCAGGACCGCTGCGACGTTCTGCTCGACCACGACGATTGTGCGCCCTTCCGCGGCCAGACGCTTCGTCAGCACGACCAGATCCTGAACGATCAGCGGCGCCAGCCCCTCGAAAGGCTCGTCGAGGAGGAGGATTCGCGGGTCGCGGACCAGGGCACGGGCGATCGAGAGCATCTGCTGCTCGCCCCCCGAGAGGGTGCGCCCCCGCGAGGTGCGTCGCTCCTTAAGCCGGGGGAAAATTTCCCAGATCCGGTTGAGGGGCCACGCCTTGGGAGCGGTCAGGCGCGCGACGCGAAGGTTTTCCTCCACGGTCAGGCCACCGAACACCGCCCGCTCCTCCGGCACGAGTTGCATGCCAACGCGGGCGATCTTCGAGGGCGTGAGTCCGTGGATCGGCTGGCCGTCGAGGCGAATCGTGCCCTTCCTGGGGCTGAGCACGCCCATGAGGGTGCGCAGCGTCGTGGTCTTGCCCGCGCCATTGCGGCCGAGCAGGGCCACGACCTCGTTCTCCTCCACTCGCAGGGAGACGCCGAACAGGACGTGAGAATCGCCGTAGAGGGTGTCGATGCCCTCGACTTCGAGCAGGCTCATGCGGCGCTCCCCAGGGTGGCACCGGCTTCCGCCGGGCCGGCACCTAGATAGGCGCGCTGGACGGCTACGTCCCGGCGCACTGAATCGGTTGGGCCGTCGGCGAGGAGGCGGCCCTCGCACAGCACGGTGATCCACTCGGCGAGGTCGAAGATCGCGTCGAGGTCGTGCTCCACCACGACGACCGTGCAAGCCTTCGCGATGCGCCGGATCAGGGCGCAGGTCGCCGCCCGCTCCGACAGGCTCATTCCGGCCAGGGGTTCGTCGAGGAGCAGGACGTTCGGGCTGGTGGCGAGCGCCATGCCGATCTCCAGTCTTCGCTTCTCGCCATAGGCCAGGACGCTTGCCGGGGTTTCGGCCCGCTCGCCGAGATCGAGAAGGTCCATCAGGGTCGCGACCTGCGCCTCCACCTGGGGGCGGCCATCGGCGGGGGCGAGGAGATCCAGGCGGAAGCCGCCCCGCGCCCGTGACAGCGCCGCCACCCGCAAGTTTTCCCGCACCGTCAGATTCAGGAAGAGCTGGTTGAGCTGGTTGCTCTTGGCGACGCCTCGCCGGGCCGCCCGGCTCACCCCGCCCCCGGTCAGCCGCTCTCCGAACAGCAGCACCTCGCCCGAGCTCGGGCTCACCTCGTCGGAGAGCATCTTGAACAGGGTGCTCTTGCCCGCACCGTTCGGCCCGATCACCGCATGGATCGCCCCCCGGCGCACGGTGAAGCTCACGCCGTCCACCGCTTTCAGGCCGCCGTAGTGCCTGGCGAGCCCGCGCGCCTCCAGGGCGATCTCCCCGTGCGCGCTGCGTCCGTCCACCGCCGGGCGCGGCATCGGCAGGGCGATCTCGGCCGGGATGGCACGGGCCGGTGCCCCGCCGGCCGCCTCGATAGCCTCCGTCCGGGCGAGCTGCGCGCGGAGGCGCCGGGCCTCTTGGCGGCGGTTCCAGAGATGTACGATCTCCCCGCAGATGCCCCGGCGCAGGCCGATCACGAGGCCAATGAAGGCGAGCCCTAGGACGAGCTTCCACAGGGGTCCGAGGCCGGGGATGAGTTGCAGGTTGTCGCGCAGCCAAAGCCAGAGGGCCGCGCCGACGAGCGGCCCGACCAGGGTGCCGACCCCGCCGACGATGGTCTGCACCACGAGCTGCCCCGAAGTCTCCAGGGCGAAGGCGTCCGGCGGCATGTAGCTCTGGAACGGCCCGAGCATCGCCCCGGCGAGCCCGGCATAGAGGGAGGCGATGGTGAAGGCGGCGAGCTTGTAGGCCGGGACGTCGTGGCCGAGCATCGCCACGCGGGCGGTGTTCTCCTTTACCGCCCGCAGGATCAGCCCCACAGGGGATTTCGCGATGCGGCGGGCCAGGACGAAGCCGACGAGGAAGGTGGCCGCCAACAGCGCGTACATCGGCAGCCCGGCGGTGATCCGCACCGCGTTCGCCCCGAAGCCAATCGTCGGAAGGGGCACCCCGGCGATGCCGTTCTCGCCGCCAGTCCAATCGGAGAGCGGGGAATTCTCGATGAAATAGGCCATCTGGCCGAAGGCCAGGGTGATCATGGCGAAGTAGATGCCGATGCGCCGCACGGCGAGCCAGCCGACGAGGAGGCCGAACAGGCCCGCCGCCAGCGTCCCGGCCAGGAGGGCGAGCCAGACGCTCCCCACCGTGCCGGAGACAAGGACGGTGGCGGCGACGAAACCGCCCGTCCCGTAGAAGGCCGCCTGCCCGAAGGAGAGGAGGCCCGCGAGACCGAAGAGGATGTCGAGCCCAAGGCCGAACAGCGCCCAGTTGAGCGCCCGTGACAGCAGATCGTGCGAGAAGCCCAGCGGCGGCAGCAGGACGGGGGCGAGGACCAGGAAGGCAGCGAGGGCCAGTTCGGGGAGGATGCGGCGAAGGGCAGGGGGCATCACACGCGGCCCTCCGTGCCAAACAGCCCTTGCGGGCGCGCCACCAGGACGAGGGCCATCAGGCCGTAGAGCATCACCTCCGAGTAGGCGGAGCTGAAGGCGCTCGTCAGGCTGATCACCTCACCCGCGATCAGCCCGCCCACCACCGCGCCGGGGAACGAGCCCAGCCCGCCCAGCACGATGACCACGAAGGATTGCACCATGAAACTGGCGCCCATGTCGGGCGTCACCGAGACGACGGGGGCGTAGAGCATCCCGGCGAGCCCCACCGCGACGATGCCGATGGCGAAGACGAGGAGGAAGGTGCGGCGTACATCGATGCCGAGAATGCCGACCATGCCGGCATTCTCGATCCCCGCCCGCACCACGAGGCCGATCGCCGTCCGGTAGAGGACGAGGTAGAGCCCGACGAGGAGGGCCGCGACGATGCCGATGAGCTGGAGCCGGTAGGTCGGGTAGATGAGGAAGCAGAGCTTGGTCGCCCCGACGCCCCAGGAGGGCACCGGCACCCGCTGGCTGTTCCCGCCGAACCACGCGCGCAACGCCTCCACGAGGACGATGCCGATGCCGTAGGTGACGAGGATTTGGTCCTCGTCGGGCCTCGCGTAGAAGTGGCGGATCACCAGCCGCTCCATGGCGAAGCCGAGGATCAGCATGATGGCGCAACCGCCGAGCAGGGCGAGCAGGAAGGAATGCGTCGCCGACATCATCACGAAGGCGGTGTAGGCCCCCACGGCGAACAGCGCGCCGTGGGCGAAGTTCAGGACACCGAGCGTCCCGAGGATGATGGTGAGCCCGCTGGACACGAGGGCCAGAAGGCTTCCGAGGGCGAGGCCGTTGAAGGCCTGGGAGAGGAGAACCGCCGTGCTGGGCATGACCGGTCCCTCAGGTGTAGGGGCCGAGCTTGCAACCGAACAGGTCGGGCGGGTTCATCACGCTCTCGCCCTCGACCACGTCCACGATCTCGTAAAAATCCTCCGGCCCCTTCATCGCGCCGGGCGTCTTGCCCTTCAGGATCGGTATCGGCCGGACCATCTGATGGTCCTCGGCGCGGTAATAAACCTTGCCGATGGTCGAGTTGTAGGGCTGGCTCTTCGAGGCCTCCATCGCCTTTATCATATCGACCGGGTTGAACCCGCCAACCCGTTCCGCCGTGAGCGCCCAAAGGTAAGTCTGCATGTAGGCGATGTGGGCGCCCCAGCGCGGGTGATACTTGTTCTTCTCCAGGAAGCTCGCCACGAACGTCTTGGCCAGCGGATAGCGGTCCTCCAGCGTCCACCAGAAATCGCAGGAACCGTAGACGCCCTGCATCAACTCGGCGCCCAGTTCCTTGTCCTGGAAGGAGGACAGGTTCGGCACGACGAGCTTCATGCTCGACAGGACACCGAACTGCTCGGCCTGCTTTGTCGAGGCGACCGCATCCGCGCCGAAGCAGATGTTCACGAAAACGTCGGCGCCGCTATTGGCGATGTTAAGGAGTGCCGAGCTGTAATCGGCGGTGCCCAGCGGCACGGTTTCCTTCAGAACCTGCGTCCAGCCGGCCTCCTTGGCGAACTTGGCGAAGGATTCGTAGACCGTCTGGCCGTAGGTGTAGTCCGGCACCAGAAAGGCCATCTTGCGCTTGGGGCCCAGCGCCTTGGCGACCACCGGGGCCAGCGCCTTGGCGGCCATGTAGGCGTTCTGCTGCGAGCGGAAGCCGTAGCGCTGGCAGTTCTTGCCGGTGACGTCGTTCGAGCCGGCGATGCCGACCATGTAGAGGACCTTGTCGCGGCTGGCGAGCTCTTCGAGGGCGATGGCTTCCGAGCTGCTGACCGAGCCCGAGAACTGAATCGCCTTGTCCCGCTGGATGAACTGCGTCGCCGCCTGCACCGCGACGTTGGGCTTCCCCTCCGTATCGGCGACCTTGTAGCGGATCTGGCGCCCGAGGACGCCCTTGCCCTTGAGGCCCCAGGCGGCCGGGATCTCGCCGCCCGCATTGATCTGTGCGATGGCAAGTTCGTAGCCGAGCTTGAGATCGCTGCCGTCACCGGAGAAGACTCCGGTCAGGGGCATGGTGAGGCCGAGGAAGACGGACTCGGCGCCGACGCCCTCCGGGAAGGTGCCGATCGTGGCGGGCGCCTGCGCCCGGGCCAAACCCGGCAGCATCAGTCCGGCGGCGCCCCCGAGGAGCAGCTTGCGACGGTCGAACAGCATGGCACATCTCCGCTCAGGCAGGGGTCGGGGCAAAGCTCAGCAAGTCACGCGCCGTCGCCGGGGACGGGCGCGGAAACACCTGCGGGCGACGGGGCCGAGCCGGGATCGCGAAAAGTCGCGGGGGCGAGGCGGCGGCGGTTCACCGCGAGGTCGAACACGTCGAAGCGGTTGTAGTAGCCGACCACATCGTGGAACTGCTTCGGCTCGATGCAGGCCGCAAGGTCGATCTCGGCGTAGAGGATTCCCTCCTCCTGCAGCGCCTCGCCGATCTGGGTCCCGGTGGGATCGAGGAAGAACGAGGCCGCGCGCGGGGTCCCTTCCAGCACTTCGGCGGCCCGGGGATCGCAGGCAGCGATGGTATCGAACGCCGCCCGGTCGAGCACGCTTGCGGTGACGAGGCCGAAGACCTTGGCCTCGAAGCAATGGGCGCCCGCCCGGAGGCGGTTGGCGGCGAGGTTGTCGTAATTGCTCCCGCTCGCTGGGCGCCGTGTCGGCCAGACTGGCGGCCAGGACGAGATGTGGAACTGCTCGCCCTGCGCCATCAGGCTGTAGCGGGCGAGCGGGTTGGTGTTCTCGCCGCAGATGAGTTGGCCAATGCGCCCAATCGCGGTCTCGACCACCCGCAGCCCGGCGCCGTCCCCCGCCGCCCAGACCAGCTTCTCATAGAAGGTCGGTACGAGCTTGCGGTGGTGGTTGAGGATGTCGCCGCCCTCGCCGATCAGCAGGTTGCTGTTCCACAGGCAGCCGACACTCACGGGCGAACGCTCGCTGAGGCCGATGGAGACGATGACCCCCGCCGCCTTCGCGGCCTCGCGGATGCAGGCGACTTCCGGCCCGTCGATAAGGACCGACTGGTCGGCCATGCGGGCGAACAGGTCGTGGTTGTCGATCGGTGCCGCCAGGGCGGCCCAGACTGGAAAGGCCGGGATGAAAGTTTCCGGGAAGGCGATGAGGGCCGCGCCGGCCCTGGCCGCTTCGTGGATGAGCGAGACCGCCTTGTCGGTGGTCGCCGTGGCGTCGAGGAAGACCGGTGCGGCATGGATGGCTGCCGCCTTGAAACGGGGATGCATGGGTTGCCCTTTCGAGGCCGAGCTTAGGCACCCCGTCAGCAGCTTGAAGCGGCCAATTCCGCAAGCGCCCTTGCACGGATCCCCAGCCGCCGACGTGGCGCGCCTCTTGCGGCGCGCGAGACCATGCGTGCCCTCAATCAACTCGACTGGGACGACCTGAAGATTTTCGTCCATGCCGCTCGTGGGGGCAGCCTTGCGGGTGCAGCTAAGAGGCTGCGGGTCGATCAATCGACCGTCAGCCGACGCCTCGCCCATCTGGAAGCTGCCCTGGGCGTCTCCCTGTTCGAGCGCGTGCCCTCCGGTCTGCGCCTCAGCGAGGCGGGCCAGCGCTTGCTGCGCCACGCGGAGCGGGTGGAGAGCGCCATCATCGCTATGGAGGAGGAGGTCACCCCCGGATCGGGGCAGGCCGGGGGCCGCGTCCGGCTCGCGACGATGGAGGGCATCGCCTCTCTCTACCTCGCCGAGCGGTTCGTGCGCCTGCACGAGACGCACCCCGACCTCACAGTCGAGCTGCTGACCTCGCCCCAGACGGTCTACGTGAACCGCCGGGAGGCCGACCTCTTCCTAAGCTTCTTTAAGCCTCCGGGACAGGGGCTCGTCTCCGAGCGGATCGGCCGCTTCCGGCTCGGACTCTACGCCTCACCGGGCTACCTCGACCGCGCGGGAACGCCGCAATCCATTCAGGATCTGGAGCGCCACGCCTTTGTCACCTACGTCGAGGACCTCGTGCAGGTCGACTGCGTGCGGTGGCTCGACGAGATCATTGCGGACCGGCGTACCGTGTTCCACTCGACGAGCATGATCGCGCAGAAGCAGGCTGCCGCCGGAGGGCTCGGCATCGTCTTCCTCCCAAGCTTCGCGGTTGCCGGTCGTGACCTCTTGGTCCCCGTACTGCACGATGACTTGTGGACGACGCGAGATCTCTGGCTCAACGTCCACACCGACCTGCAATTCGCGCCTCGCATCAGGGCGGTCTCGGCCTTCCTGAAAACCCTGTTCCGCTCCGACCCCTCGCTGCAGATTGATTTTCGGCTTTCGCAACCGGTCTCGGCTTTATCTGCCGCCACATCTTCGACAGACTGGCCTGAACATGCCCACGCCGTTAGTTCTAGAAGACGAAAATTATCTCTCAACTGTTGCTCAATGCGCGCTTTCGGTGAGCCGCGCCGATCATGTCCTGCGATCGTGTTGGGTCGATAGGAAGTTGTCTGCTTCTCCAATCTCCCTTTTCCGAAGCGGTCATTCCGCTTTCGGCCAGACTCCGTCATGTCGGATCGACCTCGGGCGCAAAACCGGACGTTCTGCAACGCGCTCATAGCGGGCATTCGCTCGCTTCTCGCGGCGTCTTCAAAGCGGACCTGACCTCACGATGAGCTAACTTCTCATCGCCGTACTTCGGCCTGTCCCGTGCTTAGCGGAATGTAGGAGGCGGTTATACCGATCCACAGCATGCCCTGCGCCAAAGCGGAACTGCTCAGTCTCCTCAGGGGTACAGGACAGGATTGAAGATTGCCACCGCAGCAACGTCTGTATGTCGGGACCTCGATTGTGTGCCGATGTTGGATGCGCCGGCGGCGATTCCGTCCGACACATCGTCAGCCGAGCTGCGTGGGGGCTACTGGGCGTAGGGACGCCGCTCACAGCTCAGGAACCGTTCGACTCCGAGGACCTCGGCCGGATCGTTGTTCAGGAAGCGATGGAAATCGCCCTGGCTGTCGGGAGATCCGGCGATCGCCCGCAGGCTATCCCACTCCTCCGACGCCTGTACCGAACCTTGGCTGTCACCCCGGCGCATGGTCGATGGCGAACATCCGAAGCTGCGACGGAACAGACGGTTGAAGTGGGATACGTCCGAGAACCCGCATTCCGTGGCGACCTCCGTGATGGTCTGCGGCGAGTTCGCAAGGAGCCAGCGTCCATAGAGGACGCGAAGGTCCCGCGAGTATTCCTGGACGCTCTTGCCAACGAGCTTGCGGAAGACCCGTTCGAGCTGTCGCTTCGAGAGGCCTACGGTCTGCGCGATTTTCTCGACGCGCTGAGGCGTGCTGAGATGCTGCTCAATCAGCAGCATCGCCCGGCGAACCCGGTTGTCCTCGACGATCCCGGCACTCGGCGGCTGGGGCTGAGCCCCGGCCGCGGGACGGGCCCGGTCGGTGACCATAATATGCAAGCTCTTCTGCGCATGTCCCGGACCAAGGTGCCGATCGATGAGCCAGGCCCCGAGATCCAGGCTGGCGAGACCGCCCGCGCAGGTGATGAACGGGCCATCCTCCACGAAGAGTTGGTCCGCAACTGGGATCACATCGTCATGCCGCGCGACGAGATCGGTGAAGTGGTACCAGCTTACGCAGCAGCGGCGGCCGCGCATCAACCCCGCCTCGGCCAAAGCGATGCCGCCGGTGCAGATGCCGATGAGGCGCACCCCGGCAGAATGAGCCTCTCGCATGAATGCGAGGGATCGGGAGTTATAGGGCTCCCGGTCGAGCAGCCCGCCCACGACGACAATGTAATCGAACCGGGTCGGATCCGAGAACGTCTCCCAGGGCATCACCTGGATTCCGCAACTCGACGTCACCGGCTCCAGATCCGGAGCGAGCAAGCTCCATGAGCAGCGCTCGGGTCGACTGCGATCCCCCTCGTCCGCGGACAAACGTAGGATGTCGATCAGGGTCGAAAAGGCCACAAGGGTGAAGTGGGGCAGCAACACGAAACCGAGCGACAGCTTGCGACGGCTCGGCCCCTGCAGCGGTATGGTCGACGGTGTCCGGGGTGTCGTCATGCCATCCGGTGCGTTTGCCCGGATTGTGATCCGGTCGGTCTCCTTCTGCAAGAGGCGGACCAGGGGCGAGCGAACAGCGGGACGCTGGCGTCAGTGCACAGCGCCGAAATAGGCCCGCTGCAATTCGGGGTCGTCCCGCAGCGTCGCGGAGGAGCCCTGCGCCACTATGCGCCCGCCGGATAGGACATAGCCGTGATGGGCGATCGCCAGTGTCTGGTTCACGTTCTGCTCGACGAGCAGGACCGTGACGCCGGTCGCATTGATCCGGGCGATCACATTGAAGTTCTCTTGCACGAAGAGCGGCGAGAGCCCCAGCGAGGGCTCGTCGATCACGAGGAGCTTCGGATCGGTCATCAGCCCCCGGCCGATCGACACCATGGCCTGCTCGCCACCGGACATCGTGCCGGCGAGCTGGCGGGCCCGCTCCGCGAGGCGCGGGAAGACGGCATGCACGCCGTCGAGCCTGTGCCGGATCTCCCGCTCGGACGACACGCGGTAGGCCCCGAGCCGAAGGTTCTCCTCGACGGTCATCTTGGAAAAGATCCGGCGGCCCTCGGGAATGCAGCCGATCCCGAGACTGACCACGTCGTGGGTCTGCATCCCGTCGAGCTTGCGCCCGTCGAAGGAGATGGAGCCGCGGCGCGGCGGCGTAAGGCGCAGGATCGAACGGATCAGCGTGGTCTTGCCGGCGCCGTTCGAGCCGAGGATACATGTGATCCGTCCGGGGGCCACCTCGAGGGTGATGTCGTCGAGGACATCGACACGGTCGTACGTGGTGAAGACGCCGTCGATGGTCAGGCGCGCGGTCATGAATGCCCCAGATAGGCTTCGCGGACGGTCGGGTCGGCGGCCACTTCGCGGAAACAGCCCTCGCAGATCTTGCGGCCGTAGTTGAGGACGACGCAGCGGTCGGTGATGCGCTCGATCAACCCCATCTCGTGTTCTACGATGATAACAGTCAGGTCGCCGCGGCTGCGCTGCACATCGAGGATCTCGTCGATGAGCTGGTTGGTCTCATCGTGGGTCATGCCGGCGGAGGGCTCGTCGAGCAGCAGGATCTTCGGCCGTCCGATAAGGGCGCGGCAGATCTCGACCCGGCGGCGGTCGATCATGCCGAGGGCGACGGCCGGCTCGTCGAGACGCCGGGCGAGGTTCGAGTTGAACAACCGGGCGAGGTCCCTGGCCTCCTCGGCGAGGGCCGCGACGGCCCGCGCCAGGGTGCGGCGGCGCAGGAGGTTGTCGATCACACCCTGCGGCAGGCGCTCCTGCGCGCCGAGCGCGATGTTGTCGAAGACGGAGAGCGGCAGGCACAAGCGCGAACGCTGGAAGGTCCGGGCGAGACCGAGCCCGGCGAGCGCGTGGGCAGGCTCGCGGGTGATGTCGCGGCCGTCGAGGACGATGGAGCCGGCCGCAGCCGGGTAGATGCCGCTCGTGACGTTGAAAAAGGTGGTCTTGCCGGAGCCGTTCGGGCCGATCAGACCCAACACCTCGCCACGTCGGACCGTCAGGTCGAGTTCATTGAGGGCGAAGAGGCCGCCGAAACGGACGGACAGGCCCTTCGCCTCCAGGATCGCGGGGGCTGCCGCCATGGCGCTCATGCCTGGCGTCCCGCGACGAGGGTCCGCGTCCGGCGGGGCAACAGGCCGCCGGGACTGAGGACGAGGACAAGGATCACCAGCACTGCGAACAGCAAAAGCCGGTATTCCTGAATGAACTGCAGTTTCTCCGGCAGCAGCACGACGATCAGCGCCGCCGGCAGTACCCCCCAGCGGTTGCCGATCCCGCCCAGGATGACGATCGACACCATCATCAGTGAGTCGCCGAGGGTGAAGTTGTTGGGGGCGATGAAGCCGGTCATCTTGGCGTAGATCGCCCCGGCCATTCCGGCGAGAACGTTGCCCAGGGTGAAGGCGAGGATCTTCCAGCGGGCGATCCGCAGGCCGAAGACCTGGGCGGCGACCTCGTCGAGCCGCACTGCATCCAGACGGATGCCGATCCACGATCGATCGAGGAGACCGACGAGCGCCAGGGCCACCGCGGTGAGGGCTAGGCACAGCATGACGTAGTTGGCGTAGAAGGAAAACGTCATGCCGAACAAGTCGAGGTCGTTCGAGAAGTCCCAGCCGAACACCGTGATCGGCGCGAGCTTCAGGCCCTGGGGGCCACCGAGCAACTCATTGGCGTCCAGGAAGACGTTGAACATCACCCCGAAGGCCAGTGTCGTCAGGGCGGCGTAGTGGCCCCGCGTCCGCAACAGCGGCAGTACGAGGAGCGAGCCGATCGCGACGGCGACACCGCCCCCGAGGAGAATGACCACCAGGTCCGGGATGGCGATTCCCTCCGCCCGGCCGAGGGCGGCTGCGGTATAGCCGCCGCAGCCGAGGAAGGCCGCGGCGCAAAAATTCGAGAGGCCGGCATAGCCGAGCTGGATCGTCAGGCCGAGGCAGACCGTGGCGTAGATCAGCACCGTCGCCAGCATCAAGAGGCCGAAATTGTCCTCGCGCAGGACGACGATGACGGCAAGGCAGGCGGCCACCAGCACGAGCCGCGCCGGCCAGGGATGACCGGCCGCGCCGCGCTCCACGGCGGCGATCACCCGGAACCGGGCGGCGGCGAACCACACCATCCCGCAGGCCACCAGCGCCGAGAGGACGACCCTTTGGTCCTCCGCATGGACCAAGAAAGCGACCGCCCCGGCGCAGGCGGCCACGACAACCGCGAAGATCGCGAAATCCGAAGCCCGCCGGGCACTCACTCCGGCCACCATCGGCAGCGCGTCCCGGGGGACCTCGTCTTGGGTGGAGCGGTGGCGCATCAGCATCGGTACGTCATCCGGGCGGGAGGAGAGGTCAGACGCGCTCGCTGGCGCGCTCGGCCAGCAGCCCGGTGGGGCGCCACGTGATCAGGGCGATGACGGCGACAAAGGCGACGACGTTCTTGTATTCGCTGAAGGTCGGCAGGGTGGCGACGACGACGGTTTGAAGCCCGGCGAAGAGGTAGCCCCCGAGGATCGCCCCCCAGAGGTTGCCGAGCCCGCCGACGATAGCCGCGCTGAAGCCGATCACCGCGATCAGCAGGCCCATGCCGTAGTTGATCTCGCTGTAGTACAGGCCGGAGATCACCCCCGCGAAGCCCGCCGTCGCCGAGCCGAGGGCGAAGGTCAGGGGGACGACACGGAAGAAGTTGACCCCCATCGTCCGGGCGGTCTCCTGATCCTCCGCCACCGCCCGCATCGCGAGCCCGAAGCGGGTGCGGTTGATGATGTGGTGGACGACGGCGATAATCAGGAGCCCGGCCACGATCAGGATCAGCCCGTCATAGCGGACGAAGACGCCACCGACGGTCGCCCCCCCAGGTGGCAGCAGGGCGGGGAAGCGCTGCGAATTGGTGCCGTTGGGGAAGAACAGCCGGATCGCCTCGCGGATCACGGTGCCGACCATCATCGTCATCAGCAGCAGGTTGAGGGGCGGGGCGGAGCGCAGGGGCAGTATCAGGAGGCGGGAGATCCCGGCGCCGAGGAGCGCGGCGAGGCCCACGGCCGTCGAGACGCCGGCCAAGATCTGCACACCGGCCGGCAGCCCCGCGGCGGCGGCGGCAGTCGCCGCGACCAAGGCGCCGAAGGCTCCGAACGTCATCACGTCCCCGTGGGAGAACTTGATGACGTTCATCACCCCGAAGAAGATCGTGAACCCCATCGCCACGAGGCCGTAGATCGTCCCCTGCATGAGCCCGTTGAGGACGTACTGGCCAATCGCGCTCATCGCATATCTCCGATCGCTCGGTCTCAGCGGTGCAGCAACTTGCGCTTGCCGCTTGCGTACTCACTGTCCTCCCAGACGAGCCATTTGCCGTCCTGAACGACGTATTTCGTGGTGAGCGGCGTGATATTCTGGCCGTGGTCGTCGAAAGTGATCGGCCCAACGATCGAGGGCACGTCCTTCACGTCACCGAGCGCCGCGGTGATCTTCGCCCGCTCCGGACCCACCGCCTCGATTTTCTGCATCAGCAGGTGGGTGGCGATGTAGGCGAAGGGTCCGTAGGCCTCCGGCGGCTCCCGGAAGCCCGCCACCTTGTAGTTTTCGGTGAAGGCCGCGCCGCCGGGCATCTTTGAGAGTGGCGGCGAATCGAAGAAGGTCACGGTACCTTCGGCGAGATCCGGTCCCACGGCGTTGATGAACGCATCGCCCATGATCCCGGAGTTGCCTTCGAGCTGCGCCTTGATCCCGAGCTTGTCCATTTGCGTCCGCAGCCGCGTCCCCAGCGGCGTGAGGCCGCCGAAATAGATCACCTCCGGATTCAATTCTTTGATCTTCGTCAGCTCGGCACTGAGATCCTGCTGATCGGGCGCGACCGCGAAATTTCCGAGGATTTTTCCGCCGTTCTCGTTGGTGAACTCGGTGAAATATTTGTTCATCGACTTCCCGTAATCGGTCGAGTCGGCGAAGGAGACGAAGGTCTTGTAACCCTGCTCCTTCATGAACTGCGCACCGATCCGGTTTTGGCCGATGAGGATGCCGCTTACCCGGTGGATTTCCGCGTATTTGTTGGCATAGGTGATCTCGGGCAGCACCGCCGCCCAGACCACCATCGGCAGCTTGAAGCGGTGGAACACGTCGACCGTGGCGATGGCGGTGGCCGAGCAGTAATGCGGCACCGCCGCCGCGATGCTGCGGTCAGACCCGAGCTTGGTCACGACCTGCACGCCGACATTCGGTTTGCATTCGTCGTCTAGGACGACGAGCTCGTACTGATAACGATGGGCCGGATCGGCGTTGAACAGCTTCACGGCGAGTTCGGCGGAGTTGCGGGCGCCGATCCCGTGGGGGGAGTTCGGCCCGGTGAGGGGGCCGACGAACGCGATCTTCACCGTGTCCTTGGCCTCGGCCCATCCTGGGATGAGCAGCGCCCCCGCCACCACCCCTGCGAGGCACCGCCGCGTGATCCGACCCATTCCGCCTCTCCGTCTTCAGTCCAGAAGCAGACTAGGCAGCGGAGCCGTGGGCAGACTAGCACGCAAGCGCGCTGGCTCCTGAACGGATGCGCCATTGGTGCAACCGCGGGGCGCGGCGCGTGCGTACCGAGCCGATGACGGAAATGTCCTAGCTGCCATCCGGCGGAAGGGAGGATCAAGGGCACCCCGAACCAGGGAAGCTCCCACGGAGACTGCGCATGCCGTCCGACCTGCACGACCGATCGATCGTCATCGACGGCCTGATCATCTCCGACTTCGGCCGGCCGGTCTTCGAAGACATGCGCAAGGGCGGCCTGACTGCCGCGAACTGCACCTGCTGCGTCTGGGAGAATTTCACGGAGACGATGCGAAACGTGATGCGCTGGAAGGCGTATTTCCGCGAACATGCGGACCTGATCACGCAGATCTACACCGCCGCCGACATTCAGGCCGCCAAGGAAGCCGGGAAGACCGGTATCATCCTCGGCTGGCAGAACATCACCGGGATCGAGGACCAGGTTGGCTATCTCAGCCTGTTCAAGGAACTCGGCGTCGGCATCATCCAGATGGCGTACAACACCCAGAACCTCGTCGGCACCGGCTGCTACGAGCGCCGGGACGGGGGCCTGTCGGACTTCGGCCATGACGTGCTGGGTGAGATGAACCGGCTCGGCATCCTGGCCGACCTGTCGCATGTGGGTCCGAAGACGAGCGAGGACGTGATCCTCGGCTCCCGCCAGCGGGTCGCCTACTCACACTGCCTCCCTGCCGGGCTGAAGGCGCACCCGCGCAACAAGTCCGACGAGCAGCTTCGCTTCATCGCCGAGCGGGACGGGTTCGTCGGCGTGACCATGTTCCCGCCCTTCCTCAAGCGCGGACCGGATTCGACGGTCGATGATTACGTCGAGGCGATCGAGTACGTCCTGAACCTATGCGGCGAGGACAAGGTCGGCATCGGCACCGATTTTACCCAGGGCTACGGCCGGCCGTTCTTCGACTGGATCACCCACGACAAGGGCTATGGCCGCCGGCTCACCGACTTCGGCGAGGTGATCAACCCCGAGGGCCTGCGCACCATCGGCGAGTGGCCGAACCTGACAGCGGCGATGGAGCGGCGCGGCTGGCCGTCCGCGCGGATCGAGCGGGTGATCGGCGGCAACTGGTTCGCGCTCTTGCGCGACGTGTGGGGAGCGTGAGGGTCATGGGCAAGCCGCAGGTAGAGATCGCGGTCGACGACACCACCGGGCGCTGGTCCGTCGACGCGCTGCCGATGATCCTGGTGCCGCAGCACTTCTTCCTGAATAACCACTTCGCCCTTGAGGCGGAACTGGGTCCCGAACGGCTGGCGGAGGTGCTGCGGCCCGCTGGCCATCGCTCGGCCTATCATTGGTGCGAGAAGGAGGCCGCTCATCATGGGTTGGACGGCCTCGGGGCCTTCCACCACTATATGCGGCGCATCACCCAGCGCGGCTGGGGGCAGTTCGAGGTACTGGACGTCGATCTCGGGGCCGGCACCGCCTCGGTCCGACTTCGGAACTCGGCCTTTGTGGACGAGGAGCGCCGACGCCTCGGCCGCAAGGTCTGCACGATGTTCGCCGCGTGGCTCGAAGGCTCGCTCGAATATGCGGCGGCGGCCTCGGGCCGGACGCTGCATCTCCAGGCCCGGGAAGCCTATTGCGCCGCGGAGGGCACGCACGACCATTGCTTGTTCGAGGTCACGCCGCGGAGATAGGCTTCGGCTCTTTCCGATCCCGGCCGGATCCAGTCCGTGACGCCTCCGGCGCTACGGATTGGCGGGGCTCAGGCCCGGCCGCTTGAGGCCCAGGAAGCTAATCTCGTGGCGGGTCCGCCCGTCGCCGCTGGTGAGATCGGCAAGGATCTCGCCGATCACCGAGCAAAACTTGTAGCCGTGCCCCGAGCACGGCGAGGCCAGCACGACCTGCGGGTAGTCCGGGTGGTGATCCAGGATGAAGTGCTCGTCGGGGGTGTTGGTGAACATGCAGTCGCGCAAGGCCATGGTCGGCCCGCTGCCGGCGGGGAAGTAGCGTTCCGCGAAGTCGCGCAGGAGGCGCTCGTCGGCGGCATCCGGCTCCCGCCGCACGGCGTCCGGGGCGCCGGTCTCCCCGAGGTGATGGTAGCGCCCGAACTTGAACCCCGGAACCTCATAGACGGGCAGTCCGTAGTATCGTCCCTCCGGCACCTGCAAGTTGAAGACCGGAAAGCGCGACGGCTCGAACCAAGCGGGCTCCTGAGGCTGGAGCCATGCCAGCACTTGGCGCTCCGGGACGGCAAGACCGGCCAGGGGCGCGGCGAGATCCGCCGCCCAGGCCCCCGCCGTCAGGACCAGCCGCCCGGCTTCGTAGGTCTCGTGATCGGTCCGCACGACGACCCCACCTCCCGGGGTCGCCTGCCAGTCGAGAACCTGCTCGCGGGCATGGATCTCCGCCCCGTGGGCCTGTGCGGCCCGGACGTGGGCGACGATCGCCCGCTCGCTGGCCACGAGCCCGCCCTGGGGCTGGTAGACGGCGCGCATGCCCACCGGGAGCCGGTAAGCCGGGAACCGCTCGTTGACCGCGGTGGCGGTGAGGACCTCGTGGGGCAGGTCGTGCAGCCGAGCCGAGGCCAGGGCGCCCTGGAAGACGTCGCTCTCCTCCGCGCCGCCGTCGATGGAGCCAGTGATCACCAGGATCTCGTCGCCCGTCGCCGCCTCGAGGTCCCGCCACAGCGCGTAGGCCCGGTGCAGGAGCGGCACATAGGCCGGATCCTCGTAGTAGGGCAAACGGATAATCCGGCTGATCCCATGGGACGAGCCCATTGCGTGGGGGATATCGTAGCGCTCAAGCCCGAGCACGCGCTGACCGCGCTTGGCCAACTGCCAGGCCGCGGCACTGCCCATGCCGCCGATCCCGACAACGATGACATCGTAGGGCGTGTCCGAACGCATGGGGGCCTGCATCTTCGACCTGATGGCGGAGGGTCGCACTTCGGCACCGGTCATCCCCCGGAAGGGCGGGGATCGGCTTGGACGCAAGCGGCGCATCGGTAAGCTGCATGCGGCACGGGCGGGACCGCACCTTGTTCGCGGTCCCCGGTGACGAAGCGCCGGTTCGAGAGGACGGAGGGGCTTGCCCGTTGTGGGAGGGGGCAGCCTCTCCTGCCACCGCAGACGCGAGCCGCGAAACTGCAGAGCGTCCGGGTTCAGACGAGGACCGTGGTGTTCGAGGGCGGGCGAAGGGGCTCCTGTAGCTCCCGCAGGCGCTCGGTCTCACCGTCCCAGGTGGGTTGCGGTACCGCCTCCTTTGGGAACAGCTGGGACATGGTCGCCCGGGAGCGCGACGCCTTCCAGTCCAAGCCATGGCCGACCTGGAACCGCATCAGCGCTGCGATGTTGTGCCAGCCCCAGACGCCGTCGGCGCTTTTGGGGGCCACGTCATAGCCGAGCTTGATCGGCCGCAGTTAGATGGCGCGGGAGACATGGGGCTCGCGGCGGGCGCGAGGCTGAGCCCTAGGTCTCGTCAAGATCCGGGAATCCGCCAGGCTTCAGGCCTCGGAAGCAGCTCCACTCTTAGCAAGGGAAGATCATGTGGATCGTTTCGTTCGAAAAATCTCATTATCAGACGAGAAATTGCTGAGTCCATTTCTTCAGGCATGCTCATCTTCTTCTCCGCACATCAATACAATACAAAAAATTTGCAACGCGATAATCAAACAATACCAATTTATCTATCTCGCTTGTGAGCGATTTCCCGAGATCGGTTCATAGTGCACCACAGATCAAATCTGTAGCGTGTTGCAATGAAGCGACAGACGTCCGCAGGTAAATCTCTACCATTGCTGAATTGGCACCTCGGGGACTGCTCATCGTGGCCGTTCGAAAGTACTTTTCCATACTAGCGGCCATGTTTTGTTCCGGCTGTTCGATAACCCCTTCTCAAGAGGAGGTAACGGGCGTTAAAACCTCTGTCATAGCAAGGAGGCTGGCTTGTGAAGTCCGGGCGTCAGCCTACGAATTGATGGGCATCTACCTAGCGACCCGTGAAGACGATCCAGAAGCGGTACGATCCGGTCTTGCCATCAAGCAAGATATCGAGGCTTACGGTTCGGACGATATAAGGCGCATTGATTTTAAAGGGGTCAAACCCCATAACATATCTAAGATTAACAAATATCTTGACACCGCAGTGGCATTCGATTTTACATTGGATGGACTTGAGACAAATAATACAGAGATAAGTTTTACGCCGTTTCGAGCATTTCAAAGAGGGAGCAGGTCATTTGAGACCAGTTTGAACCTGGACAGATCAAGGCAAAATACTCAAAATTTCACCGATAGCTATACTTTACGAGAGTTGCTTTTTAGAAAAGATCCGAGGTGGTGCAATGTTAGCAGCGAAGGCCCCAATTACCTGTATCCTATTGCCGGCAAGGTAGGAATTTTTGACAAACTTTATCAGTTCGTTGAGCTGTCTGAATTCACCAATTTAGGTCCGGCAAAAGGCGACAAGAATGGCGTGCCGGCCATGTCGTTCAATATGAAATTCACAACCAAAGTCTCTGGAACGCTTGCGCCCAAGATTACATTGGCGCCGGTCGTGGGAGTCACAAGAACCAGTACTAGTTTCAATTTAGATGCAGAAAGAACAGATACTCACACTCTTATATTAGCATTCGCCCGTGGCGACTTGATCGTTCAGGACAGCACATTCTTTAGTGCTCTGTCGAGTCAATTCGTCGCACCAGTCCCCGATCGAGCGCAGCAACAAGCAAGAAATGAGATTAGTCGAAACATTCTCAGATCTCAGATAAACAATCCATACCGACCAACCGTCATTTACCAATCTCTCGTACCCTTCCTATAATTAGGGGTTAACAATGTCTACCGACAATAAAGCTGACGACCAATACGTGGAAGTTCCAGCTGCGGCGCTGGTCGCTGTTCAGCAGATGTTGAGCAAAGAAGGTCTAGACGATCTTTCGGCGAAAATATCTCGGGCACAACAAGTCGATCTAGATGCCTTTCTAGCGAAGGTCGGCAGTTTGGGCATCAATATTGCCGGGGTTGACACCGGACATATCTCTTTCGCAGAAAGCATAGAATCTGCGAAGATATTAGGATCACGATTGTCTATGGATAATCTAATTCAAACTCGAGATACAAAAGCTAAAATCAAACCTTCTGTGATCGCGGAGCTTCAAAACGAATTACGAAAGAGACCGGATATCATCGCAAGGAACATGGTGGCGAAGGCAGTAGACGAATGCGATGCCGATGACCCTTTTAATTGCCCTCGGGACTGGCCGTCGCTTATATCCCATGGTTGATAGTGTGACGACTTCTCCAAAGTAGGGTCGTAGGCGGTCAGAGCGGTTTGCATATGTCGGTAGGAGCCCGTCTGCTTTCTCGGCGGCCCTACTTCGAAGCAGCCATTCCGCCTACGGCCAGCTCCAGTAGTGTCGGCGGACGCTGCTGAACGGCCGGGCCGGGTGGTTTTCGGCCAGTCTGCTTCAAAGTATCAAACTCAAAAAGCGGTCGTTCGACCTTTGGCAGGAAATGGCCGAGATCCGACAGCGGCATCAAGGCAGAGCTATCAGGACGTTCGCGTTGACTCACGAGTCCGTGAGGCTGTAGCTGGGCCGTGACGGTTCCCCTCGGGGATCAAAAGGGAACGCGGTGAGGGGTTCGCCCCGAAGCCGCGGCTGCCCCCGCAACTGTAAGCGGCGAGCCCTTCACCACCATGTCACTGGGTCGCCCCGGGAAGACGGTGCGAGGGCGACGACCCGTGAGCCAGGAGACCTGCCGTCAGCCGTGGTCACACGCGAAACGCGTCGGGCGGGGTGTCCTGGCGGGTGTCGAAGCGCCGCCTCGTGAGGTGGTCGCCCAGGCCTCGTTCGCGGTGACGTGCCACTGCCGTCCCGAGGTCCTAGGCCCGTGTCCCATCCCGCTTCGCAATGGCGGCTTCGCGCATCCGTCACATCTTTGGCGCTCGTCTCCCTTGGTGTGCCCCCAGCGACTGCCCAAGGCCCACGAGCCGACGCAGCCCCGGCTTCGGTCGTTCTCGACCCGCTCTCGGTCGAGGGCAGTTACACCTCGGCCCCCACCTACCAGGTCAAGGATCTCTACAGCGGGACCAAGACCGTGACGCCGCGGCTCTCGCTGCCCCAGCAGGTCGACGTCGTGCCCCAGGAGGTCCTGCGGGACACCGCCGCCACGCGCGTCGAGCGCGCCCTCGACTACGTGCCGGGAGTCGGCAAGCAGAACGATTTCGGCGCCCAGAACCTCGCGCTCTACTCTGTGCGCGGCTTCGCCACCCAGGACATCTTCTTCAACGGCTTCAACATTGCCCGCGGTTACAACGGCGCGCCGGACACCCAGAACGTCCAGTCCATCGAGGTGCTCAAGGGACCGAGCGGGGCACTCTATGGGCGCAGCGACCCCGGCGGCACCATCAACATCCTGACCAAGCAGCCCGTGGCCTCGCCCTTCGTCGAGATGGGCACGCTGTTCGGGAGCTTCGGAACAGCGCGCACCACCGTCGACGCCGGCGGGCCACTGAACGAGGAGGGCACCGTCCTCTACCGCTTCAACGGCGCGCTCGCGAGGCAGGACAGCTTCCGCGATTTCGTTGACGGCGACCGCGTCCTAGCTGCGCCCGTGGTGAGCTGGCTGATCAGCCCGGACACCAAGTTGACCGTCGAGGCGCAATACCTCCGCAACCGCCAGACCTTCGACCGCGGGACGGTCGCAGTGAATAACCGCCTGGGCCTCGTACCGCGCTCGCGCTTCTTCGGTGAGCCGGGCGACAACTCGGTGTCAGAAGCCGGGATCCTGCAGATCCGCCTCGATCACGCCTTCAATGCCGACTGGCAGCTCAGGGTCGCCGGCCACTTCAACACCGGCAGCCTGACCGGCCTGCAGACCGGCGCGACCGGCCTTCTCGACGACGGCCGCACCCTGCTGCGCGAGTTCCGCCGGCACGACTTCACATGGGGCGTGGCCATCGGGCAGGCCGAGCTCGTCGGGCATTTCGACACCGGGCCGTTCGCCCACACCCTGCTGCTCGGCCTTGAGCACGAGCGCTACAACAGCACCGAGAACCTGTTGCGCTCGACGCCGCGGATAGACCCCTTCGCCATCGACCTGTTCAACCCGGTCTACGGCCAGCCCAAGCCGCCCTTCACACGGCGCTACAGCGCGAGCGAGAACGTCGGGAATACCGCCGTCTACGTGCAGGACCAGGTCGCGCTCAGCCCGGAATGGAAGCTCCTCCTCGGCAACCGAACCGACTTCTACAACCAGACCTTCCGTGACAAGGTCGGCAACGAGCGCACGGAGCAGGACCGGACCGGCTTCTCACCGCGTGCAGGTCTCGTCTACCAGCCGCTCTCTTTCCTCTCGTTCTACGGCAACGTGGCGGCCTCGTTCCGGCCCAACACCGGCTTCGACATCGCGACTCGACCCTTCGCCCCCGAGACCGGCTTCGGCTACGAGGCCGGCGTCAAGCTCGATCTCTTCACCGGCCTGAGCGTGACCGGCGCGGCCTTCCACATCGAGAAGGAGAACGTTCTCACGACCGACCCGCGGGACTTCTTCTTCCAGATTGCCGCCGGCGCCGTGCGTAGCCAGGGCTTCGACCTGAGCTTCGTCGGACAGGTTACACCCGAGTTCCGAGTTATCGGCGGCTATGCATTCATCGACGCGGCGGTGACCCGCGACGAGGTCCTGCGGGTCGGCTCGCCGCTCCTCAACATTCCGCGCCACTCGGGCAGCCTGCTCGGCGTCTACGAGGTCCAGGCCGGCGAGTGGAAGGGCTTTGGGTTCGGTGGCGGCGTCCGGGCCGTCGGCTCGCGCCTTGGGGACAGCGGCAACGAGCGGTTCCGGCTCCCGGGCTACGTGTTGACTGATGCCCTGGTCTATTACCGCTACGAGAACCTGCGCTTCGGGCTCAACGTCGATAACATCTTCGACGAGACCTACTACGAGCGCTCCTACAACGCCTTCTGGGTCGGCGTCGGCGAGCCCCGGCGGGTGACCGTCAACATGACGGCGCGCTTCTGATGAGCGTGCATCCGGGAACGCTGGAAGAGTCGACAGAGAAATCGGCCCGGACCGGACGCATCGTCTCAATCGATGCCCTGCGTGGGCTGGTAATGGTGCTGATGCTCCTCGACCACCTGCGTGAAACCTGGTTCCTGCACGTGCCGGTCGCCGACCCGATGGATGCCAGGACCGCCATGCCGGCCCTGTATCTCGCGCGCCTCGCGGTCAGCCTGTGCGCGCCGATCTTTATCGCGCTGACGGGGGTGGCCGCGTACCTGTTCAGCACCCGGCACACGCTGGCGGAGACGCGTGCCTATCTCGTGAAGCGCGGCCTCGTGCTGATGGCTCTGGAGGTCTTCTACCTCTCGGAGCTGTACTGGGGCGTCGCCAGCCCGACGCTTTGGCTTCCGGTGATCTGGTGCATCGGCGTGTGCATGATCGTCCTGGCGGCGATGATCGGCCTGCCGCGCTCGGTTCTCTTCGCGGTCGGGACGCTGATCGTTTGCGGGCACAATCTCCTCGACCCGATCCAACTCGGGCCCGATGATCCCTTTTTCGTCGCCTGGGCGATGCTGCACCAGCGCGACGTCATCGCGCACCCATTCGGTCTAGTGGCCAAGACGACCTACCCGGTGCTTCCCTGGATCGGCGTCATCGCTCTCGGCTATGCCATCGGCCCGTGGTTCTTGCCCGGCGTCGCCCCAGGGACGCGCAAGCGCCGATTTGCGGCCATCGGCATCACGATGCTGGTCGCCTTCGCGGTGCTACGCCTGGCGAACGGCTACGGGGACAAACCGTGGTTCGTCGTCGACGAGGACGCCCTGCGGACCGCGATGAGCTTCTTCGCGCTGACGAAGTATCCGCCCTCGCTGCTGTTCCTGCTGCTAACGCTCGGGATCGGGGCGCTATTGCTCGTCGCGCTGGAACGCATGGGCGACCGCCCGGTGGTCGCAGCGCTGGCGGTGTTCGGCGGCGCGCCGCTCTTCTTCTACGTATTTCACCTGACGGTTCTGCGGCTGCTCTACCACGGCGCGTTCGCGATCTGGGGCGTGACCCAAGGCACCGTGTTCGGTGTCGGCAATTACGCGTGGGTTCTGGTGTGGTACGCGGCGCTGATTCCGCCCCTCTACTTCCCGACGGCCTGGTTCTCTCGCCTCAAGGCATCGCGACGCGACATCGCTTGGCTCAAGTACCTCTGAAGTCGAACCCATCGGCTTGGCTATGCGACGGACTGGTTCCGAACCGAGGCGGTCGTTCGCCGGGCCTCCGTCGACTTCGGATCGGGATGGCAAGCGGTTCCCCGCCCGCCGGCATCAGAGATCTTGGACGGAAGCCGGCGGCTGCATGAACTCGATTGTCGCGCCGTCAGGGCCAACGGCGTAGATCACCCGCGTTCCAACCCGCGCACCGCTCGCAATCGGCTGCGGAATGCCTTGCGCCTTCCAACCGTAGGCAGCGATCCGCACCAGCAGCGCGTCGAGGTCATCGACGATAAGGGCCAGATGCGCGAAGCCAGGATCGAACGGCTTGGCCGGCGCGCTCGGTCGCTCCGGACCCTGATACTCCAGAAGTTCGATCGTCTGATCCGCGAGCGAAACGAGCGCCATGCGCACCTTCGCCCCATGCGCCCCGGTCACCTGACCGAGAAACTCGCCCCCCATCTCCCCCGTCCGCACAAGTCGCGCGCCGAGTCCGTCGATCCAGAACCGAAGGGCTTCGTCGAGGCAGGCGACCGCGAAGCCGACATGATCGACACGCCGCACGGGGAGGCTCGTGTGTTCCGTCATGCGGGATGTCTCACCGGGAAAGAGGTCATTCGTCTGCAACGCGTCGTGGTCGGTCCCCCCGCTATGTCCGCTTCAATGCATCTGTCGTGAGGAAGCGGAAAGACAGAAACCACATCTTATGACGATCAGCCCGGCGCTCGCCCGTGCACAGCCCCTCCGACAGCACACGCCGGGACAACGTTGCTCCGAGGATTGACGGATCGATAAGCTACAGCCTAGCTTGAGCGGGACGGTTCCCCTCGGGGATCAAAAGGGAACGCGGTGAGGCAACGCCCGTGAGGGCTCGGCTGATGCCGCGGCTGCCCCCGCAACTGTAAGCGGCGAGTCCTTCATCACGACGTCACTGGGCGGCCTCGCCCGGGAAGACGATGAGAGGGCGACGACCCGCGAGCCAGGAGACCTGCCGTCAGCCGTGGTCACACGCGGAGCTTGCCGGGCGGGGTGTCCTGGGAGGTGTCGCGGCGCCGTGGTTCCCTTGAGGACGCGGCCGCCGAGGCCTCGTTCGCGGTGACGTGCCACAGCCGTCCCCCGAGGCCGTCCCGTGTCCTGTTCCGTCCCTTCCGCGCTTCGGCGCAGCCTAGCGCTGTCCTGCGCCGTATCCGCGCTGCTCGTCTCCATTCCCGTCCTCGCGCAGCAGGTCGCTGCGCCGTTCGCCGATGCCCAGAAAGGCGCGCAGGCCGCGGTCTCCTTGTCTGAGATCTCGGTCTCAGCCACCGGCGTGCCGACGCCGATTGCCAACACAGGATCGAGTGTCACCGTGCTCACCGACCGCCTGCTGCAGGAGCAGCAGCGCCGGACGGTGCCGGATGCCCTCCAGCAGGTGCCCGGCCTCAACGTCGTGCAGACCGGCGGCGCAGGCGGTCAGACTTCGGTCTTCATCCGCGGCACCAACTCGAACCACGTGAAGGTCCAGATCGACGGCATCGACGTCAACGACCCCTCGACCCCGAACCGCGCCTTCGACTTCAGCCAGTTGCAGACCTACGACCTTTCGCGGATCGAGGTATTGCGTGGGCCACAGAGCGGCCTCTACGGAGCCGACGCCATCGGCGGCGTCATCTCCGTTGTGACCAAGCGTGGCGAAGGGCCGGCACGGGCAACGGCGACCGTCGAGGGCGGCTCGTTCGGCACCTTCAACCAATTCGGCAACATCTCGGGCTCGGAGGGGATCTTCGACTACTCGGTGTCGGTCGGCCACATCCGTCAATCCGCCGTCCAGATCACCCCGTTTGAGCTACTGCCCCGCGGCGTGCCGCTGCGGACAGCCTTCACCGACATCAAGACGGTCTCGACCAAGCTCGGGGCGCAACTCACCGACGAGTTCCGTCTCAACTACGTCCTGCGCTTCTCCGATAGCGCGTATCTAGATCAGGCCGACGGCGGCTTCCCGTACGCGCCGCTGCCGTACCGTAACCTCAACGACCAGCAGCAACTGATTATGAGGGGCGAGGCCGAGTGGACGCCGGTGCCGGGCTTCCACAATGTCTTCGGCGCGAACTACTCCAAGTTCGACCGCCTGTTCGCCGGCCCGCTCGACCCGCTAGCGCCGCCGACGCCCACCACCTACCTCGGTGAACGAACCCGGTTCGATTACCGCGGCGACTGGCAATTCTCACCCGGCAACCTCGTGCTGTTCGGTGCCCAGCGCGAGGATGAGCGCTTCGAGACGACCGGCATCGACCGGTCCAATGGCAACACCGCCGGCTTCGCCGAGCTTCAGACGATGCCCTTCGCGGGCGCCGCGCTGGTCGCCAACATCCGGCACGACGCGAACGACCAGTTCGGCGGCGCGACCACCTTCCGGGTGGCGCCGAGCTACATCGTGCCCGGCACTGGGACCCGCCTGAAGGGCAGCGTCGGCACCGGTTTCAAGCCGCCGACCCTAAGCCAGCTCTATCAGGACTATCCGGGCTTCCGCTTCTTCGGGAACCCGAACCTGCGGCCCGAGGAGAGCTTCGGATTCGACGGCGGCTTCGAGCAGCCGCTGTTCGACGGCTTCATGACCGTGGGCGCGACCTACTATCAGACCGACTTCAAAAACCTGATCCAGACGGCCTACTACCCGACCTTCTCCACCAACGTGAACGTCGGCCGTGCGACTGCCTACGGCACCGAGAGCTTCGTCGCCCTGCGCTTCAACGAGTTCTGGAGCGGGCGGCTCGACTGGACCACCACGATGACGAAGGACGAGATCGCCCACCAGGAGCTGCTGCGCCGGCCCCGCAACAAGGTCAGCGCCACCGCGATCTGGAACCTGATGCCGAGCCTGACCATGACCGGCACGCTCATCGTGCTGGGGTCGTTCGTGGACGGAAACAGGGACTTCTCCGTGCCCCGCCTGAAGGCCCCCGGCTTCACGCTGGTGAACCTGTCGGTCAACTACGCCTGGAGCGAGACCCTGACGGTGTTCGGGCGGATCGATAACCTGTTCGACCAGCGCTACCAGAACCCGACCGGCTTCCAGGGTCCGGGGCTCGCCGTCTACGGCGGCGTCCGCGTGACATCGTTCTGAGGTCGCGGATGAGGTCGCGCCTCACGCTCGCCCTCGTGGCAGTCATGTCCGCCGTAGCCAGTGGTGCGGCGGCGGCACCCGTGCGCGTGGTCTCGATGAACCTTTGCGCTGACGAGCTCGTCCTGCGGCTGGCGGACCGCGACCAGGTGCTGGCCGTCAGCTACCTCGCACGTGACCCGCGCGGGTCGACGGTCGCGAGCCAGGCTGTCGGGCTGCCGGTCACGCGTGGTCTTACCGAGGAGGTCGTGGCCCTGAAGCCCGACCTCGTGATCGCCGGTGCCTTCACGACTCGCACGACGGTGGGCATGCTTAAACGCGTCGGCACCCCCGTGCTCGAACTCGGCGTGCCGACCGACCTCGACGGCATCCGCGCACAGGTCCGGCAGGTCGCGGCGGCGCTCGGCCATCCCGAACGGGGCGAGGCGATGGTGGCGGCGCTCGATGCGCGACTTGCCGCCATCGTGCCGGCCAAGCGGCCTCTCCGCGCCCTGGTGATGCGCCCGAACGCCTTCACGGTGGCACCCGGCGGGCTCGGAGACGCGCTGATCCGCGCCGCCGGCCTCGTCAACGTCTCGGCCGAGATCGGGCGTGACCGCTTCGGGCAGGTGCCCCTCGAGGCCGCGGCGCTGGCGAACCCGGACCTGATTGTCGTCGATGAGGGCGCACCGGGCTCGCCATCGCTCGCCGACACGCTCCTGCACCATCCGGTTTTTCGGGCTCTCGCGCGGGCGCACTGGACGGTCGACATCCCGAACCGCTTCTGGACCTGTCCCGGTCCTCAGGTCGCGGAGGTGGTGGCGCGCCTCGCCGAGGCAGCGAATACGCAGGCGCCTCAGCCATGAACGCGCCGGTCACCTCGCTCCGTCCAAAGGCCTCCCGTCGCCACGGTACGCCGCGCGCCCGGCGAACCCTCATCGCCGTCCTCGGGCTCACCACCCTCTCGCTGACGCTCGCCTCCATCACCATCGGCTACGCGCCCTTCGACGTGCCCGCCGCCTTCCCAGACCTCGTCGCCAGTCGCACGACGCTTCCGGCCCTGGTCCTGTGGGAGCTTCGCATCCCGCGCGCCCTGCTCGGAGTGCTGGTCGGCTTCAGCCTCGGCCTGACCGGCGCCGCGATGCAGGGCTACCTGCGCAATCCGCTCGCGGACCCGGGCATCCTCGGCATCTCCTCGGCCGCGGCTCTCGGTGCGGTCGTCGTCTTCTACGGCGGTTTCGCCGCTACCATGAGCCTTGCCCTGCCGCTCGGCGGCATCGCCGGTGCCGGTCTTGCCGCGCTCCTCCTGAACGCGCTCGCGGCCCGAGGCAGCAGTACCCTCGGGCTGATCCTCGCGGGAGTCGGCCTGTCCAGCCTAGCCGGGGCGCTGACCGCGCTGGCGCTGAACCTGTCGCCGAATCCCTATGCGGCCCTGGAGATCGTCTTCTGGCTGATGGGCTCGCTAAGCGACCGCAGCCTGGACCACGTGCTCCTGTGCCTGCCGCTGGTGGTTGTCGGCTGGGCCCTCATGCTGTCGACCGGCTCCGCCCTCGACGCCCTGACGCTTGGCGAGGACACCGCCGCGAGCCTCGGGGTTGGCTTGGTCTCTGTGCGCCTGCGTCTCGTCACCGGTGCGGCCCTGGCCGTCGGGAGCGGTGTTGCGGTCTCCGGTGCCATCGGCTTCGTCGGCCTCGTCGTGCCGCACCTGATGCGACCCTTCGTCGGTGCCCGTCCCAGCGCGTGCCTGCTGCCGAGCGGCCTCGCGGGGGCGGTCCTGGTCCTCGCGGCGGATATCGGCGTGCGCCTGCTCGCCACCCGGCCCGAACTCAAGCTCGGCGTGGTGACCGCTCTGGTCGGGGCGCCGTTCCTGATCGTGCTGCTCCTGCGCAACCGAGGGAGGCGGGCATGAGCGTCAGCCTGCACGACATCAAGGTCACGCTGGATGGACGGACCATCCTTTCGGACATCGGTCTCGCCCTGGAGCCCGGCCGCTTCGTCGGGCTGGTTGGCCCGAACGGAGCCGGCAAGACCACACTTCTTCGTGCCTTGGCGGGGCTCCTTGTCCCGACGCAGGGTCAGGTCACCCTCGACGGCCGTCCGTTGTCCGGCTTGGCCCGCGAGGAGCGTGCCCGCCGCATCGCCGCCCTGTTCCAAGGGGCCGGCGTCGGCTGGCCGATGACGGTTCGCGAGATCGTGACGCTCGGCCGGCTGCCGCACCGTCGTGCGTTCGCATCCCAGGCCGAGGCCGACGAGATTGCGGTGGCGCGGGCGATGGCGCGGACGGACATTGCCCATCTCGCTGACCGAGCCGAGCCGACCCTTTCCTCGGGCGAGCGCATGCGCGCGCTGCTCGCCCGGGCGCTTGCCGTCGAGGCGCCGTGGCTTCTCGTCGACGAACCGGTCACGGCCCTCGACCCAGCGCACCAGCTCGACGCGATGGCACTTCTTCGAGGCATCTCCCGAGACGGCACCGGTGTCGTGACCGTGCTGCACGACCTGACGCTCGCGGCCCGGTTCTGCGACCGCATCGTCGTGCTGGCCGGTGGCCGCCTCGTCGCGGACGGCACCCCGGAGGAGGCCCTGACCGACGTCCTGCTTGCCAGCGCGTTCGGTGTCACGGCCGAGCGGGGCTGGGCTTGCGACGGAACACGATACATCCTGCCCTGGACGCGGTCCGAGGCTACCACGACGGAGGAACGCGATGACGTCACCATCACAGGCTGACGCGGTCACGACCCTGCTGCGCGAGGCGTTGGCCGATCCCGGTACCGCCTGGAGCCTCGGCAGCTTCGGCGCCATCGCCGAATTCATGCGCGATCCCGATGAGGCTACATCGCCGCTGCCGGCCGGGCGCATGGGCTTGGCGACGGAGCGGGGCGCCATCGCGCTCGCTCCCGGTCCCGACCTGCGCCCGGTGGCCTATGAGACCGCAGTCGCGACTGGCTGGAACCATGCCGTCGCTCTGTGCCTGCCCGAGGCGAGTTGCGCAATGAACCGGCGCGGCGTGGTGACGGAGCTCGGCCCGGACCGGGACGCCGCCCGCGAACGGGACTGCGACGCCATCCTGTTCGACCTGGGCCTCGGCCTCCTGGCGGTCGATGCCTGCGTCCGCACGAGCGACCCGGAGGCCATCGCCTGTCTCCGGTCCGGCGTCGGGCTTCCCCTGTTCGACCCTGCAAACCCCATCGGCCGCCAACTCGTCGCGCTGAGCCCCCACCGGGTATTCCTCGCCCGGATCGGCCGCATCGAGGTCTACGCCCCGATCCCGGGGCCTGGCGGTACCAGCCCGGAGGGGCCCCACACGCACGTCCTGCCCAAGCTCCTGCGCGGCGGCCGCACGCACGCGGCGACCACCCCGATCCCGGCGGGCTGGGTCCCTTGCGCCGGCATTCATCCGGCGCACCCCTACAAGGACATGATGGGTCAGCGCGTCGCCTTCGACGTTGCTCGGCACGACGCCTTTCAAGTACTCCTCGACCGTTGGGGTGACCCGGATCTGCTCGCGGTTAAGCGCGGCGGGGATCTCGGCCAGGACAGCCTCGTGTCGAATCGCCACGCGCAGGCTGCTCGCCGTGTCGCCGAGGTCCAGGCGCGCTACCTGCGAGGCGAGACCGTCGAGGCCGACCCCGAGCTCGACGAGGACGCCGCCAACCATGCTTAAGCCCACGCTCGATGGACGTTGAGGCATCCCCGCGCCGTCAGAGGGTCGTCGGGCTGATCGGGTGCCCCGGCGCGGGCAAGACGACCTACGCGCGCCGGTACGACCCGCTGCAGGGCTGGGTGCACCTCACCCTGGACGACCTGCGCCAGACATTCTGGCCGCCGGACCGTCAGGTCTACTGGCAGGTGCGCGGGACGGACTGGGACGAGAGGGCGCGCCGACTGCTCCACGGTGTGAAGGTCGCTGCCCTGGATGAAGCCCTGGCGGCGGGGTTCAGCGTTGTGATGGCCGACACCCACCTGAACCAAGAGGTGTTCGAAGCCGAGCTTGAGGTCATCGACCGTTATGGCCTCCCGGTCGAGTGGAAGGTGTTCGACCTATCCTGGGAAATGCTCCTCGCCCGCAACGAGGCCCGCCGCGAGATCGACCCGGCGCACTGTCAGCCGGAGTATGTCCTACGGTTAGCCTATGAGGCATTCCGTGCGTCTGGCGCTTGGTGGCGTTCGCTGCCTGCGGATCAGGTCGAACTCATCGAACCTTGAAGAGTGCCTGCAGCGGCAGCCAGCGAGCACGGCTGCTCCCCGGGGAGCCGTCGCGTTCAGTTGAGCGGCCGCAATAGGCTCATCACTGCTGGGGCAGTGGCGGAAAACACTTCCGCTTTCGATTGTCGTTCGACCGCTCGTGTACGACTGCGTTGAGTCGGCAGCGGCCCGTCCGCATCGGGAGAAGGTGGACCACCGCTCAGGAGGCTGGGGGCGCCCCTCCGGATAATCCGTCGATCGCGGCCTCGATCGCGGCGACCGCCTCGTCCCGCGTGAGAAGAGCCGTATCCACCACGAGCCTGGGCGAGGTCCACGGTACGTAGTCGCGTTCCACGACTGACGACCAAGAGGGAAGCTCGAACCCGGCTATGTCCGCGATTCTGGCCTCGACGCGGCGTCGATGCTCAACCCCATCGCTACAGATGACCTCGATCTCAAGGAGGCGCGCGGCCTCTCGGTGCGCTACGTCCCGCCAGCCCTGTCGACTCTCCGGGACAGGATTGACGCTGTCGGCGATCACCAGGCTGCCGAGCCTGAGGTTCGATGCGGCCACGGCGAAGGCCACAACGTAACCTGTCGCACCGATCTCGGGGCCGAATTTCGCATGGTGGGTCAGCGCATGCTCGATCTCGTCCACGCGGACGTAGGCGGCAGAACGCTTGACCGCGAGGGCCTTTCCCAGGGTCGTCTTGCCTGTGCCGGGTAGTCCGCCAAGGACGACGAGCATACGGCCTCCAGGGCTCTGCTACGTCCGCTTATAGAGGCAGCCGCGTCAGTCGTGAACGACCGCGTCGGGTCGAAAGCAGGAAGGCTGCTTCCGAGCCGACACTTCCGAGTGTGGAGATCGCGAATCCGAGACGAGTCAGGGTCGCAAAAGTCGTTGAGATACGTCGATCACGAAGCTCGACAATGGAGCGTGATCGGCTACGCCAGCCACCATGTCACCAGCAAACACGAACCGCGCGACCGGT